>NZ_AYMF01000034.1:0-90579 GCF_000633435.1 Achromobacter sp. DH1f | reverse complement strand
CCCCTTCGTCATCTTCGTCCAGGCCTTCGGCCTTCCCTTCAGATTCCCTCGGGCGCATCTACACGCCCCGCCCTCCCATGCCCCCTGCGCCCCAGGCTCTGCTCGTTTCAACTTGGCGGGTGGCGCTGCGCGCTTGCGCCGGCGGCTATCAGTAGCCGCGTCCGGGGTCGTAGATGTTGGGGAGGGCTTCGCCGCGTTCGTTTGCTTCGATCAGCCAGGCGGTGTGCCTGGCGCGTTCTTCGCGGTCGGGGATCGCGGCGCAGTGGGGGGTGATGATGATGTTGGGGTGGGTCCAGAGGGGGGAGTCTGGGGGCAGGGGTTCGGGGTCGAAGACGTCCAGGACGGCCTGGTGCAGGTGGCCCGAGTTCAGGGCGTCCAGGACGTCTTGCGTGACCATGTGGGCGCCGCGGCCGGCGTTGATGAGGCTGGCGCCGCGGGGGAGTTGGGCGAAGGTGGTGTGGTTGAGGATGCCGCGGGTGGATTCGGTGGCGGGCAGGAGGCACACGAGGAGGTCGGTGCGGGACAGGAATTCGCCGAATTGGGCCTGGCCGGCGTAGGACGGCAGGCCGTCGGGCAGGGTGCTGGCGCCGCGGGACCAGCCGGCGACGGGGAAGCCGACGCGGGACAGCAGGCGGGCGGCGGCGATGCCGAGGTGGCCCAGGCCCATGATGCCGACGCGGATGTCGGCGGCGACGCGCAGGGAGTCGTACAGTTCCCAGTGGCGGCGGGCTTGCTGGTCGATGGCGCGTTTGACGTCGCGGGTCAGCATGAGGGCGCTGGTCAGGACGTATTCGGCCATTTCGGTTTCGGTGCGCGGGGTGACCATGCGGGCGATGCGCAGGTGGCGGGGCCAGGCGGGGTCGGAAACGATGTGGTCGACGCCGGCGCCGGCGCTGATGATGAGTTTGAGGTTGGGGAAGGTGGCGAGGCGGCCGGGGTCGGGGGCCCAGACCAGGGCGTAGTCGACGGTGGCGGGGTCGATGTCGTCGTGCCAGTCGACCACGTCCAGGGCGGGCGCGTGGATCTTGAACTTTTCGCGCCATTCGTCGATGGCGCGAGGGCTGCCTGACCTGATGATGAGCCGCATGCCTGGCTTACTCCGTTGCGGGCGCGGTCGCGCCCTGGGGGGATCGGCGCCGCGCCGTCCTCGGTGGGGACGGTGCGGCGCGCCTGTGGTCAGCGTTCGACGGTGCGGTTCCAACGCGCGTTGAAGGCGGGACGGGTGGCGTTGATCTGGTCCCAGTCCAGGATCTTGGCGTTGGCCATGTAGCCCTGGAAGCGCGTGAGCGCCTCTTCGTTGCCGGCCGGCGGCTGAACGTTCTTATTGGACGGGAAATGGCCGCCCATTTCCAGTGCCTTGGCCTGGGCCTGGGCAGACAGCAGGTACAGGGCCAGTTTCTGGGACAGTTCGGGTTCGCTGTTCTTGGCGATGACGCATTCGCCGACCATCAGGATGACCGAGCCTTCTTTGGGCTGGACGTATTCGACGGGGATGTCGCGCTTTTTCAGGCGGGCGATGGCGGTGGGGGTCAGCGGGAAGATGGCGGCTTCGTTGGACTGGATCATCTCGGCCAGCTTGGCCGAGTTGGGGATGTATTCCAGCACGTTGGGGCCGATGGTGGTGGGCCACTGCTTGAAGCCGGGTTCGGTGTTCTGGTCGGTGCCGCCCTGGATGCGGTTGAACATCAGGAAGCCGTGCAGGCCGAAGGTGCTGCCGGAGGCAGACTGGAAGACGACCTTGCCTTTGTATTTGGGGTCGGCCAGGTCCATCCACGAGGTGGGCGGGGCCCAGCCTTTGTCGGCGAACAGCTTGGTGTTGTAGCCCAGGCCGGTCATGCCGATGTCGATGCCGGCGGCCATGCGGTCTTTCATGACGGCGGTGGGGTACAGCTCTTTGAGCACGGGGTCGTCGTTGAGCTGTTCGCACAGGCCCATGGTGATGGCGCGCGCCATGATGCCGTCGTCCAGGAACATGACGTGCATCTGCGGCTTGTCCTTGAAGGCCTGGGCCTTGGCCAGCACGTCGGTGGACGTGCCGGGCACGACGACGATCTTGACGTTGTTGGCCTTCTCGAAATCGGGGAACACATACTGGGTGAAGGCGCGTTCCATGTCGCCGCCGTTCATGCCGACGTACAACGTCTTTTGCTGCGCCATGGCACCGACCGACAGCGCGGCCAACGCAGCACCCAGCAGCCACTTCCCCTTGTGCAGGCGGCCCTTGCCGCCCTGTTTCTTGTCCATCATGGTGACTCCAGCGTTTGCTCACGAACAGGCCCCAACCGAGGCACGGCGCCGTGAGCGGCCCCCGTGTATCGTCCAATGCCGAAGGCATCGATGGGAATGGAAGACCGGCCGTGCACGACCAGTTCGGAAAGCGCTTCGCCCACGGCAGGGCCGACCTGAAAGCCCGCGCCCGACAGGCCGAAGGCGTGGAACAGGCCCGGCACGGTGGCGCTGGGGCCCAGCACCGGGTTGTGGTCGGGCATGTTGCCTTCGACGCCGGTCCAGAAGCGGATGACCTGGGCGCCGCGCAGTGCGGGCAAGAGGCGCTGCGCGTTGGCCATGAGCGTGCCGGTGGCGTCGCGGCCAGGGCGGGCGTAGTCGGGGCCGGACGCGACCGCGCGGCCGCCGCCGATGACGCAGTTGCCGCGCGCGACCTGGCGGGCATAGATGCCGCCGCCCTGCATGCCCAGGCTGACGTCCATGAACAGCGGCAGGGGTTCGGTCACCATCATGAGCGGATGGATCGAGGTTTCGGGTACGGCTTCGCCAAAACCCTGGGCGAAACGGCCGGCCCAGGCACCCGCGCAGTTCAAGAGGAAGCGCGCGCGCACTTCCAGCTCACCGACGCGCAGCACGAAGCGGTCGCCGTCGTGGATGGCTTCGGTGACGGCGGTGCCTTCGCGCACGTCCGCCCCCAGCGCGCGCGCGGCACGGCCAAAGGCAGGCGATACCAGCCGCGGATTGGCGTGGCCGTCGTCGGGGCAGAGCGAACCGCCCACGACCTGTTCACCCAGCCAACCGAAGCGGCGCGCCAGCGTGCGCTGGTCCAGCATCTGCAGGTTCATGCCGAAGCCGCGGGTCTGTTCGCGATAGGCGTGCAGTGCTTGCAGGTCGGCATCGGAACAGGCCAGCTTGAGGTGGCCCGAACGCACGTACTCGCCGTCGATGCCGATCAGCTCGGGCAGCTGGCCCCAGAGCTCGTGCGCACGGCGTGCCAGCGGCATCTGTTCCAGCCCGCGGCCCTGGCGCCGCACGCCGCCGTAGTTCACGCCGCTGGCGCGGGCGCCGCATAGCGCCGCTTCCAGCAGCACCACCGGCACGCCCAGGCGGCGCAGGAACAGCGCGGCGCTGCCGCCGACGATGCCGCCGCCGATGATGGCGACTTCGGTGTCGATGCGTTCGATCATGGCGCGCCCCTAGCGGAACGGTCCAGGCAGACGATGTCCACCGGTATCGGCTTGACCGGGGGCTGGTTGCGCAGGCGACCCACCGTGTCGGGCGATGCGCCGCAGGCGTGCGCCAGCACTTCGGCGGCGCCGGCGCCGCACATGCGGCCCTGGCAGCGGCCCATGCCCACGCGGGTCAGCGCCTTCAGGCGGTTCATTTCGCGCGCACCCGTCGTGTGGATCGCGGCGCGCATCGTGCCCGCAGTGACTTCCTCGCAGCGGCACACCACCGTGTCGTCGGCGATATCGGCCGCCCAGTCGTCGGGAAACGGAAACGCGCGTTCCAGCGCATCGCGCACGCGGCCGTTGGCAGCCAGGCGGGCTTCGAGTTCGCGTGCGCGGCCGCCGGGCTGTGGATAACCTGCGTCTTCCAGCAATGCCAGCGCAGCGCGCTCGCCGGCCAGCTCGGCTGCATCGGCGCCGCCGATGGCCGCACCGTCGCCCGCGACGTAGACGCCGGTGACGCTGCTGCGCCCGGCGGCATCGCGGCGCGGCGTCCAGTTGCGGTCGCGGGCATGGAAGTCGAACTGGCAGCCCACCAGGCTGGCCAATTGCGTTTCGGACCGCAGGGACAAGCCGTAGCCCACCGCGTCGCAGTCGATGCGGTGCTGCCGTGTGCCTTGCCGATAGGCCAGGCCGGTAACACGCACGTCGCCGTCGACCTGCACCGGCCGCACCCCGCTTTTCATGGGCACGCCGTGCGCACGCAGCCACGCCATGTAGTACAGCCCCTTGGCCAGCAGCCCTGGCGCGCGCAGCAGGCCAGGCAGGGCGGCCAGGCGGTCCGAGAAGCGCGAGGTATCAAGCACCGCGGCCACCGTGGCGCCGGCCTTGGCGTATTGGTAGGCCACCAGGTACAGGAGCGGACCGGTGCCCAGGAACACGACGCGCGAACCGATGGCGCAGCCCTGGTGCTTCAACGCCACCTGCGAGCCGCCCAGGGTATAGACGCCGGGCGTCAGCCAACCGGGAAAGGGCAGCACGCGGTCGGTGGCGCCGGTGGCCAGGATCAGGTGCGTATAGGGCACCGGCGCGCTGGCGCCGGCTTGCAGCACGTCCAGCACCTTGCCTTCGGCGTTCCAGACCAGGCTGCCGGGCCGGTAGTCGATGCGCGGCAGCAGTTCGTCCATCTGTCGGTGCAGGGCATCGGCCTTGCGGTGTTCGAAGCCGTACAGCGCCTTCTTGGGGCGCGAGAAGCCCGGTGGCGGCTGGCGGTAGATCTGGCCGCCGGCGCGCGGCGCCTCGTCCAGCACCACGGGCCGCAGGCCCTGCGCAACCAGCGCCTGGGCCGCGCGCACGCCGGCCGGGCCGGCACCCACGATCACGGGCAAGATGATGCTCATGGCGCCTCGCCCTCGAGCCACGCCGCGGCCAACGTGCCCGGCACTGCCGCCGGCCGCAGCGCGCTGCTGCGCAAGCGCATGCCTGGCTCGATGTAGGTGGAACAGGCGCGCAGCCGGGTGCCGTCTTCGCGCTGCATCCAGCAGTCCTGGCAGGCGCCCATCATGCAGAACCCGGCGCGCGGCGCGCCGCCGAATTCCGACAGCCGCAGGCGCTCGGCCTGGGTCAGCACCGCCGTCAGCACCGTGTCGCCGGCCAGCGCTTCGCAAGGCTTGCCGTCCAGCGTGAACGCCACGGAGGGCCGGGCCGTTTCGGCCAGCCGTTTCAGTATCGCCATGGTTCCCGGGCCTCCCGTCCCGCGTCCGGCATGGAATTCATTTCTGCCCCACCAGCACCCGGTCCAGCCCGTAGGCGCGATCCAGCAGCAGCATGGTCACTGCGGTCAGGCCGATGACCAGCGCCGACACGGCCGCCATCATCGGATCGATCGATTCGGTGGCGTACATGTACATGCGCACCGGCAGCGTGATGGTCGACGGCGCGGTGATGAACACCGACATGGTCAGTTCGTCGAAGCTGTTGATGAACGCCAGCAGCCAACCGCCGGACACGCCGGGGATGATGAGCGGCAGCGTCACCTGGAAAAACACCGTGGCGCGGCTGGCGCCCAGCGACAGCGCCGCGTGCTCGATCGAACGGTCAAAGCCCACCAGCGCGCCGATCACCAGCCGCATCACGTACGGCGTGATAACCACGACGTGGCTGAACACCAGCCACGGAAAACTGCCCGTCATGCCCAGCAGCGCAAAGAAGCGCAGCAACGCCACGCCCAGCACCAGGTGCGGAATCATCAGCGGCGACAGGAACAATCCATTGAGCGCATCGCGCCCCGGAAAGCGATAGCGCGTGATGGCAATCGCCGCCGGCACCGCCAGGCACACGGCGATGCTGGCCGACAGGAATGCCAGCCACAGGCTGTTCTGGAAGGCCTGCATGAAATTGGGGTGCTCGAACACTGCGCGGAACCAGCGCAGCGAGAACTGCGTGGTCGGCACCGTCAGCGTCGACTCGGGCGTGAACGCCACCAGGCACACGATGACCAGCGGCGCCAGCACGAACGCCACCACCAGGAAATTGAACGCCAGCGCGATAGGACCGTTCTTCTGCATGATCGTGTCCCCTTCAGCCCAGGCTGCGGCGGTAAGAGCGTTCCACCACGCGGTTGTACGCCATCATGATGATCACGTTGACCACCAGCAGCACGATCGCAATCGCCGCGCCCAGCGGCCAGTTCAGCTCGGTCAGGAACGCGTCGTAGACCACCGTGGCCACCATCTTCAGGCGGCGTCCGCCCAGCAGCGCGGGAATCGCGAACGAACTGGCCGACAGGCCGAACACGATCAGGCTGCCTGACAGAATGCCCGGCATCGCCTGCGGCAGCACGATGCGCAGCAGCGTCTGAAAGCGCGAGGCATTCAGCGACAGCGCGGCGTGTTCGACGGCCGGGTCCAGTTTCTGCAACGACGTCCACACCGGAATCACCATGAACGGCAGCATCACGTGCACCAGGCCGATGATGACGGCGGTGGGCGTGTACAGCAGCGGCCCCAGGCCCACCGCAGCCGCCGCACGGCCGATCACGCCGCCAGGCCCCAGCAGCATGCTCCAGCCGAACGCGCGCACCACCAGCGAGATCAACAAGGGCGACAGCACCACCAGCAGGAAGATCGAGCGCCACGGCTTGCCCATGCGCGACAGGATGTAGGCTTCGGGCGCGCCGATCAGCACGCAGATCAAGGTGGTGACGCCCGCGATCCAGAACGTGCGCCAGAAGATCTCAAGGAAATAGCTGTCGGTCACCACCGCCAGGTAGTGCTCGAACGTGTGCCCCGGCAAGATGCCCGCGCCGTAGTCGAACGGCCGGAACGACAGCACGAACGTCAGCACCAGCGGCGTCAGCACCAGCGTCAGGAACACGATGGCCAGCGGAATCGAGCCCAGGATGGCCAGGAGGCCGTCGGTGCGCGGCTTGGGCGCGCTGGCGGCGCCGGGTTGGGTCAGCGTCGCCATGTCAGGCCTCTTCGGCCACGGCCGGTGCGCGCAGCACACGCAGCACGCCCTCGGCCCAGTCCAGCCCGATGGCGTCGCCATCTTCGTGCGGCCGGCGGCCGTCGTTGGGCGTCAGCACCGTCAGCGCGCCCACCGGCGAATCCAGGTCATACATCCACTGGCTGCCCAGGAAGTAGCGCGTGCTGACCACACAGGCCAGCTTGCCTTGGCCCGCCGCCACCGGCACCAGCTTTTCCGGCCGCAGCGACAGCTGCACGCTGTCGCCATGGCGCAGGCCCGTGCCATCGACCAACACGCGCAGCGCGCCCGTTTCCACCTCGGCCTGTTCGCCGCAGCGCGTCACGCGGCCGGGCAATAGATTGGTCTTGCCCACGAAGCGCGAGATGAATTCGGTCTGCGGATGTTCGTACATGCGATAGGGCGCATCCACCTGCGTCGCGCGACCCTCCTGCATCACCACCACCCGGTCGCTGATCGACAGCGCCTCGGCCTGGTCGTGCGTCACCATCACCGTGGTCGTGCCGATTTTCTTCTGAATGCTGCGCAGCTCGAACTGCATGTCTTCGCGCAGCTTGGCGTCCAGGTTGGACAGCGGCTCGTCCAGCAGCAGCACCGGCGGGCGGATCACCAGCGCACGCGCCAGCGCCACCCGCTGGCGCTGGCCGCCCGACAATTCGCGCGGAAAGCGGTCCGCGTGCTTGTCCAGCTTGACCAGAGCCAGCGCCTCGCGCACCCGCTCCAGGCGCTCGGTGCGCTCCACCTTGCGCATCTTCAACCCGAAGGCCACGTTGTCCGCCACCGTCAGGTGTGGAAACAGCGCATAGCTCTGGAACACGATACCCAGGCCGCGCGTGTTGGGCTTGGCGTGCGTGATGTCGCGCCCATCCAGCGTGATCGCACCCCGCGTCACATCGGCAAAGCCCGCAATCATCTGCAGCGTGGTCGTCTTGCCGCAGCCCGACGGCCCCAGCAACGACACGAATTCCCCTTTCTCGACCGCCAGGTTCAGATCCGACACGACCCGCAGGTCGCCGTAATTCTTCGAGACGTTATCCAACCGCAAAAATGACATAGTCCAACCCCGTGGCCCGATATGGAGCGCTGCGCGGACCCGCCGGCCCAGCCGGACACCACCGCGCATTCGATGAGGCAGTCTAGGAGTCGCCGAAAAGGGCGGTCAATTAGGGTTTTCCGAAGAATCGAATTTTCTTAAAATTATTTCCGCTCAACCGAATTTACTGATAAAAATACAGAAAGATATTTTGATTATCGGAATTGAACAATGAAGAAATCAGAAACCAACGAAGACGCAGGCGGCCAGGGCGTCCTGCAACGCGCCTTTGCCGTGCTGCGCGTACTGGCCGACGCCAAGGGCGAAAAATTGCGCCTGACCGACATCGCCGCCCGCACCGGCCAGGCCCAGGCCACCGTCCACCGCGTGCTGCAAGGGCTGGTGCAGGAAGGCATGGTCGAGCAGCCTGCCAACAGCAAGGGCTACCAACTCACCGTCGCCTTCTTCTCGTTGGCCGCTGCCGCTGGCAACCACCAGTCCACCCTGCGCTCGATCTACCGCCCCGCCATGCTGCGCCTGTGCGGCATGCTCAACGACACCGTCTTCCTGCTGGTGCGCAGCGGCTTTGACGCCGTCTGCCTGGACCGCATCGACGGCGCCTTCCCGGTGCGTTCACACACCGGCGACATCGGCGGCCGCGTGCCCCTGGGCCTGGGCCAGGGCGGCCTCGTCCTGCTCGCCAACCTGCCCCCCGCCGAACGCGAAGAGGTCCTGCGCTTCAACATCCCGCGCCTGCACCACCTGGGCTTCGTCGACGAAATCTCCATGCGCGTCGGCATCAAGGAATGCCTGGAACTCCAATACGCCCGCAGCAAAGGGCAGGGCGTCTTCCCCAACATCGCCGGCCTCGCCGTCCCCGTCCACGACCCCAACGGCGTCACCGTCGCCGCCCTGAGCGTCGCCGCCCCCGTCGAACGCATTAGCGACGAACGCCTCCCCCTGATCGTGGAAATCCTGCGCCGAGAAGCCGCCGGCATCAGCGCCCAACTCAACCCCTTCGACCCTGCGCTACGCCGCCCCAGCCAGTTCCTGGGCACGGGCAATCGCGAATAGAGAAAACGCCCTCACGCACGTCACGCCCCAGCCACGAAAGAGCAGCCGCCCCGCAACGCAAACCAGGCGAGCGCAGCAACGCCCCGCAAGCGCGCAGCGAACCGCGTCACGACGCAGCACACTGCGTAAGCTCAGACCCGGCCGCCCGCGCGGCCGGTCTGAGCGGGCGACGCAACCCTCTCCCCCATCCCCCGGCCTGGCAGCGCCCCATTTCTCCACGCCGGTAGCCCGGCACGGGTGGTGCACACATGGTGCGCGCCGTCGATGCGCCCGAGGGAATCTGAAGGGAAGGCCGAAGGCCTGGACGAAGATGACGAAGGGGAAGTCCGGAGCGAAGGCTCCGGACCGCAATCGTTGGCGCGCACCATGTGTGCACCACCCGTGCCGGGCGGCCTACGAAGCAATCCCCGCCAAAAAACCAAAGGCCGAGCAAGTCGCGCTCAGCGACTCCCCCGGCCTAGACAGCCCAAAAGAACTCAGACCGGATAGGTCCCAGGCAGCAAGATGCTCCGATCCCCCACCTCAATGCTGCGACGCCCGCAAAGCGCCATCGTCGTATCCATTTCCTTGTACAGAATCTCAAGCACCCGGCGCACGCCGTCCTGCCCATAAGCCCCCAACCCATACAGGAAGGCACGCCCGATCATCGCCCCCCGCGCGCCCAGCGCCACGGCCTTCAGGATGTCCTGGCCAGAACGCACCCCCCCATCCATCCAGACTTCGATCTTCGACCCCACCGCATCCGCAATACCCGGCAACGCAGCGATCGACGACATCGCGCCATCCAGCTGACGCCCGCCATGGTTGCTGACGATCAGCGCATCGGCCCCGCTATTGGCCGCCAACTGCGCATCCTCGACATCCAGGATGCCCTTGATGATCAGCTTGCCGCCCCAGCGCTGCTTGATCCATTCCACATCGTCCCAGCTCAGCCGCGGATCGAACTGCTCGGCCGTCCATGCCGACAGCGACGACAGGTCGCTCACGCCCTTGGCGTGGCCCACGATATTGCCGAACGTGCGGCGCTTGGTGCCCAGCATGCCCATGCACCAGCGCGGCTTGGTCGCCAGGTTGATCAGGTTGCGGATCGTGGGCTTGGGCGGCGTCGACAGCCCGTTCTTGATGTCCTTGTGGCGCTGCCCCAGGATCTGCAGGTCCAGCGTCAGCACCAGCGCCGTGCAGCCGGCCGCCTTCGCGCGGTCGATCAGGTTGGCCACGAACTCGCGGTCGCGCATCACGTACAGCTGGAACCAGAACGGCTTGCCCGTGGCCGCAGCCACGTCTTCCAGCGAGCAGATGCTCATCGTCGACAACGTGAACGGCACGCCGAAGTCTGCCGCCGCCTTGGCCGCCAGGATCTCGCCATCGGCATGCTGCATGCCCGTCAGACCCGTGGGCGAAATGGCCAGGGGCATCACCACATCATGACCCACCAGCGTCGTGCGCAACGAGCGGCCTTCCATGTTCACGGCCACGCGCTGGCGCAGCTTGATCTTCTGGAAATCGCTTTCGTTGGCGCGGTACGTGCCTTCCGTCCAGGCGCCCGAATCGGCGTAGTCGTAGAACATGCGCGGCACGCGCTTTTGCGCAATAGCGCGCAGGTCTTCGATGCAGGTGATCGTGGAGAGATTAGCGGTCATGGTTATTTTTCTGGGAGAAGAGGGACGCAGTCCCAGAGCGGCCTGCCTGCTGCGCGAACGCCCCGCGCATCGATGCGCACCCGCCGTCCGCGCAAGGCGGCGACGCCCTGCGGCGCCGCCCAGTATACGCGTCGGGGCCGGCAAGCGCCCCTTGCCGGCCCCGATTTCCCCTTGTTTACAGGCCTCGCCCGGGCCTCTTGGCGCCGCTTGCGCTAGCGCGGCCAGACCTTGCTGACCGCGCGTATCGTGGCCCATGCCACCCAGCGCGGGCTGGTCAGGCGTGCCCCCGGCAAGCGCCGCAGCACGTCCACCGCCAGGCCGCCGCGGCGATGCCATTCCTTCTTGCGGGTCTGGCTGTCGGTCCAGCGTCCCTCCAGCCACGGGAATTCGCGCCGCCCCGGCTTGTAGACCGGCGGCGTGTTGTAGATAAGGATGTACGCCAGCCGCGGCTGCGGCGAGGTATTGGCGCCCGTGAAATGCAGCGTGCGTGCATCGTGCACCGTGCAGCCGCCCGGTTGCAGCGGTTCGGCCACGGCCTGGCTGCGTGGAAAATCGGCGCAGCATTCCAGCGGATGCAGCGTCTTGTCGCCACCGGGCGAGCGATGTTCCAGCACGTCGCCCTTGTTCGAGCCGGGAATGAACTGCATGCAGCCGTTTTCCAGCGTGGCCGGCTGCAACGCCAGCCAGATGCTCAGCTCGTTGTAGACGAAGTCGGGCGAGCGAAACGCCTCGTCCTGATGCCACGGCGTTTCGGGGCCGTTCAAGGCCGGCTTGAGCAGCGCATGCTCGCCATACAGCGCGGCATCCTCGCCCAGCAGCTGGCGCGCCAATTCCAGCGTGCGTTCGTGATAGCTCGTCTTCAGCAGCCCCGGGGCATAATGGCGCGGATCGTGCAAACTGGGAAACTTGGCCGGCTTGGATGGGTCGTCGCGGCTGATGAAGTCGTATTGGGCCCCCTCGTTGTAGCCGGTCTTGTTCGCGAACAGGTCCAGCAGCGTGCGCCGGATGTACCCCACTTCATCCTGCGGGCACATGTCCGGCAGGGCCAGGTAACCCTGGTCTCGATAGCGCGCTGTTTCTGCTTCCGACAACAAACTGGTCTCTTCCATAATGGCTTCTCCAAGCTTTGCTTGCGGGTGGTCCCGTTGGCACGTTTTGACATGTGCTCTAACGTATCGCTTCGATGCCCAGAGGGCCTATCGACCATCCGCTGTAGCCGGAAGCGCCTAATGCTCCGGTGCGCTGCGGCGCATCATCCGAAGGAAATTTCCATGCAAGACCCTCATTCCGACAGCCATATCGAAACCGTTCATGTCACCGTCAGCGGCACCGTCCAGGGCGTGGGCTACCGCCATGCCGCCGTGCGGCGCGCACACCTGCTGGGCGCCCGGGGATGGGTGCAGAACATGCTGGACGGCACGGTGGAAGCGCTGGTGCAGGGCACGCCCGACCAGGTGGATCACATGCTGGAATGGCTGCGCCGGGGCCCGCCGGGCGCCTATGTGGCCGAGATCATCACGCGCCGGGAATTCACCGACAAGCGTTACGCCCATTTCGAACCGCTGTAGGCGCCGCGCACGGCACACCCCCTGTCATCCGAAAGCGGGGTGGAGCGCGCGAAGCAAAAGGATGAACCGCGGGGATGAACCGCCGGGATGAACCGTGGGAATGAACTGCGGCGGATGAAGCCCGCGCCGGCCAGGCGGCCACCGTGGGCGATCAGCGGTTGCGCAGCCAGCGCCCGCCAACCTGGTTGACGATCAGGCCCGCCAGCACGCCGCCCGCCCCCAGCCATTGCAGGGGTTGCAACTGCTCGCCGAAGGCGGCCGACGCCGCCCACAGGCCCACCACCGGCACCAGCAACGAGAACGGCGCGATCTTGGCGGCGGGGTGGCGCGTCAGCAGCTGGGTCCATAGCGTGTAGGCCAGCAGCGTCGCCAGCACCGCCAGATACAGCACGGAAAGGGCCTCGCTCCAGCCAATGCCGGTGATCATGCCGACGACAGGTTCCCAGCCATCCGCCCACACCGCCAGCGCCAGGAACGGCAGCACCGGCGCGGCGCTGCTCCAGGCAATGAACGCAAAGGGGTCGTAGCCGGGCGACTTGCGGCTGGCCAGCCGCACGATCATGTTCGATACCGCCCACATGAACGCGCCGCCCAGGGTCAGGGTGAATCCCAGCATGGTCATCTGGCCCGGGCCCTCGCCGCGGCCGGCGGCAATGACGGCCAGCCCCACCGCGGCTACCCCCAACCCGATCCAGTGGTGCCGGCGCGCGCGCTCGCTCAGCACGGGCGCGGCCAGCAAAAGCGTGAAGAATGCCTGGGTCTGGATCACCAGCGAGGCCATGCCCGCCGGCATGCCGAATTTCAGCGCCGTGAACAGCAGGCCGAACTGGCCCAGCCCCTGCACCAGCCCGTAAGCCGCGATCCAGTGCCACGGCAGGCGCGGCGGCCGCACGAACAGCACCAGGGGAAATGCCGCCAGCGCAAACCGCAGCGCGCCGAGCATCATGGGAGAGAGGCCTTTCAGGCCGAACTTCATGACGACGAAGTTCAGGCCCCAGATCACCACTACCGCCAAAGCGCAGAGATAATCTTTCCTGGAGAGGTGGGTCGCGGACATGCGTCATTATCGCATCGCCGGCCCTCTCCAATGGCGATTTCAACGGCTGGAAAGCACCTTTTTGAAGGCGTCGATCGCGGCGTCGATACCGGCGTCATCGATGTGCCGGTGGGTCACGCAGCGCAGCCGCGTACGGCCCCACGGGCGGGTCAGAAGGCCCGCCGCTTCCAGCGCCGTCACCCAGTGCGCGTTGGTCATGCCGGTATCAGCGGTCTCGACCTGCACGATGTTGGTCTGCGGCACCGTCGCCGACAGCACCGGGTCCAGCCGGTTCAGCCCGTCGCTCAGGCGGCGCGCGCGGGCATGGTCTTCGCCCAGGCGGGCGCCCATGTGCTGCACGCCTTCCATGCCGGCCGCGGCCATGATGCCGGCCTGGCGCTGCGTGCCGCCCAGCATGCGGCGCAGGGTACGCGCCCGCGTCATCACCGCGCGCGGCCCCGACAGCACGGCGCCCACCGGCGCGCTCAGGCCCTTGGACAGGCACAGCGACACCGTGTCGGCATGGCGCGCGATCTCGATGGGTTCCACGCCCAGCGCCACCGCGGCGTTGAACATGCGCGCGCCGTCCAGGTGCACCGCGATGCCGCCGGCATGCGCCATGCCGTAGACGGCCTGCATGTGATCCAGCGGCAGCACCGTGCCGCCAGCGTTGTTGTGCGACGTTTCCATGGCCACCAGCGAGGTCTTGAGCTTGTGGCCGCCGGACAGCAACGCGTCTTCCAGGCGGTTCAGGTCCATGGCGCCGTCGGTGCCGGGCACGCCCTGGTAGAACAGGCCGGTGAAGGTGGCCGCGCCCCGTTCCGACGTGTACATGTGCGCGGCCGACTCCAGCACCACCTGTTCATTGCGCTGCGTCTGCGCCAGCACGGCCAGCAGGTTGGCCATGGTGCAGCTGGGCACGAACAGTCCGGCTTCCTTGCCCAGGCATGCCGCCACGTGGGCTTCCAGCGCACGCACGCTGGGGTCGCCATCCAGCCCGTCGTCGCCGATGGGCGCCGTTTGCATGCGCTCGTACATCTCGGCGGTGGGCTGGGTCACGGTGTCGCTGCGCAGGTCGACAAGTGCGCGGGATGGGTCGTCGGAGATCCGCTGGGTCATGACTATCAGTGCTGCAAAATTTTGGAAAGGAATTGGCGCGTGCGGGGGGCACGGGCGTCCACGTTGCCGAAGAATTCGTCCTTGACGCAGTCTTCGACGATCTTGCCGCCGTCCATGAAGATCACCCGGTCGGCGACGCGGCGGGCAAACCCCATTTCGTGGGTCACCACCATCATCGTCATGCCGTCGCCGGCCAGGTCGGTCATCACGTCCAGCACTTCATTGACCATCTCGGGGTCCAGCGCCGAAGTCGGTTCGTCGAACAGCATGACGACCGGGTCCATCGACAGCGCGCGGGCGATCGCCACGCGCTGCTGCTGGCCGCCCGACAGTTCGCCGGGGTGCTTGTCCTTGTGCGCCGACAGGCCCACGCGTTCAAGCAGCGTCAGCGCCCGCGCGCGGGCCTCGTCCTTGCCGCGCTTCAAGACCTTGACCTGGCCCAGGCACAGGTTTTCCGTCACCGTCAGGTGCGGGAACAGCTCGAAATGCTGGAACACCATGCCGGCCACCGAACGCAGCTTGGGCAGGTTGGTGCGGGGATCGCCCACCGCAATGCCGTTGACGATGATCTCGCCCTTCTGGAAGGGTTCCAGCGCGTTCACGGTCTTGATCAGGGTGGACTTGCCCGAGCCCGACGGGCCGCACACCACCACCACCTCGCCGCGACCGACGGTCGTCGTGCAGTCATCCAGTACCTGGAAGGCGCCATACCATTTGCTGACCTGGCGGATCTCGATCATCGGAGGGTTCGAAGAAAGTTGCATCGTTGGACCTGTGGATAACCCGGGGCGCCTAGCGCAGCACCCGGACGCGCTTTTCCAGCCGTTTGACCAGACGGGATGCCGTGAAGCAGATCACGAAATACACCACCGCCACGAAGAGATAGAGTTCAACCAGCCGACCGTCGCGCTGGCCGATCTTGGACGCCGCGCCCAGGAAGTCGGTCAGCGACAGCACATACACCAGCGACGTGTCCTGGAACAGGATGATGACGCGCGTCAGCAACGCCGGCACCATGTTGCGCACCGCCTGCGGCAGGATCACGTAGCGCATGCCCTGCCAGTGGTTCAGGCCCAGCGCCATGCTGGCCGAGACCTGGCCACGGGCAATCGACTGGATGCCGGCGCGCATGATCTCGCAGAAGTACGCCGCCTCGAACAGCGTGAACGTCACCACCGCCGAATTGAACGCCCCCACGCGCAGCGGCGTGGGCGAACCGACGATCCAGGCCGCGATGTACGGCACCAGGAAATAGAACCAGAAGATCACCAGCAAGAGCGGCACCGAACGCATCACGTTCACGTAGATGCCCGCCGGCACCGACAGGATCTTGTGGCGGGACAGCCGCATCATCGCCAGCAGGGTGCCCAGCGCCAGCCCCATCACCGCTGCCAGCAGCGTGAGGGTCAGCGTGAACGTCATGCCGGTCTGGAACAGGTACGGCAGCGCGCTGCCGATGACGTCGAAATCGAATTTGCCCATGGCTGCCCCTAGCGACCGTTCTTGGCCGCCGCGCCGATCAGGCCGGGGACCGCCACGTGGCGTTCAAGCATGCGCATGCCAAACACGACGATGCCGTTCAGAATCAGGTAGATCACCGTCGCGGCCGAGAAGGCCTCGAAGATGTGGAAGCTGAATTCCGCCATGGAACGGGACTGGCCCGTCAGCTCCAGCAGGCCGATGGTCAACGCCACCGACGAATACTTGACCGTGCCCATGAACTCGGAAGTCAGCGGGGGCAGGACGATGCGATAGGCCTCGGGCAGGATGATGTAGCGGTACACCTGCACTTCGGTCAGGCCCAGCGCCGTGCCCGCCTGGAACTGGCCGCGCGGCAGCGACTGGATGCCGGCACGCAATTGTTCGGCCACGCGCGCCGACCCATAGAAGCCCAGGCACATCACCGCCGGCACGAACTGGCCCCAGGGCTGCGGCATCTGCTTCATCGCCAGCCCCCAGGCATGCGGCAGCAGCTCGGGCAGCACGAAATACCACAGGAACATCTGCACCAGCAGCGGCACGTTGCGGAAAATCTCGACGTAGGTGGCGCCTACGGCATTGGCCACGCGCGACGACGCGGTGCGCAGCACGCCCAGACAGGAACCGAGCAGCAGGGAGAACACCCATGCCGTCAGCGCCAGCGCCAGGGTCCAGCCCACGCCGATCAGGATGGTCTCCAGGAAGGTATGCACGCCGTCGGGCGACATCTCCAGGAAGACGCTCCAGCTCCAGTTGTAATTCATGCTTCGGGACCTGTAGAACTGAAAGGAGGCGCCGGCGGGCGGCGCCTTGTCCGCACATCGCCGCGATGCCCGAACGGGCATCCACGGCGTGGCCGGCTTACTCGTAGGCCTTGGGGTCGCCCGAGTCGGTCGGATGAGCCAGGGCGCGCTTGAGCGCGTCGCTCATCGGGTACTTCAGGTTGATGTTCTTGGGCGGGATCGGCGAATTGAAGTACTTCTCGTAGATCGCCGCGACGCGACCGTTCTTGATCAATTCCAGCACGGCCTCGTCCACCACCTTCTTGAAGGCGACGTCGTCCTTGGGCTGCATGATGCCGTAGGGCGCCAGTTCCAGGCCCTTGGTGCCGATCACGAACACGTCCGGATTCTTGGCCGAGGCCACGGCGCCGTATGCGATGCCGTCGTCATTGGCCGAGCCGGCGGCGCGGCCCGACTCCACCATCAGCAGCGTTTCCGCCGTATCCTTGGTGGGCGCCATGGTGATGCCCAGGCTGCCCTCGGCGTTCAGGCGCGAGATCAGCTTGAACGTCTGGCCGCCGGCCTGCGCCGCGATCGACTTGCCCCGGAACGAGGCCAGGTTGTTCGGGTCCACGCCGCCGTCCTTGCGGGCCACCAGCACCACCTGCGCCACGAACGTGGTGGGCGCGAACGACACCAGCTTGTGGCGTTCCAGGTTATTGGTGGTGTTGCCGCATTCCAGATCGATGGTGCCGTTGGCCAGCAACGGGATCCGGGTGGCAGAAGTGGTGGGGTTGTAACGCACGTCCAGCTTGGGCAGCTTGAGCGCGGTTTTGACGTATTGGGCGATTTCCTGGCAGATCTCGACGGTATAGCCCACCGGCTTCTGGTTGCCGTCCAGGTAGGCGAACGGCACCGAGGTCTCGGGGTGGCCGATGGTGATCACGCCGGTTTCACGGATCTTGTCCAGGCGGCTAGGGCCTTCGGCGTGGGCGGCGGCGCTGCCGAGCAGGGCGGCGGCGACCGAGATCGCGGCAAATGCTTTCATCGTATTCCCTTGGCGCCATGCGAGCGGCGCGTGTTTATGTTCACGAACAGCGGTACCAGACTGCCTAAATACCGCCGCGTCCCGCGATGAGCCCCGCGGCTGGCAAAAAGTATCAACTAGCGTTATGGTTTTATCCAGTTCCAATCGGGTATTCCTCTATACGGATTTGATATGGCCATTACACGAATGGGCTTACGGCACATCGAGGCTTTCCGGGCCGTCATGATGACCGGCTCCATGACCGCGGCCGCCAGGCGAGTACACACCTCGCAGCCGCACGTTAGCCGCTTAATCGCGCAATTGGAAGCAATCACCCAGTTTCCCCTGTTCGACCGCAACGGCAGCCGCCTGACCCCCACCCAGGACGGTTCGCGCTTCTTTCAAGAGGTGGAAAAGACCTTCATCGGCCTGGCCGGCCTGGAATCGGCGGCGGCCAGCATCCGCTCGTTCAGCGCCAGCCGCCTGAGCGTGGCGGCCATGCCGCGGCTGGCCGGCGGCCTGCTGGCGCGCATCGTGGCCGCCTTCAAGACCGAGTACCCGGATGTGATGGTGTCGATCCACTCGGGCAACGCCAGCGCCGTGCATAACTGGATCAGTTCGGGGTTCTGCGACACCGGGCTGGCCATGCTATCGGGCGATTCACCCGGCATCCAGGTCGAACCCGTGCTGACGATGAATTGCGTGGCGGTGCTGCCCAAGGGCCACCGGCTGACCAAGCTAAAAAAGCTCAAACCCGCCGATTTCGCGGGCGAGCCCTTCATTGCCTTCCCCAGCGCCACGCCGCTGCGGGAAAAGATCGACGCCGTCTTCAAGGCCGCCAAGGTCGAACGCCAGACGGTGGCCGAAGCCGGCCTGGGCTCGTCGGTCTGTGCGCTGGTCGGCGCCGGGCTGGGCGTGGCGCTGATCAACCCGCTGGCGGCGCGCGAGGAATACGAAGCCAACGGGGTGGAGGTGCGCCCCTTCAGCCCCGCCGTGCCGGTCACGGTAGCGCTGCTGTACCCGCCGTACCACACCCGCACCCGCCTGGTCAGCGTGTTCTCGCGCTACGCCCACCAGTTGATGCAGGAAGAGATGGCCGACTTGAAGGCCCGGCCGGCGCGCTAAATGCCGCTGGCCAGCCTGGACGGGAAGCCGGCGGCCGCGCTCGCCATCAAGCAGGTGTGCGCGGCGCCCCAGGCGGCGTCGCCGCGGCCGCCTCGGGGGCACGCAAGTCCAGCCAGGCCACCAGCAGCAAGCCGCCCGCCAGCCCCAGGTGCTCGAAGAAGGCATTGGCGGCCATGAAGCGGTCTTGCCCAAGGGGCATTTCCCAGAACCGCAACGCCAGCCCGGTGGCCGCCAACGTGAAACCGGCCAGCGCCACCGCCCCCAGCCAACGCAGCCGGCCGGTCAGGATCATGGCCGACGCCGCCAGTTCCAGCACAATCACCAGCACCGCGAAAAGCGGCTCGGGCGACAGGCCGAAATGCGCCATCTCGCGCAGGGCGCCAGGAAAGTCCGTGAGCTTGACCCAGCCGCCTTGTAGATAGGCCGCGCACAGGCCCAGGTAAGCCAGGAACCGCAGGGCAGGGGAACCGAACAGCGGCCGGGCGGCGCCCGCCAGCCGCTGTTCCCAGGAAGAAGGCGCATGCATGGCCGGACTCCCTCAAACCGCCCAGCACGCGCAGCCCAGCGCGCCGAAAAAGCCCTGCAGGTCGCCGCTAGGCGCCTTCGAGGCCCACGCCTTGGCGTGGTCGTGGCCGTGCACGCCGCAAGCGCTGGCGCAGCCGCAGGCGGCCATGTTGCGGTAGCCCAGCGAATTGCGGCCGGCGCCGTCGGGATCCCCCCAGGCGGCATAGCCGCCGAACAGGCGCGTGGGCGACCAGTCCGGCATGGCGGGCGGCAACGGGTTCTCGTCCAGCGGTCCGAAATCACCGCCGCCATAGACCACGCGGCCGCCCACCACCGTCAGATCCGACGTCAGAAACGAGATGTCGTCTTCGGCGCAGCTGAAATAGTCTTTGCTGGGCACGATGAAGTCGGCCAGCTGGCCGGCCTGGATGCGGCCGCGCTTGCCTTCCTCGTTCGAGAACCAGGCGACGTTCTCGGTCCACATGCGCAGCGCCGTCTCGCGGTCCAGGCAGTTGCGCGCCGGATACAGGCGCGTGCCGCCCACGGTCTTGCCGGTGATCATCCAGGACAGCGATACCCACGGGTTGTAGGACGCGACGCGCGTGGCGTCCGTGCCTGCCGATACCTTCACGCCCCGCTGCAAAATCTTGGCCACGGGCGGCGAGGCCTCGGCGGCCGCCGCGCCATAGCGCTCGATGAAGTATTCGCCCTGATAGGCCATGCGGTGCTGCACGGCAATACCGCCGCCCAGCGCGGCAATGCGGTCGATCGACTTGTCGGAGATGGTTTCGGCGTGGTCGAAGAACCAGTTCAAGCCGGTCAGCGGCGTGTCCTGGTGCACTTTCTCGAACACGTCCAGCGCCCGCGAGATGGTCTCGTCATAGGTCGCATGCAGGCGCCACGGCCAGCGGTTCTGCGCCAGCACCCGCACCACCTCTTCCAGCTCGCCTTCCATTTCCGCCGGCATGTCGGGCCGCTCGACGCGGAAGTCCTCGAAGTCGGCCGCCGAGAACACCAGCATCTCACCCGCACCGTTGTGGCGGAAGTAATCGGTGCCTTGCTTGTACTTCACGCTGGACGTCCAGTTCAGGAAGTCTTCCTTTTCCTGCTTGGGCTTCTGGGTGAACAGGTTGTAGGCCAGGCGCACCGTCATCTGGCCATCGTCGGCCAGCTTCTGGATGACGGCATAGTCGTCGGGATAGTTCTGGAAGCCGCCGCCGGCATCGATCACGCCGGTCACGCCCAGGCGGTTCAATTCCCGCATGAAATGGCGCGTCGAATTGAGCTGGTAGTCGAACGGCAGCTTGGGCCCCTTGGCCAGCGTGGCGTACAGAATGGTGGCATTTGGTTTGGCCAGCAGCAGCCCGGTAGGGTTGCCCTGGCTGTCGCGGATGATCTCGCCGCCCGGCGGGTTGGGCGTCGTCTTGGTGTAGCCCACGGCACGCAGCGCGGCGCCATTGAGCAGGGCGCGGTCGTACAGGTGCAGGATGAACACCGGTGTGTCCGGCGCGATGGCGTTGATCTCGTCGATGGTGGGCAGGCGCTTCTCGGCAAATTGATGCTCGGTGAAGCCGCCCACGATCCGCACCCACTGCGGGGCCGGCGTGATGGCCACCTGGCGCTTGAGCATGCCCATGGCATCGGCCAGCGAACGCACGCCGTCCCAGCGCAGTTCCATGTTGTAGTTCAGGCCCCCGCGCACCACGTGCGTGTGGTTGTCGAACAGCCCCGGCAGCACGCCGCGGCCCTTCAGGTCGACGCGCCGGGCGGTCGAGCCGGCCAGCGCCATGACCTCGGCATCGGTGCCGACGGCAACGAAGCGGCCGTCCTTGATCGCGACTGCGCTGGCCTGTGGCCGGGCGCGGTCCAGCGTGGTGATGCGGCCGTTGTAGAAAACGACATCCGGGGTGGCGTTTGACGTGTCGGACATGGAGGAATCTCCTTGGGATCGGGCAATGGCGCGGCTGCCCAGCAGGCTATTGAGCGCCAGGGTAGAAGCAACACCAATGAGGTCGCGGCGAGTAGGCATACGATATTCCTTTGGTGCGTGAATGGGGTCAGCCCTGGGCCTTGTCCCCGGGGTCTTTGGCCTGTGCCTGGCGGCCGGGCAGCTGCCCGAAAACATGGCTCACCGCCTTCTCTTTGTTGCAGGCCGCGACAAACGCGGTGCCGCTGAGCCACTGCTTGCCCACCGGCACGATCTGCTCGCCGACCAGGATGCCGAGCAGGCCGATCAGCGCCACCAGCGGCGGCGCGGGCGAGCGCACCTGCAGCAGGCTGTACACCACGCCGACCAGCAGGCCGGCGCCAAGGGAAAGTAGATAGATCTTCATGGATTTCCTTGCGGGATGAATGGGGTCAGGCATGCGTATCGGCCAGCAGGACTTCGGTGTCGTCCAGGGCCATGATGCGTAGATCGGTTTCATCATGGATGGCTACGCCGTCGCCGCCATCCACGGGGATATCGTTGACGGTCAAGCGCCCCTTGGCGGCCACCAGGTAGCCACGGCGCGCGCCTTGCGCGAAACGGTAGGTGGCCGCTTGCCCGGCCTTCAGCGCAACTGCCAGCACGCGCGCGTCGCTGCGGATCGGCAACGCGTCGTCATCGCCCTCCAGGCCGCTGGCCAGTGTGACGAACTGGCCATGGCACGCCTCGCGGGCAAAGGTCTTACGGCCCCAGCTGGGCGGCACGCCGCGGCGGTCCGGCTCGATCCAGATCTGGAACACGCGGGCAGGGCCGCCTTCCATGTTGAATTCGGCGTGCGTCACGCCGCTGCCCGCGCTCATCACCTGCACATCGCCCACCCGGGTACGGCCGCGGTTGCCCAGGTCGTCTTCGTGCGTCAGCGCGCCTTCGCGCACGCAGGTGATGATTTCCATATCCGTCTGCAACAGGGGCGGAAACCCCGCGCCCGCCGCGATCGTCTCATCGTTCCACGCGCGCAGCGCCCCCCAGCGCATCCGCTTGGGGTCCTGGTAGCCAGCGAACGAAAAGTGGTGCTTGGCATCGAGCCAGCCACGGCGGGCATGGCCCAGGCTTTCAAGGGGACGGCGCTCAATCATGGCGAGCCTCTTTCGATGATCCCTGCTTCAAGGCCAGGAAGTGATGGACTTCCGGCTTGTCCGGCCCGATATGAAAGCGCAGCGTCTCGGCCTGCAGATCGGCATCGGCATGCGATACCCGATGATGCTGGCGCAAGTGTTCAGCCCACGATTCCACGAAGAACCACTCCACCACGCGCTGCGGATCGTTCGTGTGTTCGACCACGCCCCAGGCATAGGCGCCGTCGCGCAAGCGTTCCTGCGACAAGCGTTGCATCGCATCCAGGAACGCCGGGCGGTCTTCCTGGCGAATGCGGTATTCCACCTGCACCATCACCGGCCCGCGGTCGTTGGCCACCGATTCCGCCACCAGCGGCTCGGGCCAGTGGTTGGATGCCTGCAGATCCGCTTCGCCCACCGGCAGGCGAACACGGTGGAACAACAGCGCCACCAGCACCAGGCCTGCCGCGCTGGCCGCCAGGGCGTAGGGCACGCCGATCTCTCGGGCCACCAGGCCCCAGCCCAGGCTGCCGGCGGCCATCGCGCCGTTGAACACCATCAGGTACACGGCCAGGCCGCGGCCACGCACCCAGTTCGGCAGAATCGCCTGGGCCACGCTGTTGAAAGTCGTCAACGCAGTGATCCAGCCCATGCCCAGCAGCACCAGCAACAGCACGGCCAGCCACTTGGGCGGGGCAAACACCAGCATCGCCATGACCGCCGCACTGACCACCGACGCCAGCAGCACCAGCCCGTCCGTATCCAGATGCGCGCTCAGCCGCGGCATCACCAGGGCGCCAATGATGGCGCCGGCGCCCACCGCGCCCAGCAACACACCGTAGAACCCCGCGGTGCCGCCCAGCATCTGCCGCGCCACCAGGGGCAGCAGGGCCCACACGGCGCTGGCAAACAGGAAGAACACGGCGGCGCGCAACAGCACGCGGTGCAGTTCCTTGCTGGCCCGCGTGTAACGCAGGCCGGCGCGGAAAGCCCCCAGGAAGTTTTCCGACAAGGCGCTGTCGGTGGCGGCCGGGCGCTTCCACCAGA
The DNA here is from genome assembly GCF_000633435.1 of Achromobacter sp. DH1f. NCBI lineage: Bacteria > Pseudomonadati > Pseudomonadota > Betaproteobacteria > Burkholderiales > Alcaligenaceae > Achromobacter > Achromobacter sp. DH1f. The sequence continues at coordinate 67,282 of NZ_AYMF01000034.1, read as the reverse complement.
GCAGGGCGGCAATCACGAAGACGTAGCTCAGCACATCCATGCCGTAGGTCACCGCGGCGCCGAAGCTGGCCAGTATCAGGCCGCCCGCGGCCGGGCCGATGGCCCGCGCAATGTTGATCCCCAGCGAGTTCAGCGCCACCGCGCCTTTCAGATTCTCGCGCGGCACCAGCTCGGGCACGATGGACTGCCAGGTCGGCCCCATCAACGCCGCGCCGATACCGCCCACGAAGGTCAGCGCAATCAGGTAATCCACCGTCAATGCGCCAAAGTGCGACAGCACCAGCAGCGTGCCGCTGACCGACGCCAGCAGCAGTTGCACCACTATCAGGAAGCGCCGCCGGTCCAGAATGTCCGACAGCACGCCGGCCGGAATCGCCAGGAGAAAGATCGGCAGCGTCGCTGCCGTCTGGATCAGGGCCACGGCGGTCGGGCTGGCGGACAGGTCCGTCACCAGCCAGGAGCTGGCCACGTCGCGCATGAAGCTGCCGACGTTGCCCAGCACCGTGGCCGCCCACAACACGGCAAACACGGGCTGGCGCAGCGCCACGAAGCTGCCTCCCGCGGAATGGTTCTTCTGGTCTGGCACGGTGCGCTCCTGGTTCCGGGATTACTTGGCCGGGTTGGGGCCGATGCGTTCGCCGTGCTGCACGCGCTCGGCCAGCTTGTGAACGTGGGTCACGGCGTAGTCGATGCCCATGCCGTACGCGCCAGAATGTTCCTTGACGATGGCGGTGACGGCGTCATAGGTTTCCTTGCGGGCCCAGTCGCGCTGCCATTCCAGCAACACTTGCTGCCAGGTCACCGGCACCACGCCGGCCTGGATCATGCGGTCCATGGCGTACTTGTGCGCATCCACCGAGGTGCCGCCCGAAGCGTCGGCCACCATGTAGATCTCGTAGTCGCCTTCCAGCATGGCGCACAGCGCGAAGGTGGTGTTGCAGACTTCGGTCCACAGGCCCGCCACGATGACCTTCTTGCGGCCGTTGGCGGCCAGCGCGTCACGCACGTTCTGGTCGTCCCACGAATTCATCGAGGTGCGTTCCAGGATCTTGTTGTCCGGAAACACGGCCAGCAGTTCAGGGAAAGTATTGCCCGAGAAGCTCTCGGTCTCCACCGTGGTGATGGTGGTGGGGATGTTGAAGGTGCGCGCGGCCTTGGCCAGGCCCACCACGTTGTTCTTCAGCGTCTGGCGGTCGATCGACTGCACGCCGAATGCCATCTGCGGCTGCTGGTCGATGAAGATGATCTGGCTGTTCTCGGGGGTCAGGACTTCGAGGTATTTGCGGTTCGACATGGCGGGTCTCTTTTTCAGGGGATCAGTCAAAAGGGGCGGCGAAATGAATTCGGGGTCCTCGCAGGCGGCTTGTGCCTGCACCGTTTCAGGGCTGCTGGAAGCGCCGCTTGAAGCTTCCGTCTGCGTTGTCTGTCGGTATAGGCATATTAGGGATGGGTCCGTCCCCTGAGAATCCGCCGCACGGAATTCCATCCTTTCCATTTTTTGCATGATCCCTCTGGCGTACTGCGATTGCGTGACCCTTTGCAAGGCAATCTTGTATGGGCAATAGGCAGCCGCTATCATCGGCGCGAACTGATACCTGAGAGCGCACGATGAATAAACTGCCCGATCTGGAAGGGTGGGCGATCTTCGCCAAGGTTGCCGAGACCGGGTCGTTCGCCAAGACCGCCACGGAACTGTCGGTGGCCCAGGCCACGGTTTCCAAGACCATCACCCGGCTGGAAACCCGCATGAAGACCACGCTGTTCCACCGCACGTCGCGCAGCATGACGCTGACCGAATCGGGTTACGCCGCCCTGGAGCGGGCCGCCCGCATCCTCGAGGAAGGCGAAGCGGTCGAAGCCGAGGTCACGGAAAAATCCACCAGCCTGCGCGGCAAGATCCGCCTGGCCGCGCCCATGTCGTTCGGCGTCACGCACCTGGCGCCGATGCTGCCGCCCTTCATGCAGGCGCATCCCGACGTGGGCCTGGAAATCGAATTCAACGACAAGCAGGCCGACCTGGTGTCCGAGCGCTTCGACGTGGCGCTGCGCATCTCCAACCTGGTGGATTCCACCCTGCTGGCGCGGCGCCTGTGCTCGGTGCGCATCCTGCTGGTGGGCGCACCCGGCTACTTCAAGCGTGCGGGCAAGCCCAAGCACCCGCGCGACCTGGCGCAGCACAACGCGCTGCAATACATGTATGCCCGCAACGGCGCCAGCTGGCGCTTTCGCCACGAGAAGCACGGCGAGTTTTCGCAGGCCTTGCCCATCCACCTGAACGTCAACAACGCCGAAGCCCTGGCGCCCGCGCTGCGGGCCGGCATGGGCCTGGCGCTGCAACCGGAATTCCTGGCCTGGGAAGACCTGCAATCGGGCGCCCTGGAAACCGCCATGGACGACTGGCAGGTGGACCCGATCGCGCTGCACATCGTCACGCCACCGGGGCGGCGCCGGCCGGCCCGGGTGCAGGCGCTGATCGAATACCTGGCGCAGCGCCTGACGGCCGAGCCGTGGGCGAATGACGTCCAACAATAACCATGCGCGCCGGTTAGCATGAAAGAAAAGGGGGCCGCATCTGCGGCCCCCATTTTCCTGGTCCCCTCGTCAGTAGCGCCAGCGCACGCCCAGCGTGCCGCTATGATCGCGGTTCCCCCCTCCGAATTGCCCGTTGTAGCCCAGGGAAAGGCTGGCAGAACGGGAAACGGCCAGATCCAGACCCAACTCACCAAATGCCGCATTGCGCGCGATTGGCGTACCGGCCACCGTAAAGACCTGGCCGCCATCGAAAGCCAGGCGAGCATCGGGATTCACGTCGCCAAACGCACGGCGCCAACCGCCCGCTGCGATCAGCTTGCCTTCCATACGCCCGGCGGAAAAGCCTGCCGCGCCGCGCACGCCCAGCGAGGTCGTCGTCAGGATATTGCGGCTTTTCTCACCGCTCAGCGCAGCGGCCCCGCCGGACTCCGAGAAGCCTTTCGTGCGCAGATCGCTCCATGCGACTCCCAGAAACGGCTCAATCTGGCTACGTTCCGTCACGGCAAGGGCATAGCCCAACTCGGAAAACAGCTGACCATTTCCCGCGCCGTAGTCGGCGGTCAGCTTCTGATCCGCCCCTGCCACCGACGCGTGACGTTCGGTACCGATGTCATTCCAGGTATAGGAGGCGCCAAGCAGTAGATTCACCTTGCCGGGCCCGGCCTGCACGCTGCGACCGCCATACAGCATGGCGGTGTAGCTACCGACGCGGGCCTTGGATGCGCGATCGTCCACTTTCATACGGCCATCCGTAAACCCGAGCGCGCCGCCGATACGCCAGCCGGCACCTGCCGCATGGTCTGCACCGACAAAGACACCACCGGTATTTTGCGTGACCCGCCCCACGTTCCCGTCACCTTTGAACGTCTGCCAGTTCCCCACGACTTCCGCCCAAGCTGGCTGCGCCATCGACGAGGGCAGCGCCGAGGCCATCACGCCGTCGCCCGCTTGCGCTGTGGGTGTGCCCGGCGCCATGCCAGCGCCCAGGTTGGCGCGCAAATGCTTGAACGGCACACCTCGAACATTCAGACTCGTGGCTGCGAGGCTGGCGGCCATGCTGGCATGTGCCTCACCGGACAGACTGTCAAAAACCCCTGCGGGAGCGCCCTCTGGCAAGGTCAGAACGTATTGGCGCAGCGGATTGGACTCCGGCAAGCGATCCAACACATTGGCAACATTGCGCTGATTGCTGGTCTGGGCAGCGCTGGCAAAGCTCACCTCGCGCGAGTCCTCCTGCCGGCGAGCCAGCTGGAGCGTCACCGCCTTGTCGGTATAGCCCAAAGAGGGCTCGAGATAGGCGTAGCTCGAACTCGCCTGCGCAAAGGTTCCATTGATCCTGTCCGCCGTCAGGATCGTATAGGTCTGGGCGGGCTGGAAATTCCCCTCCGGCCCGACGTGCAACACCGCGCCCCCGAGATTGGCGGTACCACGGACCACAATACGGTCACTGTAGGTCGACTTGGGTGCGGGATACGCTTTCACGAGATAGGTGGATCCGGGTTGCATCGTCAGATCGCCTTGTACGGTAAGCGTGCCGTACTGCCAGCCCATTTCAATCGTGCCGCCCGCCGCGATGGTCGTCGTTCCTACCGTCCCGGTTCCTTCCAAGGTCGCGCCGGACGATATCTCCAGCGTTCCGCCAAGTTTGCTGTCCCGTAGGATGACCAAGCGGCCTGCCTCAACCTGGGTGCGCCCCGAAAATGCCGAGCTGTCGCCATTGATCACCAACTCGCCCGACCCACGTTTACGCAGCAAGCCTGTGCCGCTCAAAGGACCAAATATGGAGCCCAAGTCGTCGGTCTCATAGAGCAACGTTCCCGCAGCGCCAATCTCTATCGGCCAGATTCCGGTGCTATTGGAAGTGAAGACCACCCCCCCTTCCAAAATACGCCACTGCTGGTAAGCGTTGTTGTCGTTCAATCGCAGAAATCCTGCGCCGGTCTTAATGATCAGACCTGGGCCAGAAATGTCACCTGCGAAATAGCTATCCGTTGGCTCATTCAATACCACCGTCGCGATATTGATAAGATTGCCGCGAATGGTGCGGGTGCTGCCCTCCAGCGTTCCGCGCCATACGATCGTATTGCGATATGCGTTCCCGCTATTGGCAAGAACGAGCACGCCGTCCCCCTCCTTGGCCAAGTCCCCAGTACCGGCAACTGCAGAACCAAGAATGAATCGATTGCCAGCATCCGCAATGTCCAGCGTCGCTCCCAACGGCCCGATCTCTACGTTGCGCACCATCTGGCTGAAGGCGGTACCCGTTACCTGCAATGTCGACCCGCTGATGTACAAGCGCCCACTGGCTGCACCCAGGTTCGCGTCGCGAGAAACACTCAGTACGCTACTCTCAATAATCTCCGTACCGCCTGTGTAGGTGTTTGTGCCGCTAAGCACAAGCCTGGTGTTGCCCGTTTTTGACAAGGCGCGATCGCCGCTGATCACTCCAGAGAAATTCCCTTCAACTACGCTCAGGGGCGTGCCTGTCGATCCGAGCTCCAACCTGCCTGCGCCCTGCAGATTCCGGATGAACGGAGCACTGCCAGCCAAATCCAGCGTTGCCCCTGCAGCAACGGAAACGACGCGCGCTCCGTAGAGCAACTGGCTCAATCCGTATGTGTTGGCTACGCCTTTGAGCGTGCCAGCGTCCACATGGACCTCACCCGTGCCGGAGGTGTCGGCGTAGGGCACAATACCGATGCTGATGGTGCCGGCATTGCTCGCATTGCCAAACCGGACAATACCGTCCCGTACCACAAGCCCCCCTCCCAGATCCAGCGTCTTGCCCGATGCCGCTGCGATCGTGCCACCCTGCGCACCGACCCTCAGCGTCTGATCATAGAGAAACGAGCCATCGGCCGTCACCTCCAAGGTTCCTCCCTGGAAATCGATATCTCCCGGGCCGAGCTGCGCCGGATCGCCGATGCTGACGGTGTTGCCGGCAGAGATCACTGTGGCGTTTGCAGACAGACTTGCTAGCCACAACGTGCCGCACAGCCCGCCATTCATCAGGATCGCCGTCAGTTTGCGCAACGTGGAAGGCGCCTTGTGGCGAAAACGCGCCTGATGAGGTTTCAAATACAAGAAGAAATGGAAATGCGCCGTTCGATTCATAGTTCTTATGTCTTTGTTGATTGCAGGGTCGAAAGCTCAAGAGCTTTCGGCGAGGCGGTCAGAAAGAGTTTTTTAACGAGCGAACGAATGCTAACTTAAATCAAGCGATCAAATAAAACGCCCTCCGGGCGGAGGGCGTTTCAGGTCAGTCAATGGCGCAGCAGCGCCGTCGCAAGCGATCAAACGTCGATGTTGCCCGCCGACAGCGCGTGCGCTTCGATGAAGTTGCGGCGCGGTTCGACGTCGTCGCCCATCAGCGTGGTGAAGACCTCGTCCGCCGCAATGGCGTCTTCGATCTGCACGCGCAGCAGGCGGCGCACCTTCGGGTCCATCGTGGTTTCCCACAGCTGTTCCGGGTTCATTTCGCCCAGACCCTTGTAGCGCTGCTTGGAGATGCTGCGGTCGGCTTCGCTGCGCAGCCACTGCATGGCTTCGCGGAAGTCGGACACGGCCTGTTCCTTGCGCTTGTCGCCTTCGCCACGCGCGGCCAGCGAGCGCGGGCCCACCTTGCCCGAGAAGCTCTTGGCGGCCTTGGACAGGATGGCGTAGTCGCTGCCGTTGACGAAGTCGGCGTCGATGATGCTGACGCGCACGTTGCCGTGGTGCATGCGTTGCACCGACAGGCGGTGGCGTTCGGTGGCTTCGTCGAATTCGGGCACGACGTCCACGCCATTGCCGCTGACCGGATCACGCATGGCATCGGCCAGGCGCTTGGCCGAATCGGCGGCGGCTTCGGCCGAGTCCAGGTTGATCTCGACGCCTTCGGCCATGGCCGACAGCGCGGCCACGTCGAACACGCGGGCCAGGCGGGCCATCACGCCGTCGGCCGCCACGTACTGGCGAGCCAGGTCGCTGAGTTCATCACCGCGGATGATGTTGCCGCCCGAGATGATCTCGGCGTCTTTCAGGGCCAGCTGGAGCATGAACTGCGCTTCTTCCTGGGCATCCTTCAGGTAGCGTTCTTCGCGGCCAACCTTGACCTTGTACAGCGGCGGCTGGGCGATGTAGACGTAGCCGCGTTGCACCAGCTCGGGCATCTGGCGGTACAGCAGCGTCAGAAGCAAGGTGCGGATGTGCGCACCGTCGACGTCCGCGTCGGTCATGATGATCAGGCGGTGGTAGCGCAGCTTGTCGACGTTGAAGTCGGGGCCAATGCTGGTGCCCAATGCAGTGATCAGGGTGGCGATCTGTTCGCTGGCGATCAGGCGGTCAAAGCGCGCCTTTTCCACGTTCAGCACCTTGCCGCGCAGCGGCAGGATGGCCTGGAACTTGCGATCACGGCCTTGCTTGGCCGAGCCGCCTGCGGAGTCGCCCTCGACGATGTACAGCTCGCACAGCGCCGGGTCTTTTTCCTGGCAGTCAGCCAGCTTGCCGGGCAGGCCGGCGCCTTCCAGCACGCTCTTGCGACGCGTCATTTCGCGCGCCTTGCGGGCGGCTTCGCGGGCACGGGCGGCTTCGACGATCTTGTTGCACAGGGCCTTGGCGTCGTTCGGGTGTTCGAGCAGCCAGGTTTCCAGCGTGCGGGCCACGGCTTCTTCGACGGCCGGACGCACTTCGCTGGACACCAGCTTGTCCTTGGTCTGGCTGCTGAACTTGGGCTCGGGCACCTTCACCGACAGCACGCAGGCCAGGCCTTCGCGCATGTCGTCGCCGGACGTCTCGACCTTGGCCTTCTTGGCCAGCTCGTTGTCGGTGATGTACTTGTTGATGATGCGGGTCATCGCCGCGCGCAGGCCGGTCAGGTGCGAGCCGCCGTCGCGCTGCGGGATGTTGTTGGTGAAGCACAGCACGCTTTCGCTGTAGCTGTCGTTCCACTGCATCGCCACTTCCACGCCCACCGACACGCCGCCCGCGGCGGACTCGGTGCTGACCGAGAACACGTTCGGGTGCAGCACGGTCTTGGCGCGGTTGATGTATTCGACAAAGCCCTTCACGCCGCCCGAGAAGGCGAAGTTCTCTTCCTTGCCCTGGCGCTGGTCGATCAGGCGGATCTTGACGCCATTGTTCAGGAACGAGAGCTCGCGCAGGCGCTTGGAGAGAATCTCGTAGTGGTATTCGATGTTGTTGAAGATGACCGGGTCGGCCAGGAAGCGCACTTCGGTGCCGCGCTTGTCGGTCGTGCCGGTCACGGCCAGGGGGGCGACGCGCTCGCCCTGGCGGAATTCCATCTGGTGCACTTCGCCGTTGCGGCGGATGGTCAGGCGCAGCCATTCGGACAGGGCGTTCACGCAAGACACGCCCACGCCGTGCAGGCCGCCGGACACCTTGTACGAGTTCTGGTCGAACTTGCCGCCGGCGTGCAGCTCGGTCATGACGATTTCCGCCGCGCTGCGGTGGAATTCGTCGTCCTTGTGGATATCCGTAGGGATGCCGCGGCCGTTGTCGGTGACCGAGATGGAGTTGTCGGTGTGGATCGTGACGACGATGTCGTCGCAATAGCCGGCCAGCGCTTCGTCAATGGCGTTGTCGACGACTTCGAACACCATGTGGTGCAAGCCGGTGCCGTCGGACGTGTCCCCGATGTACATGCCGGGGCGCTTGCGCACGGCCTCCAGCCCCTTGAGCATCTTGATCGAGTCGGCGCCGTAGCCGCCGTTCTCGGGAGTGGTGTTCTGCTGATCTGACATGTCTGTATCGATAACGCTTTAAAGAACGGCCTGGCGGCCGGACCGCCGACGAGCCATCAGGCCCGTGGCGGCACAAACCCACATGAGCGCGGACTTAGATCCGCATGGGCATGACGACGTATTTGAACTGGTCGTCTTCGGGCAGGGTGATGAGCGCCGACGCGTTGGCATCGGGCATGACCGACCACTGGATGTTGTCCACTTTGACGTTGGCCAGCACGTCGAGCAGGTAGCCGACGTTGAAGCCCACGTCCAGCGGCTCGTGGCCGTAGTCGATGTCGATTTCTTCCTGCGCCTCTTCCTGCTCGGCGTTCGAGGACGAGATCTTCATCTGGTTCTGCGCCAGCTGCAGGCGCACGCCCTTGAACTTGTCGGTGGTGAGAATGGCGGCGCGTTGCAGGCTGCCCTGCAAGGCTTCGCGGCCCACCAGGAAGTGGCGCGAGTAATTCGTGGGAATCACGCGCGTGAAATCGGGGAACTTGCCTTCGACCAGCTTGGACACCAGCTCGACGTCGCCGAAACGGAAACGGATCTGGCCCGGCGCCACGTCGATCGACACGACTTCGTCGGAGTCTTCGAGCAGGCGCTGCATTTCAAGCACGGTCTTGCGCGGCACGATCACTTCGTGGCGTTCGCTGATGCCGTCTGCTTCGGTGGAGCAGTGGGCCAGGCGGTGACCGTCGGTGGCAACCGCGCGCACACGGCCCGGTTCGAACACCAGCAGCATGCCGTTCAGGTAGTAGCGGATGTCCTGTTGGGCCATGGCGAAGTGCACCATGTTGAACAGGTGGCGCAGCGTGCGTTGCGGCATGGTCAGCGACACGTCCCACTGCTCGGGCTGAGCCACGGTGGGGAATTCGCTGGCGGCCAGCGTCTGCAGGGCAAAGCGGCTCTTGGCCGATTGCACCGACAGCTTGTTGCTGGCCAGCGCCAGGCGCACATCGCCCGTATCGGGCAGGGCCTTCAGGATGTCGAGCAGCTTGCGCGCCGCAACGGTGGTGGACTCGTTGTCGTGGCCCACGCCGAAGTCGGCATGCGTCGTGATCTGTACTTCGAGGTCGGTCGCAATGAAGGCAACCTTGTTGCCTTCCTTGCGCATCAGGATGTTCGCCAGGATGGGCAGGGTATGGCGTCTTTCGACGATGCCCGCCACGGTCGACAGCGGTTTCAGCAATGCATCGCGTGTGGTTTGTACGAGTTGCATGGTCATCCTTTTAGAGTTTGTTCCAACACGTGCAGGGTATGGTTGAGCTCCGCTTGCTTTGCGCGGGCGTCGGAAATCTTGCGTACGGCGTGCAGGACGGTGGTGTGATCACGACCACCGAACAGGTCGCCGATTTCCGGCAGGCTTTTCTGGGTCAGCTCCTTCGCCAGGTACATAGCGACCTGGCGCGGCAACGCGATATTGGCCGGCCGGCGTTTCGAATACATGTCGGCCACTTTGATCTTGTAGAAATCCGCCACCGTCTTCTGGATGTTTTCCACGGTGATCTGTCCGTTGGACACGGACAGCAGATCCTTCAGGGCTTCCTTGCAGACGTCCACCGTCAGCACGTCGCGGCCATGGAAGCGGGCGTAGGCCAGCACCTTGCGCAACGCGCCTTCAAGTTCGCGCACATTGCTGCGCAGGTGCTTGGCGATGAAGAACGCCACTTCCTCGGGCATGGGCACGCCTTCGGACTCGGCCTTGCGCAGCAGGATCGCCACGCGCATCTCGAGTTCAGGCGGCTCGATCGCGACTGTCAGGCCGGAATCGAAGCGCGAGATCAGGCGGCTGTCGATGCCCGACAGTTCCTTCGGGTACGTGTCGCTGGTGATGATGATCTGCTTGCGCTGCGCGACCATCGCCTCGAACGCATAGAAGAATTCTTCCTGCGTGCGGTTCTTGCCGGAGAAGAACTGGATATCGTCGATCAGCAGCAGGTCCAGCGAGTGGTAGTAGCGCTTGAAATCGTCGAACGCCTTGCGCTGGTACGCCTTGACCACGTCGGACACGTATTGGTCGGCATGCACGTAGCGCACACGCACCCCGGTGCCGGCCGCCACCATGGCGTTGCCGATGGCGTGGATCAAGTGGGTCTTGCCGAGGCCCACGCCGCCATACAGGAACAGCGGGTTGTAGGACGTACCCGGGTTCTCGGCCACCTGCAGCGCGGCAGCGCGCGCCAGCTGGTTGGCCTTACCCGTCACGAAGTTCTCGAACGTCAGGTCGGTGTTCAGGCGCGAGCGCTCGTACACGATGTTCGCGGCATCCGCGTTGACGGCAGCCGCGCCCGCACTGGGTGCGGGGGCTGCCGGCGCGGCGGGCTGCGCGGCCATGCCGGGCGGCGGCGCACCGCCTGACGGCGTGGCACCGGACAGTGGCGTATGCGCGGGCTGCTGGGCGCGCACGGGCGCGACAGGCATGCGCGGCGTCGCGCCCTGCGAGGGCAACTCGAACAAAACCTGTACCGGACGCTCGAACCACTCCGCGGCCAACGCTTCGATCTGGTGGGAGAAGTTCTTGCGCACCCAGTCCAGCTTGAACCGGTTGGGGGCGGCAACGCGCAGCACCGCCTGCGTCTCGTCATACGCAAGCGGGACCAGCGGTCGTATCCACGCGCTGATTTGTTGGGGGGGGAGTTCCTGCTCAAGACGACTGACGCAGGTCTGCCAGAATTCTTTCATGTCGCTCTTATTCAAACCTCGATTCTACCTTGCCTGGGCATGGGTTATCCACAGGGTAGGGCATAAGCTTGCACATGCCGCCAGCTTAACTGTTTGACAAGACAGGGAAAACTTGCTGAAATGGTGGGCTTTTCCGAATTCTGTCTGTCAGAAGGTTTCGCAGAAGGCCCAGTATCAACGTGAGCGCTACACTAGCGTTCGCCTGGAATCCTGGCCTTGCTGAATAGGTCGCCCGGGGAATCCCCGGCCCCCAAGCCCCGTCTACAAGTCTGATTTTGCTGGCGTTTTTGCACCTTGGTGCCATGACGCGGCGCAATCGCTTACTAGATACCCGCTTTGGATCCGCGACCAGGAACCCTCCGGGCAGGTCCCTTCTGACTTTTGTTCTTTTTGTGGATCGTCCATGAAACGTACCTACCAACCTTCCGTTACCCGCCGCAAGCGCACCCATGGCTTTCGCGTGCGCATGAAAACCCGCGCTGGCCGCGCCATCCTGAGCGCCCGCCGCGCCAAGGGCCGCAAGCGTCTGGCCGTCTAAGTCCCGCGTTTCCGGTCTTTTGCCGGAAGCCTGACTTTTTTTGCACGGACCGGCCATATTGCAAGACCTCTCGCAATCCCGTCCCGGTTCCGCGCAAACGCCTGACCCGCAGTCCATGCCGCGCTCCACGCTTCCCCCGGAGGCGCGGCTGCATCGCCCCTCCGAGTTCGCCGCCGCCCTCAAAGGCCGGCGTCTTGCCCGAGGGGCGTTTTTCGTTGTGAGCGCCGCTCCCAACGATCTGCCTCCCGGCCAGGACGCCTGTGCCCGCCTGGGCCTGGTGATCGCCAAGCGGTTCGCCGCCCATGCCACCACACGCAACGCCTTGAAGCGGGTCATCCGCGAGGCGTTCCGTCACCGGCGCCTGGCGCTCCCGGCAAAAGACTACGTCGTGCGGCTGCACTGCAAGGTGGCGCCCGCCACGCTCACCGCGCTTAAACGCGCGGCCAGAGCCGAAGCGGACGCTCACTTCGAGCGGATCGCGCGATGAACGGCCCATCCCCCCGGCAGGCAAGCCGTCCGCGACGCGGGCGTTCCGTGGGGGCCGCAATACTCATTGCCCCGATCCGGTTCTACAGGTTCTTCCTGAGCCCCTGGATCGGCCGGCAGTGCCGCTTTACCCCGACCTGCTCGGCGTACGCGATCGAGGCGATCGAACGCCACGGTCCCTGGCGCGGCTTCTGGCTGATGGTCCGGCGCATCGGCCGTTGCCATCCCTGGACGCCTGGCGGCTGGGACCCGGTTCCGCCGGCCAAGGGAACCAACGGCGGCGCTTGCTGCTCCCATGGCCACCGCACCGAGCACGATTGACGCTAAACTGGCGGGCTTTGCTGGCCCGTATTCACTTCAGTAGGCACCATGGATATCCGACGAACCGTCCTCTGGATGATTTTTTCCTTCTCGCTGTTGCTCCTTTGGAACAACTGGCAGATCCATAACGGCAAGCCGTCGTTGTTCGGGGGCCCCACGCCCGCGGCCAGCACGAACGCCAACGGCACGCCGGCCGCCGCGAACAACGCGACGCCTTCGGTGCCCAATGCGCCCACGGCCGCCAGCGCGCCTGCGCCCTCGGCCGTGCCGGGCGCCGCCACGCCGGCCCCGACGCGCTCGGAAGAAGTCGTCATCACCACCGACGTGCTGCGCCTGACGTTCGACACGCTGGGCGCCCAGCTGGTGCGCGCCGAGCTGCTGAAGTACCCGGCCACCGGCCAACCCGACAAGCCCACCGTGCTGCTCGATCGCGCTGCCGGCCTGAACTACGTCGCGCAGACGGGCGTGGTCGGTGCAGGCAACGGCCAGAGCTTCCCGACGCACCAGACGCCTTTCCGCGTCGTCTCGACCGATCGCCAGCTGACCGGCGACAACCTGGACGTGACGTTCGAAGCCGAGTCCGGCGGCGTCAAGGTCACCAAGACCTTCACGCTGCATCGCGGCCGCTACGACATCGACGTGCGCCACGACCTGGCCAACGTCGGCGCCGCCCCCGTGACGCCCGCGCTGTACCTGCAGCTCGAGCGCGACGGCAACGACCCGGCCGATACCTCCAGCTTCTATCACACGTTCACCGGCATGGCCGTCTACTCGGAACAGGACAAGTTCCAGAAGATGACCTTCGCCGACATCGAAAAGAAGAAGGCCAACTACATCAAGCAGACGGACAACGGCTGGATCGCCGTGGTCCAGCACTACTTCGCCACCGCCTGGGTGCCGCCGCAAGGCAAGCCGCGCAGCAACGAAGTGCTGGAAGTGCAGAAGAACCTGTACGCCGCCCGCACCATCGAAGCTGTCGGCGAGATCGCCCCGGGCGCCGCTGCCCGCGTCGATTCACACCTGTGGGTCGGCCCGCAAGACCAGAAGGCCATGGCGGCGCTTGCCCCCGGCCTGGAACTGGTGGTCGACTACGGCTGGCTGACCATCATCGCCAAGCCGCTGTTCACCCTGATGACCTGGCTGCATTCCATCCTGGGCAACTGGGGCTGGACCATCGTCGCCCTGACCGTGCTGATCAAGGCCCTGTTCTACCCCCTGGCCGCCGCCAGCTACCGCTCGATGGCCCGCATGAAGCAGGTCGCCCCGCGCCTGCAGGCCCTGAAGGAAAAGTACGGCGACGACAAGCAGAAGCTCAATGCGGCCATGATGGAGATGTACCGCACCGAAAAGATCAACCCGCTGGGCGGCTGCTTGCCGATGGTGGTGCAGATCCCGGTGTTCATCTCGCTGTACTGGGTGCTGCTGGCCAGCGTGGAAATGCGCGGCGCGCCCTGGATCCTGTGGGTCCACGACCTGTCGATCCGCGACCCGTTCTTCATTCTGCCCGCCATCATGATGGCCACCATGTTCCTGCAGATCAAACTGAACCCGACGCCCCCGGACCCCGTCCAGGCCAAGGTCATGATGATCATGCCGCTGGTGTTCGGCGGGATGATGTTCTTCTTCCCGGCCGGCCTGGTGCTCTACTGGTGCGTCAACAACACCCTGTCGATCGCCCAGCAGTGGTCCATCACCCGCGCCATGCAGCGCAAGGCAGAAGCCGCGGCCAGCCGCTGATTGCTTCGCGCCACGAAAAACCGGCCTCTTGGGGCCGGTTTTTTTTCGCCTGCGTTCCGGGATGGTTGGGCGGCGATGGGCGTCATGTCGCACCATCGATAGTTATTTTTAATCAAATTTACTAGTTCAATCAACTTCACAGTGGAAACATAGACCCCTATGATGTGTCGGAGATATTCCCCGGCCGGCTATGTCCGGGGCGGTATCCATCACGTTGCGCGGCCCGGCCCAGGCGCCGCGCATTCCAGGAATTACGTAGGGAGTGTGTGCCATGACCGACAAGAAGCAGCATCTGACCACCGCCTCTGGCGCCCCGGTGGCCGACAACAACAACACGCTGACCGCGGGCCCTCGCGGTCCCGCGCTGTTGCAGGACTTCTGGCTGATTGAAAAGCTCGCCCATTTCGACCGTGAACGCATCCCCGAACGCGTCGTGCACGCCAAGGGCTCGGGCGCCTACGGTACGTTGACCATCACCCACGACATCTCGCGCTACACCCGCGCCAGCATCTTCTCCAAAGTCGGCAAGCAGACCCCGCTGTTCCTGCGCTTTTCGACCGTGGCCGGCGAACGCGGCGCGGCCGACGCCGAACGCGACGTGCGCGGCTTCGCCATCAAGTTCTACACGGACGAAGGCAACTGGGACCTGGTGGGTAACAACACGCCGGTGTTCTTCATCCGCGACCCGCTCAAGTTCCCCGACTTCATCCACACCCAGAAGCGCGACCCCAAGACCAACCTGCGCAGCGCCACCGCCGCCTGGGACTTCTGGTCGCTCAGCCCCGAATCGCTGCACCAGGTCACCATTCTGATGAGCGACCGCGGCATTCCCGCCAACCTGCGCCAACAGCATGGCTTCGGTTCGCATACCTTCAGCTTCGTCAACGCCAACAACGAACGCTTCTACGTGAAGTTCCACTTCAAGTCGCAGCAGGGCATTGCCTGTCTGAGCGACGAGGAAGCGGCGCAAGTGGTCGCTCACGACCGCGAAAGCTCGCAGCGTGACCTGTTCAACAACATCGAACGGGGCAACTTCCCGAAGTGGTCGCTGAAGGTGCAGATCATGCCCGAGGCCGAAGCCGAGACCTACCACATCAACCCGTTCGACCTCACCAAGGTATGGCCGCATGGCGACTACCCGCTGATCGACGTGGGCGTGCTGGAACTGAACAAGAACCCCGAGAACTACTTCGCCGAAGTCGAGCAGGCCGCCTTCACGCCAGCCAACGTGGTGCCGGGCATCGACTTCTCGCCGGACAAGATGCTGCAGGGCCGCCTGTTCTCGTATGGCGACACGCACCGCTACCGCCTGGGCATCAACCACCACCAGATTCCGGTGAACGCGCCGCGCTGCCCGTTCCACAGCTACCACCGCGATGGCGCATCGCGCGTGGACGGCAATGCCGGCGGCACGCTGAACTACGAGCCCAACAGCGCCGGTGAATGGAAGGAAACCCCGTCGGCCGGCGAACCGCCGCTGGCGCTGGACGGCCAGGCCGCGGCCCGTTGGAACCACCGCGTGGACGACGACTACTACTCGCAGCCGGGCGCCTTGTTCCGCCTGATGACGCCGGCACAGCAAGAGCTGCTGTTCGGCAACATCGGCCGCCACATGGCGGACGTGCCCGAGGAAATCCAGCGCCGCCAGCTGGAACACTTCCGCAAGGCCGACCCGGCCTATGCCGCGGGCGTGGCCAAGGCGCTGGGCCTGAAGCTGTAACGCACCAGCACGAATGCCGCGCGGTATTGACCGCGTGGGCCTGGCGGGCGGCCTTCGGGCCGCCCGTTTTCATTGCGGCCGTGCCCTTTGGTGCCGAAAGACTCCGAAAAGCCCTTCCAGCGACTTATCCCCAGAGGGTGGGATGGAAAGTTATTCTTTTTTATCCACAAGCCTTTCACAGGCAATCCACAGGACTTTCACAGGGATATCCACAGCTTCGCCCGCTTTTGACCCGATTTTGCGTCGGGACGGGTGTCCCGGGCCTAATACTTCAAGCCGGTGTCGCACAACACGGTGGCCACCGTCGCATCCGGCCGCAGCCGCCCGGACTGCAACAGCTTCGCCGCCGCGCACACGTTGGCCGCGGCCGAAAACCCCACGTACAACCCCTCGCGCACGGCCAGCAGGCGGCGCCAGTCCTCGGCCTCGTAGTCGGTTACTGCCAGGCTCAGGTCCATCAGCGTGGCATCCCAGTGGGACGGCACGGCGCCGTAGCTGGTGCCCTGGATCACGTGGCGGGCCTTCATGACGGGCGCGCCGGCCAGCACTTCGCTGCCCTGCGGCTCGACCGCCGCGCACACGGTCGCCGGATTGGCCGCCTTCAATGCGCGCGCCACGCCCATGAATGTGCAGCCCGTGCCTACGGCTGCGACCCAGCCATCCGGCGCACTACCCAATTGATCCAGGATTTCCCGGCCCGTGCCCGCTTCGTGCGCCGCAATGCATTCGACGGCATTGAACTGGTCGACATAGAAGCCGCCGCGTTCGGCGGCGATGCGAGCCGCGACATCAGCGGCGGCCTGCACGTCGGCGCCGGTGACCTGCCCAGGCGCGCCATCCACTTGCGCCACCAGCACCACCTCGGCGCCCAGGCCTTCCAGCATGCGGGCGCGGGCAGGGCTGTTGCCGGCGGACATCGTCACCACCAGCGGATGCCCCAGCGCGGCGCAGGCCACGGCCAGGCCCGCCCCCATGTTGCCGCTGGTCATCTCCACCACCGGCATCCCGGGCCACAGCCGGCCGTCCGCCCTGGCGGCCAGCAGGATCGCGCGGGCAGCGCGGTCTTTGACGCTGCCGCCGGGTTGCAGGAATTCCGCCTTGGCGACGATGCGCCCGGGGCCGTCGTGGATACGGCCGAGCGTCACCAGCGGGGTATTGCCGATCAGGTCGATGGAAGAGGTTGCAAGCATGTCGGTCCAGGAGAGCCCGCCGCGGCAGCCCGGCGGGAATGCCAGACGGCGGGGGAGCAGGCGTCCCGTCATTGTAGGGAGGTGAGGTCGACGCCATTGACAGCGATGGGCGCCGGTATCAATAATGATTACTATTCATTACCCATCGCCTGCTGCCCGTCCGGGCCCAGGGCGCAGCCACCGCCATCGAGCCGGACCGTGAACCCGCAGGGATATCCCTCAACGCCTTCCATCGAAACCCTGTACCAGGACCACCACGGCTGGCTGCGGGGATGGTTGCATCGGCGCCTGGGCAACGCCGCCGACGCAGCCGACCTGGCCCACGATTCCTTCCTGCGCCTGATCCTCAAGCCGGCGCCGCGCGGGTTTGGCAGCCCCGGCGAGGCCCGGGCCTACCTGCGCGCCATGGCGCAGGGCATGTGCATCAACCTGTGGCATCGGCGCGAAATCGAACAAGCCTGGCTCGACACGCTGGCCGCCAGCCCCGAAGCCTGCGCCCCGTCGGCCGAGCGGCAGGCCATCGTGCTGGAAGCCTTGCAGGAGATTGGCGCCTTGCTGCGGGATCTGCCGCCCAAGGCGGCACAGGCATTCCTGATGGCTGCGGTGTGCGACGTGCCCACCTGCGACGTCGCTTCGGAGCTCGGCATCTCGCCCCGCATGGTCCGCAAGTATGTTGCTCAGGTGATGCTGCGCTGCATGCTGACCGAGGCCAGCGCCACCGCTGCCGCCCTGCAAGACCCGTCCTTCGCCTGACGCCATGGCCACCTTGCCTATCGGCGGCGCCCGCCCCCTTGCATCCGCCAGCCTGCCGCATGACGTCATGGAGCAGGCCGCCGAATGGTATGCGCTGTTGATCTCCACGGACGCCGTGGCCGCTGACCGCCAGCGTTGGCATGTCTGGCTGGACGCCCATCCCAGCCACCGCCAGGCCTGGACCTATGTGGAACAGGTCAGCCAACGCATCCTGGCGCCGCTGCGCGACACGCCCGACCCGCGTCTGACCACCGACACCCTGCACGCGGCCGCCCAACGCGTCATGCGGCGCCGCCGCGCCCTGGCGCGCGTGGCCACGCTGGCAGGAGTGGGGCTGTTCGGCTGGCTGGGATGGCGGCAAACGCCGCTGGGCGGACTGGCCGCGGCGTGGCGCGCCGACTATCGCGCAGCCACCGGCGAGATCCGCAGCGCCACACTGTCCGACGGAACCCGCGTCTGGCTCAACACGGCCAGCGGCTTCAACCAGGCTTATCAGCCCGACCTGCGCCGGCTGCAGCTGGTGCAAGGCGAGATCCTGATCGAAACCGGGCCAGATCACTCTCGGCCGTTCGTGGTCGATACCGCCCAAGGGCGCTTGTGCGCGCTGGGCACCCGCTTCACGGTGCGCCAGGAGCAGGGCGCCACCTTGCTGGCGGTGTATCAGGGGGCGGTGGAAATCCGGCCATCCGCCGCCGCGTCGTCGGTCATCATCACAGCCGGCCAGCAGACCCGCTACACCACCACCACGGTGGCGCCTGCCACGGCCGCCGACCCGGCACGCGAAGCCTGGAGCCGCGGCGACCTGGTGGCCGCAGACCTGTCGCTGCAAGAGGTCGTGGATGAGCTGGGCCGCTACACCCTGGGCCATATCGGCGTGGCGCCGGAAATCGCCCAGCGGCGCGTCTTCGGCACCTTCCCGCTGCGCGATGTGGACGCCGCCCTGGCCATGCTGGCGCAAGCGGCCCGGGCGCAAGTGCGACGCCCCTTGCCGTGGTGGACGACGCTGGCCGCCGATGAGCGCGCCCGGCCGCATTGAAACGGGCCGCCAAGGACGCAGCGGGTCCGATCAAGACTGCCGTTACAAATTTTCTGCCGCCAATCGGGGCCGCCAGGTTCCGTTTTCGGCCACTCGATTGATTCAGGAGGTGAAAGCACATGGCATCGATGGCCGACGGCCGGCGGACCCGTCGATGGACATGCGCTGACGACACCCGAACCTCCCGCAAGGATTGAACGCCATGTCCCCCCGCTTGTTCCATTCCCGCTTCGCCGTTGCCGGCGTGCGCCGCGCGCGCCAACCCCGAAGCGGACGGCCCGCCGTGCTGGCCCTGCATATCGCCGTCGCCGCCGCCCTGGCCGGCAGCGCCGCTGCGGTACACGCCCAGGCCGCTTCCGGCCGCGCTGCGCCAGCCCCTGCTGCCCGCAGCTACGACATCCCGGCAGGCCCGCTGCAACCCGCCCTGATTCGGTTCTCGGCCGAGGCGGGCATCTATCTTGCCGGATCCACCGACCTGGCCAGCGGCAAGCGCAGCCCGGGTCTGAAAGGCCGCTTCGGCGCCCCGGAAGGCCTGGCCGCGCTGCTGGCCGGCACGGGGCTGCAAGCGGTAGCCAACGAACAGGGGCAGTACGTGCTGAAAGAAGCGCCTGCGGCCGGCGTCGCCACGTTGCCGGCCATCGCCGTCACCGGCGCCGAGATCGATCCCGTCGCCCAGCGGCTCAATCCGCAGACCAGCGTCGCCTCGAAGATTCCGCTCGCGCAGCGTGAAATCCCGCAGACTGTCAGCGTGGTCACGCAACAGCAGATCCAGGAACAGAACCTGCAATCGCTGGACGAAGCCATGAAGCGCACCCCGGGCGTGATGGTGCTGCAAAGCGACGCCGACCGCGTTCAATACTATGCGCGCGGCTTCCCGATCAGCTCGATGGTGGTGGATGGCTTGCCGGTCGTGATGAATTCCGACATGTCTTCCACCGCCGGCACCAACGCGCCCAGCCTGGCCATGTACGACCGCGTGGAAGTTCTGGATGGCCCCGCCGGCCTGTATGGCGGCTTCGGCAGCGTCGGCGGCGTCATCAGCCTGGTGCGCAAACGCGCGCCGTCGGAATTCTCGACGCAGTTGAGCACCACGGTGGGCACCCGCGACAACTTCGCCGGCCAGGCCGACATCGGCGGCCCGCTGAACGACGCCGGCACGCTGCGCGGACGCTTCGTCGCATCCGCCCAGCGCAAGGACCTGGAACCCGATTCCACCTGGCGCAAGGACCAGTCGTACTACGGCACCCTGGAAGCCGACCTGGCGCCGGGCACGTTGCTGCGCACCGGCGTGAGCTACAGCCAACGCGATTCCAATGTCGGCTGGGCCGACAAGGTGCCGCTCTACGGCGACCTCACGCTGGCGGGTGGCCGGTCGGACTTCTTCGGCGCGCCCTGGAACCACGACCGCTACGCCAACACCAATGTGTTCGCCAGCCTGGAGCACAAGCTGGCCCAGGACTGGAAGGTCACGCTCGCCGGCAGCTTCGACCACAACACCGCGCGGGTGTTGTCAGGCGAAACCTTCGGCAGCGTCGACAAGGCCACCAACGAAGCCACCTTCGGCACCACCAACACCGACTACTACGAAAACAATCAAAGCTACGACTTGAACCTGACCGGCAAATACGCGCTGCTGGGCCGCCAGCACGACCTGGTGATCGGCGCGAACTACAGCCGCATGTACAACGACGGCACCAGCTATTACGGCACCGACGACCTGTTCAATTTCCAGACGGTCAACATCAAGGATTATTCCTACGCCAAACCCACCTGGAGCGGCCTGCCCGAGCACACCTCGAAAGGCGCCGTCGAACAAAGCCAGTACGGCATTTACGGCAACACGCGCTACCACCTGACCGACGCATTGACCGCCATCGTCGGTGCGCGTGTGTCGTGGAGGGATACCCGCTACAAGCAGGACACGACCTACAACCCGTTCAACAACCAGTCCAGCAGCGATACCTACAAGAAGAAGGTCACGCCGTATGCCGGCCTGATCGCCGACATCGACGACGCGCATTCGGTCTATGCCAGCTATTCCACCATCTTCCAGCCGCAGGCCCTGCGCACGCCTTCGGGCGAACTGCTCAAGCCGATGGAAGGCGAGCAATATGAAGTGGGGGTGAAGGGCAGCTACCTGGACGGCAGGCTGCAGACGTCGGCCGCGCTGTACCAGGTCACGCAGACCAACCGCGCGCTGCCCACCGACGATACGTCGCAGTACTTCGAAGCGGCGGGCAAGGCCCGTTCACGCGGACTGGACTTGCGCGCATCGGGTCAGATCACGCCCGGCTGGACCGTGATGGCCGGCTACACCTACAACGACAGCAAGCTGCTGGACGAGGCCAGCCTGGATACCAGCGCGTCCGCGTTCTCGCAGATCGCGCCGCGCCATCTGTTCAGGGTCTGGAGCAACTATCGCTTGCCGGGCGATCTGAGCCGTTGGGAAGTCGGCGGCGGCATCAATGCCACCAGCACGCTGTACGGCGGCACCAATGACGCCAAGATCACGCAGGGCGGCTTCTACACGGCCGATGCGCGGCTGGCCTACAAGATCGACGAACACATGACCGTGGCACTCAATGCCACCAACCTGTTCGACCGGCGCTACATCACGCCGATGACCCAGGGTGCGCTGTTCGGCGAAGGGCGCCGGGTGGCGCTGACGCTGCGCGCCAACTTCTGAGCGTTGGCATTGTCCCGGGCCAGCAGGTTATCCCCAGCCCCGGCCCGGGCAGTCGGATTACTTCGTCACCGATGCGGCGCTGTGCGGTTGCGATGCAACCGCCTGGCCGGCTTGCGCCGCGACGGACGGCGTGGGCGAAGCCAGTGCAACGAGGCCTAGCGCCAATGCCAGGCCAGCACCGGTCGCGGTGCGAACCAGGCGTTCACGTAGTTCAGAGGAAAGACGCATGGCGGTCCTTGTGGATAAGTACGGGGGCGGCGAATGAACCGGCGTCAGACCGGCACATCGCCTTCAATCGTGGTGCGGTAAAGCTTGCGGCGCAGATGGTCGGGCGTGCCGTCGGCCAGGTGGATCAGCGAACGGTTGTCCCAGAACACCAGATCATGCGGCTGCCAACGGTGGCGGTACAGGTGTTCCGGCCGAATGCTGTGTACGAACAGTTCGTCCAGCAACTGGCGGCTTTCGTCTTCCGGCAAGCCTTCGATGCGGGTCGTGAATCCCTCGCTGACGAACAGCGCGCGGCGTCCGTTCTCCGGGTGCGTACGCACCACCGGATGCACCACTTCCTGCACCTGCGCCACCTGCTGCGCGCTCAGGTTGGGGCGCCAGTTGCCTTCCTTCTGCAGCTGGCCGTACTTGGCCAGGTAGGAATGCACCGCGCGCTTGCCTTCAATGGCGCTGCGCAGCGCCGCGGGCAGGGTGTCGTAGGCCAGGTGCATGTTGGCGAACAGCGTGTCGCCGCCTTCGGCGGGCAGCTCCTGCGCATGCAGCAGCGACCCCAGGCTGGGCAGTTCCTTGTACGAGATGTCCGAATGCCAATACTTGCCGGCATCGCCCAGACCGACAGGCTTGCCGTCTTCGACGATGTTGGACACGATCAGGATTTCAGGGTGCCCGGCCAGATGGAACTGGTGCAGCACGTGAATCATCAGGCGGCCAAAGCGACGGCTGAAATCGATGTGCTGCTGCGGCGTGATGCGCTGGTCGCGAAACACCAGCAGATGGTGATCCAGGTGCGCCTGGTGCACCCGCGAGAAGTCGGCCGACGTCAGCTCGCGCGACAGATCCAGGCCGATGATCTCCGCGCCCACCGGGCCGGCCAACGGCTGCAGCTCGAACGTCTGCGATTGGGGGGCGGTGGCGCCAGCCTCCACACGCCGCACGGCATTGCTCTGGGACATCGATCGCTCCGGTTCGCGTGGCGGCAATGCCGCCTGCGCTGGCTCTGCGATCCACCCACGGGCGGATCAGGAATGATCGATTATGGAAAGCGCGCCTTGTATCTCAAACGAAGATATCGGCGTTTGAACAAAGCTTCCCGTCATATAGAAAAGCCGCCCGGGGGAGCCGGGCGGCTTCATGTGCTGCATGCATAAGCTAATAGCGCTTATGACTGAAGGGCGGTGCGAATCCGAGGCCAGAACGCCAAGGAATCACTTCTGCGCGGGCAGGAAGGCCTCGACCAGCTTGACCCAATACGTCGCGCCCACCGGCAGTAACGCATCGTTGAAATCGTAGTTGGGGTTGTGCAGCTGGCACGGCCCCATGCCGTGATAACTTTCCATGCGATGGTCGCCGTCGCCGTTGCCCAGGAACAGGTACGTACCCGGCAACGCTTCCAGGAAGAAGGAAAAATCTTCCGCCCCCATGAACGGCGGCATCTCGCGCACCACGTTCTCGGCGCCAAAGGCGTCTTCGGCCACCTGCGCGGCAAACGCGGTTTCTTTTTCCCAGTTCACCAGCGGCGGATAGGCCCGCACGAAATCCAGCGTGCCAGTGCCGCCATATACCTGCGGCAGCGTCGTGGCGATACGCCGCATGTCGGCTTCGATCTTGTCCAGCACCGCCACCGAATAGGTACGCACGGTGCCGCGCAGCACGGCTTCACCGGGAATCACGTTGTAGGCATCGCCCGCGTGAATCTGCGTGATCGACAGCACGGCCTGCTCCAGCGGGTCTTTGCTGCGCGAGATGACGGTCTGCAGCGCATGCACCATGTCGGCGGCCACGATGATCGGGTCGACCGACGCGTGCGGCTGCGCGGCATGGCCGCCCACACCCTTGATGACGATGTCCCAGCGATTGCTGGACGCCATGGTGGGGCCGGTACGGAAACCGAACTGGTTCACCGGCATGCCCGGCATGTTGTGAATGCCGAACACGGCATCGCACGGGAATCTGTCGAACAGGCCGTCCTGCATCATCGCCCGCGCGCCGGCATTGCCGCCTTCTTCAGCGGGCTGGAAGATGAACACCACCGTGCCGTCGAAATTGCGATGCCTGGACAAGTACTGGGCCGCGCCCAGCAGCATCGTGGTGTGGCCATCGTGGCCACAGCCATGCATGCGGCCGCTGATGGTCGACTTGTGCGCGAAACGGTTGTGTTCGGGCATGGGCAGCGCATCCATGTCGGCGCGCAGGCCCACCGTCTTGTCGCCGTTGCCGCCGCGCAATACGCCGACCACGCCGGTTTTCCCCAGGCCGGTGTGCACTTCCAGCCCCCATTCGCGCAGGCGCTCGGCCACCAGGTTCGACGTACGCGTTTCCTGGAAGGCCAGTTCGGGGTGGGCGTGGATATCGCGGCGCAGGGCGGTCAGATCGCCGTGGGCGCGTTCGATTTCGGCTAGGGTTTTCATGGCTGTGGATAAGCGGTCGGTAGAGGTTCGGATCGAAAAGGCAACGTCTGCATAAACGGACTATCGCAGG
The DNA here is from genome assembly GCF_000633435.1 of Achromobacter sp. DH1f. NCBI lineage: Bacteria > Pseudomonadati > Pseudomonadota > Betaproteobacteria > Burkholderiales > Alcaligenaceae > Achromobacter > Achromobacter sp. DH1f. The sequence goes on along the minus strand of NZ_AYMF01000034.1, from coordinate 43,169 downwards.
AATTCTCGCGCTCGCCACCCGCCGCGTCCAGCCCTGTTACGGATGAAGGTCAGGCCGCGTCGTTCAAATGGCAGGCGCTGAATTGCCCTGGCGCAATCTCGCGCAGCAGTGGCCGCTCGGTCTTGCAGCGCGCCATCGCCTGTGGACAACGCGGGTGAAACGCACAGCCGCTGGGCGGGTCCAGCGGCGACGGCAACTCGCCCTTGATGGGCTGGTAACTGCGACGCCCCGGCGTCAACGTCGGCAGCTCTTTGAGCAGCGCCTGCGTGTACGGATGGTTGGCGCGCTGGAACACCATGTCGGTGGGTGCCAGCTCGACCACGCGCCCCAGGTACATGATGGCGACGCGATCCGAAATATGGCTGACCACGCTCAGGTTGTGGCTGATGAACAGGTACGTCAGGTCCAGATCGTCGCGCAGTTGCTCGAACAGGTTCAGCACCTGCGCCTGGATGGACACATCCAGCGCAGCCACGGCCTCGTCGCAGACGATCACCGATGGCTTGAGCGCCAATGCCCGCGCGATACCGATGCGCTGGCGCTGGCCACCCGAGAATTGATGCGGATAGCGCTGCGCAAAGCTTGGGTCCAGCCCGACCTGGCGCATCAGGCCCGCCACGTACTCGGCCTTGTCGCGGGCCCGTATCAAGCCGTGCGCCACCGGCGCCTCGCCGATGATCTCGCGCACCCGCATGCGCGGATTGAGCGAGGCATACGGGTCCTGGAAGATCATCTGCACGCCCAGCTCGTAGGCGCGTCGCGCGGGCCCCGCCATGGCCTTCACGGCCTGGCCCTGGTAGTGCACTTCGCCGGAAGAGGGCGGCAAGATGCCGGACACGATGCGGCCCAGCGTCGACTTGCCGCAGCCCGATTCGCCAACGATGCCGATGACCTCGCCCGGCTGCACGTCCAGGTCGACGCCGGCCACCGCATGTACCACCTGCGTCTTCAGGCCCGCCCCCAACAGGTTGGCGATGCGGCCGGCCAGGTCCACGGGCTGCGTGAATCGCAACTCCACACCGCGCAGGGACAGGATGGGGGCGGCAACGCCGCGTTCTGCTGCGGTCATTTGATGTCAGGGTCTCCGGCATGCCAGCAACGCACCCATTGCGCCGGGCGGACTTCCACGGGCTGCGGTTCGACCAGACAGGCGTCGGTCGCACGCGGACACCGCCCGCGAAACGCACAGCCTTGCGGCAGGTTCAGCAGCGACGGCGTCATGCCGGGAATCGGCACCAGCGGCCGACCACGCGATTCAGGCGTAGGAATCGACGCGATCAGGCCATGGGTATACGGGTGCATCGGGTGACTGATCACGTCCTGCGTGCTGCCCGTTTCCACCACGCGGCCGGCATACATCACCGACACGCGATCGGCCAGGCCCGCCACCACCGCCAGATCATGCGTGATCCAGATCAGGCCCGTGCCGGTCTCGCGGCACAGCTTCTGCACTTCGAACAGGATCTGCCCCTGGATGGTCACATCCAGCGCCGTGGTGGGCTCGTCGGCAATGATCAGGCGCGGCGAATTCAATAACGCAATGGCGATCGCCACGCGCTGGCGCATGCCGCCGGACAACTGGTGCGGATACGCACGCAGCCGTTCCTGCGGCGACGGAATACCGACCATCGTCAAGGTCTGCAACGCCCGGTCGCGCGCTTGGTCGCGCGACACCTTGTGATGGGCCTGCACCGCCTCGATCATCTGTGTATCGACGCGCAGCACCGGGTTCAGCGTCATCATCGGATCCTGGAAGATCATGGCGATCTCCTGGCCGCGCAACTGGCGCCAGCGCGCGGGCGATGCGCCGCGCAGGTCTTCGCCATTCAAGCGCAATTCACCGTCGACGATGCGGCCCGGTTCGTCCAGCAGGCCCATCAACGAAAAGCCCGTGATGCTCTTGCCCGACCCCGACTCGCCCACCAGCCCCAGGATCTCGCCTTCGGCCAAGGTCAGGTCGACGCCATCCACCGCCTTCACCACGCCGTTGCGCGTGAAGAAGTGCGTCTTCAGTCCGTGCACCTGCAGCACGGGTCCTGGCGTGGCCAGCGGCTTTTCCACAGCTTGGGTCTGCATCGCGTCCGCCCTCAATTCGCGTGGCGCGGGTTGAGCACATCGCGCAGGTGGTCGCCCACCAGGTTGATGGCGATGATGGCCAACGCCAGCGCAATACCGGGAAAGAACGAAATCCAGTATTGGCCCGACAGCAGGTATTCGAAGCCGTTGTAGATCAGCATGCCCAACGACGGCTCGGTCACCGGCACGCCCACCCCCAGGAACGACAGCGTCGCTTCCAGCGCGATGGCGTGCGCCAGGTCGATCGTGGCGATCACGATGAGCGGCGGCATACAGTTGGGCAACACGTGGCGAAACAGCACCCGTCCCCAAGACAAGGACATGCAGCGCGCCGCCTCGACGTATTCCTTGCCGCGCTCGACCAGCGCCGCGCCGCGGGCCGCGCGGGCAAAGTAAGCCCACTGCACCACGATCAGCGCGATGATCACCTTATCCACACCTTTGCCCAGAATCGCCAGCAGCATCAACGCCACCAGGATCGCGGGAAACGACAGCTGGATATCCACAATCCGCATCAGCAGGGCGTCGATGCGGCCGCCAAAGTACGCGGCGATCAGCCCCACCGTGGCGCCGATGCCGAAGGCCGCCAGCACCGACACCGTTGCCACCATCAGGCTGGTGCGCATGCCATACAGAATGGCCGACAGCAGATCGCGCGCCTGGCCATCCGTGCCCAGCCAATAGCGCATGGCGCCATCGCCGCTCTCGCTGCCGGGCTTGAGCTTGGAATCCATGATGTCCAGCGACGCCAGGTCGTACGGATTCTGCGGCGCGATCCACGGCGCCAGCAGCGCCGCGCCGACGATCACCACCAGCATCACCAGGCCCAGCGTGGCCAGCTTGCTGGCAAAGAAGTCCGCCACAAAGCGGCGCCAGGGCGTCTGCTCCTTGGCCGCGGCGGGCGGCGCGCTTGCGGTCGCGGGCGTATTCATCGGCGGCTATCCAGGCGTACGCGGGGGTCCAGCACCGTATAGATGATGTCCACCACGAGGTTCAGCATGACAAGGAAAAACACGATCAACAGCAGATACGCCACCACTACCGGGCGGTCCAGGTTGATGATGGAATCGATCAGCAGCTTGCCCATGCCCGGCCACGAAAAGACGGTCTCGGTCACCACGGCAAACGCCATCACCTGGCCGAATTCCAGGCCTGCCACCGTCACCACGGGAATCAGGATGTTCTTGAGCAGGTGCACGCCCAGCACACGCTTTTCCGACAGCCCCTTGGCGCGCGCGAACTTGATGTAATCCATCGGCAGGGCTTCACGCGTGGCCGCCCGCGTCACGCGGATGATCATGGCGCACTTGGCGAATGCGATGGTGGCCGCCGGCAGCGCCAGGCTCAACCAGCCATTCAGCGTCAGCACGCTCAGTTGCAATGACCCGATGCTGACCGTCTGCCCGCGACCGCCGGCCGGCACCCAGCCCAGCATCACGGCGAACACCATGATCAGCATCAGGCCGACCCAGAAGTTGGGCAAGGAAAAGCCCAGCACCGAACCCGTCATGATGGCGCGTGAGCCCGGCGCCTTGGGCTTGAGCCCGGCCAGGATGCCCAGCGGCACGCCAATCAGCACCGACAGCAGCATGGCCACACAGGCCAGCTCGACGGTGGCCGGCATGCGCTCGAGAATCAAGTGCATGGCCGGCTCGCCAGTCAGGAAGCTATTGCCGAAATCACCGCGCACCGCCTGGCCCATGAAGATCAGGTACTGCCGCCAGAGCGGCAGGTCCAGGCCCAGCGATGCGCGTATCGCGGCGCGTTGCGCTTCGGTGGCCTCCGGACTGGCCAGCATCGATACCGGATCGCCCACCATGTAGATGCCGGCGAAGACCAACGCCGACATCACCAGCATGACGACGATGGTTTGCAGCAGCCTTCGTACGATTGTCGCTAGCACGGGAACCTGCCCAACGACTGCATTACTTCTTCAGCGTCGCGAACTGCGCCAGCGTCACCTGGTCAGGACGGCCCTGGTAGCGGATGTCGTTCTTCATCGCCCACACCGACAGTTCGAAGTGCACCGGCAGCATCGCGTAGTCGTCCATGGCGATATTGCTGGCCTGCGACAGCAGTTCGGCGCGCTTGGCATCATCCATGGTGGACGAGGCTTCCTTCACCAGCTCGTCCATCTTCGGATTCGAATAGCGGCTGCGGTTGGTGGTGCCCAGGCCCGCTTCGGGATTGCGCGTCACCAGCAACGACGTCAACGCATTGGACATCTCGCCGCTGGTCACCGACCAGCCTGCCAAATAGGCCGAGAACGCATAGCTGTCGCGGTTCTTGAAGAACACCGGCGGCGCCATCGCATCCACGCTGGTCTTCACGCCGATGCGCGTCCACATCGACGCAATGGCCTGCGCCACTTTCGAATCGTTGACGTAGCGGCCCGACGGGGAGCCCAGCGTGATCGAGAAGCCGTTGGGATAACCCGCTTCCTTCAGCAGCGCTTTTGCCTTTTCGACGTCAGCCTTGGGCGCCTTGGAATGTTCCTTGCTGGATCCGAACATGGGGTAGGGCAGCAGGTTGCCGGCAGGCAATGCCACGCCCCCCATCACGCGTTCCACCAACGCATCGCGGTTGATCGCCAGGGACAGCGCCTCGCGCACGCGCTTGTCCTTCATTGGATTCTTGTCGGTGCCCTGGATGCCGGGCGAGGGCTCGGCATATTGATCCAGCGCCACGTACACCACGCGCACCGACGGCGTCTCTTCGACGTACAGCTTCTTGTCGCCCTTCAGCTTGGGCAGATCATCGGTGGGGGGATCTTCGATCATGTCGACGTCCCCGGCCAACAGGGCCGCCACGCGCGCCGCGGCATTGCTGATCGGGCGGTAGATCACCTTGTCCCAGGTCGGTTTCTTGCCCCAGTAGTTGTCATTGCGCGCCAGCACGAATTCGGCACCGCGCTTCCACGACACGAACTTGTACGGGCCGGTACCCACCAGGCCATCGCCGCTGTTGAGTTCCGTCGTCGTCTTGCCTTCGGCCGCAGGGCCGGATGCGGCCTTCTTGGACATGATCGGCAATTGCGCCAGGTTCACCAGCAAGTTGGGCGCGACTTCTTTGGTGGTCACGCGCAGCGTCATCGGATCCACGGCTTCCGTCTTGGCGACTGACCCCAGATACAGCGTGAATGGCGACGGGCTGTTCGGTACCTTGGGTACGCGGTCGTACGTGAACACCACGTCTTCGGCGGTGAACGGCGTGCCATCCGAGAATTTCACCCCGGGGCGCAGCTTGAACGTCCACACCTTGCCATCCACGGTCCAGGATTCGGCCAGCGCCGGCACGGGCTTGAGCTGGGCGTCGGTCGCGACCAGCGTATCGAAGATGGTCTGGGAGATCTGCGTATTCGGCGTCAGCGCGTGGTACTGCGGATCCATCGACGACGGCTCGGTTTTCAGGGCAATCACCAGATCGCGCGCCAGCGCCGAACTGAAGGTGCCGAAAGCCAGCATTACCGCGGCCGAACCACAGGCCAACGCACGCGAAAACCGATATGCCATCGTGATCTCCCTGAGCTGTTTTGGGTTTTAAACCTCGGGGCCACCTTAACCAGCAAACAAGCCGCCGCGCAACAGTTATATTCCCCTATTGTTCTCGCTTAGCCTTGTCCCTGATATGTCTGTCCACGCCCCCATCGCCGCCATTGCAACCGCTCCCGGAAGAGGCGGCATCGGCGTCGTGCGCGTTTCTGGTGCGGACCTGTCCGAATTGGTGCGCCGCCTGTTCCAGCGCGACCTCACGCCGCGCCACGCCCACTACCTGCCGTTCAAATCGCAGGACGGCGAACTGCTCGACGAAGGCATCGCGCTGTACTTTCGCGCGCCGCACTCCTATACCGGCGAAGACGTGCTGGAACTGCAGGGCCACGGCGGCCCGGCCGTGCTGCGCCGCGTGCTGGAAAGCTGCCTGGCCGCGGGCCGCGACCTAGGCGCGCGCCTGGCCGAGCCTGGTGAATTCACGCGCCGCGCGTTCCTCAATGACCGCATGGACCTGGCCCAGGCCGAAGCCGTCGCCGATCTGATTGAAGCCTCGTCGGTAGCGGCTGCCCGCGGCGCCATGGCCTCGCTGTCCGGCGAATTCTCGGCCCACGTCAACGATCTGTCCGACCGCATCATCCACCTGCGCATGCTGGTCGAGGCCACGCTGGATTTCCCAGAAGAAGAAATCGACTTCCTCGATAAATACCAGGCCCGGCCCACCCTGGAGAAGCTGGCCGACGACCTGAACCGCCTGATCGCCCAGGCCCGCCAGGGTGTCATCCTGCGCGAAGGCCTGCACGTGGTGCTGGCCGGCCAGCCCAACGTGGGCAAGTCCAGCCTGCTCAACGCCCTGGCCGGCGACGATATCGCCATCGTCACGCCCATTGCCGGCACCACACGCGACAAAGTGGTGCAACAGATCCATATCGACGGCGTGCCGCTGCACATCGTCGACACCGCCGGCCTGCGCGAAACCGACGACACCGTCGAAAGCATCGGCATCGCCCGCACCTGGCAGGAAATCGAGCGCGCCGACGTCATCCTGCACCTTCAGGACGCCACCGCCCCCGGCGACGAACTCGATGCCCAGATCACCGCACGCCTGCCGCCGCGCACGCCGGTGCTGAAGGTTTTCAACAAGGTCGACCTGTTATCCACAGCTTTCGCACCCGGCCCGGGCGAACTTGGCATCTCGGCCAAGCGCGGCGCCGGCCTGGACGCGCTACGCGCCGAACTGCTGCAGATCGCCGGCTGGAACCCCGGCGCCGAATCGCCCTGGCTGGCCCGCGAACGCCATCTGCACGCCCTGCAGGACGCCGCGGAACACCTGGCCCTGGCCGCAGAACATGCCGAGCAAGACGACCGGGTGCTGGACCTGTTCGCAGAAGAATTGCGGCTGGCGCATGACAGCCTGTCGAGCATCACCGGAAAATTCACCAGCGACGATCTGCTGGGGGAGATCTTTTCCAGCTTCTGTATTGGCAAATAGCGCAACAAAAAGTCGCATTTGCCGATTTTTCCTACAGTCGATGAGCCCCGCCGACACGCACAATGCGTGTTTTCGGCGTGATGCAGGGCTGCCTGCATACGTAGGTCTATCTGAACATAGGGCTCATCACCAGACCATGACGCGACCGTCCTTGAAAAGAGCCGAGGCCTTGAGGGCCATCGGCGTGCAAGACGAGATCGTCTACTTATTGTCTCCACAGAAAGACCCCATCATTACGGCATTTCGAGACCACTGGAACAAGCACTGCGACGAGTGGATTCAAGAGATGGATGCGGGCAAAGTGTCTGCCGCGACTTTGACAAGTGGCATGATGCAGTCATTGCGGGAAGGCCCATCCGTTTTCTCCCGGGCTATCCCACCGAAAGATCGCTATTCGTTCAACATGGCGTACAGAGCCATCGTGATCGCTACCTACCCCGATTTTTACGAGCAGGATGAGAGGAAGCTTGATGCGATCATCAAGCGCGGCAAGATCAGGAATGACGATGAGTTCTATCTCGTCGGGTTCTTTTTCGAGCAACAGCAAGAGATCGACCCTGGTAGCCCCGAAAGCGCGGTATTGCGCCGACTCATGGACGATTTCGAGTTCGGTGAGCGCTGAAATTTGCTAGAGTCGATCTGCACGAAAATTGCATGGAGAAATCGTGTCTTCGACGCCCACGACCCGTCAACACCGCATCCGCCAAGCCACTGCTGCCGACCTGGCCGCCATCGAGCGCATCGTCCACGACGCGTATTGCCACTACATTGACCGCATCGGCGCGACGCCGGGCCCGATGCGTGACGACTACCGCCAACGCATCTCGCAAGGCCAGACGCAAGTGCTGGAAGACGACGCCGGCGTACAGGCCGTGCTGGTGTTGGTGCGCGAGCCGGACTGCTTGCTGCTGGACAACGTAGCCGTTTCTCCCGCCGCGCAAGGCAAGGGATATGGACGCGAACTCATGCAGTGGGCCGAGATTCAGGCGCGCCAGGCGGGCTATCGGCAGATACGGCTTTACACGCAGGAATCGATGACCGAGAACATTGGCATCTATCAACGCTATGGCTACGTTGAAACGCATCGCGCCGAAGAGATTGGTTTGAAGCGCGTTTTCATGACTAAGTCTCTGCGATGAGACCCCTTTCAATAAAGTGAGTAATTACTCATTTTATTGAAGATCACGAACGCGCATGAATCATGCGCGCCCCAACGCCATATTCAACTCTGAAATCCAAGAAAAATGGCGATGAATTCGACGATGTCGCTTTCATCATTTCTTGGGCAACAAGAACAATATGAGCTTTTACTCATAAACAATAAAAGGGGATTCCTTATGCAAAACCCCTTTATTCAAGCACTTTTCTCAAGAGCTCCCTGGCTTGTCGGCGTGCAATGACGGCACTGCACGGATCTGCTCCCGCGCGATCCGGTTGCTGGCCAACGACTTGGCATACACCGAATCCGGCCGGATTTTCTGCGCAATGACAAAGCCCGTGATGCAGGCGAGCATCAACGGCAGCATGACCTCGTAGCTCAACGTCATCTCGAAGATCATCAGTATCGACATCAGCGGCGCATACGTCGTGGCAGCGAGCAGCGCCCCCATGCCCACCACGGCGTAGCTGGACACGGCGGACAGGTCACCCGCAGGAAACAGTGCATGCAACCCGCTGCCATAGAGGGCGCCGACCGCCGCCCCCACGAACAGCGTTGGCGTGAACACGCCGCCAATCGCCCCCGAGCCCACGCTGGCGCCGGTTGCCACGATCTTGAACAGCAGCACCGCCGCCACCGCCTGCCAGGCCCACTCGCTGTGCAACATGCTGTTCACCACGCTGTAGCCGTTGCCCCAGACTTCGGGCTTGAACACCGACAACGCCCCCACCACCAGTCCACCTGCCGCCATCCGGGTCCACAATGGCAACGGTATGCGCCGAAACAGTGCCTTCGACGCATCCAGAAAACGCAGGAATTGCGGCGCCACCAGGCCGGCGATCAGCCCCAGACCCAGATAATTGACCACTTCCCAGCCCGATACGAAGTCGAACGGCGGCATATGGAAAACCGCGTCGTAGTGCAGGATCTGGCGGGTCACGATATTGGCGACCACCGACGACACCACCAGCGGAACCAGGGTGGCCGAGGAAATCGCGCCGTAGACGATCTCGGAAATGAACAAGGCGCCGGCAATCGGCGCGTTGTACGCCGCGGTGATCCCGGCCGTGGCGCCGCAGGCCACCAGCAAGCGCAGATGGCGCGGCGGCAACACCAGGTAGCGGCCCGACAATGAAGAGAACATCGCAGCCAGCTGCACCATGGGGCCTTCGCGGCCGATGGATGCGCCGGAACCAATTGAAAACAAAGAAGAAATACTACGTGCCACGGTCTGCCGAAAGCCGATGACACCGCGGCCGATGGAGATCGCTTCCATATAGTCAGCGGCGCCGCGCCTGGGTAGCCGGCTGGCCGCCCATTGCAGGATCAGCCCGGCAATCGCGCCGCCTATTGCCGGCAGCAGGAATCGTTGCCAGGCCGACAGGCCCCGCGCCAGCGAGACCATGCCGTGCGGTTCGTCCGCCCCGGTCAGCAGCATCTGGATTCCGCCCAGCAATTCTCGAAATATCACAGTGGCCAGCGCGCCGGCCAGTCCCATCAATGCCGCCGCGCACAGCGTGACGGGCAAGTTATCGGCCAGCAAACGGCCCCTCAGCCAGGTCGCCCAGGCCGGTTTCTTGATTCTGATTTGTCGTGCCATGGCCGAATTCTACGGCGGAAAGCTGCTCACTTTTTGTTCAGGCAACCGTCAACCGCGGCAGGGATTCCTCCCCTGGCAAGGCCGATTTTCCAAGCGCTTGCAGGACCCTTTGCGGGGCTGGAAAGGGGCGAAAACCAGGGTAGGCAATGGGCGGTTTTTCGGGGTAAAAGTGCCGCTTCCGACCCCGGCTTCCCAAAAAGGGCCTGTGGATAACTCCTAAGGCGGCAGGTTGTGCACATTGTGTGGAGGCAAGTTGAACAAGCGGGGGTTTTGGGCCGAGTCCGAAATCTTGTCCAACTTCAACTTTTTTCCCACACAGAGTTCTTGCACAGCCAAAAACGGCCGCAAGTTCATGAAAAAGCACAGGTTTCCAAGGTTAAGGTAGTTATCCACAGGCCTTATTAATCATTAGTCTTTATATAAAGAGAAATACAGGGAAAAGACAAACATGCTTTCTCCTATCTCCCAGCCACGCCCCCCCGGACTCCGTCCATGCGCATCCTCCTGATAGAAGACGAAGCTGAACTGGCTCGCTGGTTGGCCAGAAGCCTGGCCCGACATGCGGGTTTCGTCGTCGAGTGGGCTGATGACGGACTGGTCGCAGAAAGAAGGCTGGCCGTCGAAGAATTCGATGCGGTCGTGCTTGACCTGGGATTGCCAGGTATGGATGGCCACACTTTGCTGGCGAAGATTCGCGCGCGGGACGATCGAACGCCGGTCCTGGTCCTGACCGCGCGCGATTCACTGGCCGAAAAAATCGGGACACTTCACCAGGGCGCAGACGATTTCCTGCCGAAACCGTTTGTTGTGGAAGAGTTGGAAGCGCGTTTGATTGCTTTGGTGCGACGTAGCCGAGGTCGCGAACACCCGCGACTTGCCCTGGGAAACCTGGTTTTCGAGACGTCCGCGCAGAAATTTTCGGTCTCGGGACAGGCTTTACAGTTATCCCCACGTGAACACGCGGTACTTCGGGTCCTGATCCAGAAAAGCGGCGAACCGATCAACAAGCAGCAGATCCTGGATCGGATCGTGACCGACGATGCCGACATCAACCTCGAGGCCATCGAGGTTCTGGTGCACCGGTTGCGCAAAAAATTGGCGGAAACAGGCGTGCAGATCACCACCATGCGCGGCATGGGCTACTGCCTGGAGAACGCTGTTGACAACTAGTTTTCCGGAAAAAACCCGGTTTTCCAGGAAAAAAAACCGCACCCGTACCCTGAAGACGCAACTTCTCTGGTGGCTGATCCCCACATTAGTTTTAGTAATGATGGGTGCCTTGTGGCTGTCGAACCACCAGTTGCGCAACCAGGTCGACATTGCGTACGACCGCTCGCTTGCCGGCGCGCTGCGCGCGATCGACCACAACATATCCACAGCCAGCGGTGGACTAGCCATGGAGCAGCCGTACCTGATGCTGGAATTTTTCGAGCTGACGGCCAATGGCAGCGTGTTCTACCGAGTGGCGACCGAAGACGGGCTGGCCGAAATCGGCCATCCCGAGCTGCCCATGCCCACTCAGCCGCTGGTGTCCGGCGAACCGCAGTTTTTCTATGCGACGTACCAGGGCATGCCGGTCCGGGTCGCCGCGTTGGCGCGGGCGATGGATCCGCCGCTCTATGCGAACAAAGGGGGACGGGTTATCGTCCAGGTCGCCGAAGGCCTGGAAAGCCGCCAGGCGTTCCTGCACCAGGTGCTGGTGCGGTCGGTAGAGCGTGACCTGGCCGTGATCCTGATCAGCGTCCTGGTGATCATCCTGGGCGTTTTCATGGCCTTGCGGCCCCTGGCGCGGTTGCGGCAAGAACTGGAAAGGCGTCCTGCAGACGATTTAAGCCCCGTCAGCGCGTCCGACCTGCCGGGTGAGGTCCTACCCCTGGTTGGCGCCGTAAACCTCCACATGGCCCGCTACGCGGCCCAGGCGAGGGTCCAGAGCCAGTTCCTGGACGACGCCTCGCACCAACTGCGTACGCCGCTGTCGGTCTTGCGTACCCAGACCGCCTACGCCTTGCGGGAAACATGCCCCCAGGAGGTCCGTACAGCCCTTCTGGCGATGCAAGAGGGGTTGGACAGGGCCGTACGCACCACCAACCAGATGCTGGCTCTGGCGCGCGCTAAAGACGCTTCCCTGGCCGAAGGGGGCTTTGCGCTGGAACCCGTTGACCTGGTCGGGCTGGCCGACGGGGTCATTCGCAGCCTGCTGCCCACGGCCCGTGCCCGGCAGATGGACATCGGGCTGGAAGCCGATCCCGGTCCGGCCATCGTCCCGGGCGCGGAATGGTTGCTGCGCGAAGCGGTCGGCAACCTGGTGGACAACGCGATCCGGTACACCTCGCCCGGCGGAACGATCACCGTGCTGGTACGACGCGAACCGGGGCAACTGCGGCTATCCGTGGAAGACAGCGGTCCCGGCATGTCGGCCGAGGACGTCGCCCGCGCCGGCATCCGCTTTCGCCGTGGCGCCGCCGGCAAGAACAAGCCAGGGGCCGGCCTGGGGCTGGCCATCGTCGGCACGATCGCCGAAGCGCTGGGCGCCCGCCTGGTGCTGGAGAACCGCGCCCCCTTGCCTGGGCTGCGCGCATCCCTGGTGTTTTCCCTGGAATCGCTGGCGGATGTTGCGTCGCACCAGGAAAAACGCGTTTTTTGAAAGGTGTTAGAAAGCTTCGGTTTTGTACGGTTGCATCCGCTGGACCCGCCATGTCGTGCTTCGCCGGGTCGCCAGCCATACCTAGACCTATAAATCACGGAGACACCACAATGCAGACCAGCCTGAAGCTGCGCCTGGCCGCCGTCGCGGCGCTTGGCGCGATGACCTTGTCCCTGGGCACTGCCCTGGCGGCCGACGAACCGCGCCGCCCCGAATGCATCGCGCCGGCCCAGCCCGGTGGCGGATTCGACCTGACCTGCCGGCTGGCCACCGAAGGCCTCAAGCAGAGCGGGGCGCTCAAGAGCGCCATGCGCATCGTGTACATGCCGGGCGGCATCGGCGCCGTGGCCTACAACAACATCGTGGCGCAGCACCCCAACGAACCCGGCACCATCGTGGCCTTCTCGGGCGGTTCGCTGCTGAACCTGGCGCAGGGCAAGTTCGGCAAGTACAACGTCGACGACGTGCGCTGGCTGGCCGCCATCGGCACCGACTACGGCGTGGCCGTGGTGCGCAACGATTCTCCCTATACCGACCTGAAGGGCCTGATGGACGCGTTCAAGCAGGACCCGACCAAGATCGTGCTGGGCGCCGGCGGCACCGTGGGCAGCCAGGACTGGATGAAGGCAGCGTTGACCGCCAAGGCAGCCGGCGTCGATTTCAAGAAGATGCGTTTCGTGGCGTTTGAAGGCGGTGGCGAAGCCGTGACGGCGCTGCGTGGCGGCCACATCCAGGCGTACATGGGCGATGCGGCCGAAGCCTTCACGATGCTCGAGGGCGGCGCCCCCATCCGCGTGCTGGCCGTGTTCAACGACCAACGCCTGCCGGGCAAGCTGGGTACCGTGCCCACCGCCAAGGAACAGGGCTACGACATTGTCTGGCCCATCATCCGCGGCTTCTATGTGGGGCCCAAGGTGTCGGATGCCGACTACCAGTTCTGGGTCACCGCGTTCAATCGCGTCACCAGCGCCCCCGAGTTCTCCAAGCTGCGTGAACAGCAGGGCCTGTTCCCCTTCAACAAGACGGGCGCCGACCTGGATGCCTACGTGAAGCAGCAGGTCAAGCAGTACGCCGAACTGGCCGATTCCTTCGGCCTGGTCAAGAAATAAGCCGCAAGGCATTCCTTACGACCGCGCTTGCAGGCGCACCCCGTTGCCGCCGGCACTGCCAGCGGCCGGGGCGGGCTTGCGCCGCGCGGTCCTGCTACCAACGGAAATCTGATCATGAACGATCGCATCCTGGGCATCGCGGCGCTTGCGCTGGCGGCCTTCATGACATGGGCGGGGTGGGGCATTGAAGCGCCATTCGCCTACGAACCGGTGGGGCCGCGCGCGTTCCCGCTGCTGCTGGCATTGATCATCGGCCTGTGCGGCCTGCGGCTGGCCTACAAGGGCGGCAACGCCGTCGAGGCCAACCCGGCCGGCGCCAATGTGCGCATCGTGATGATGGTCCTGTTCGCCACGGCGTATGCCTTTCTCTTCCAGTGGCTCGGCTTCATCATCGCCACCGCGTTGATGACGGTGTTTGTCGGCCGCCTGTTCGGCGGCGGCTGGGTCAAGTGCGCGATCGGCGGTATCGTCATGAGCGCTTTCTTTTTCGTGCTGTTCGACAAGGTGCTGGACGTGGTCCTGCCCGGCGGGCTGCTGGAGAACCTGATATGAGCGGAATCCTTGATCACCTGTCGATCGGCTTCGGTGTTGCGTTCTCGTGGACCAACATCCTGGTGGCCGCCATCGGCTCATTCTTCGGCACCATGGTGGGGGTGCTGCCGGGCCTGGGGCCGATCAACGGCGTGGCGATGCTGATCCCTATCGCGTTTGCGATGAATCTACCGCCCGAGACCGCGCTGATCCTGCTGGCGGCGGTGTATGTCGGCGCGGAATACGGCGGCCGCATCACCTCGATCCTGATCAACGTGCCGGGCGAAGCCAGCGCCATCATGACGACGCTGGACGGCTATCCGCTGGCGCGCCAGGGCCTGGCCAACGTGGCCTTGTCGCTGTCCGCGTGGTCGGCGTTCTTTGGAGCGTTGGTGTCGGTGGTGGGCGTGGTGCTGCTCGCGCCGACGTTGGCCAAATGGGCATTGGCGTTCGGCCCTGCCGAGTACTTCGTGCTGATGATCTTCGCGTTCTGCTGCCTGACCAGCCTGCTCGGCAAGCAGCCGGTGAAGGGCGTGCTGGCCGCGATGATCGGGTTGTCGATTTCGGTGATCGGTGTGGACGCGAACTCTGGGGTATACCGCTATACCTTCGACTCCGTGCATCTGGCCGACGGCATCGATTTCGTGGTGGTGGTGATTGCCTTGTTCGCGGTCAGCGAAATGCTGGAAATGCTGGAGAAGGTGATGGCCGGGCATAGCGTCGAGGTCAAGCCCAGCGGCCGCAAGATCTTCAATCTGAAAGAGCTGGCCTTCACCTGGTGGAGCGTGGTGCGCAGCGCCTTCGTGGGCTTTGGCGTGGGCGTGTTGCCCGGCGCCGGTGCCAGCGTAGCGGCAGCCGTGGCGTACTCGCAAGAGAAACGCATCATCGAGGCGAAGGATCCGGACGCCAAGTTCGGCCGCGGCGACATGCGCGGCCTGGTGGCGCCGGAAGCGGCGGCCACGGCCTCTGCCATCGGCTCGTTCGTTCCGATGCTGACGCTGGGCGTGCCGGGGTCGGGCACCACCGCGGTGATGATGGGGGCGCTGACGCTCTACAACATCACGCCGGGTCCTGTGTTGTTCGAATCCAAGCCGGAACTGGTGTGGGGATTGATCGCGTCGCTGTTCGTGGCCAATGTGTTGCTGTTCATCATGAACGTGCCGCTGGTGCGCGTGTTCTCGAAGGTGCTGTCAGTGCCGGGTTGGCTGATGGTGCCGGGCATCCTGTGCATCAGCTATATCGGCGTGTACGCCATCAATGCCGGTACGTTCGACCTGTTGCTGGTCGCGGCCATCGGCACGCTGGGCTACCTGTTGCGCAAGTTCGGCGTGCCGATGGCGCCGCTGGTGCTGGGCGTGGTGTTGGGCAACATGATGGAACAGAACCTGCGCCGCGCCTTGTCGATGACCGATGGCAACGTGTCGGTGCTGTTCTCCAGCCCCGTCGCCATTACGTTGTGGGTGGCTGCTGCGGCGGTGGTGGTGGTGCCGCAGATCATGCGGCGGGTGCGCCGCGCGAGGAAGATTGCCGCCGATCCAGTCTGAGCAAAAAGGAAAAGCCCCGCAAGGGGCTTTTTTCTGCACGACGTATTTGGTCGGTCAGACTTGCGCCAGGCGCTCCAGCGCCGCGTCGAGCGTGGCGTCTTTCTTGGCGAAACAGAAGCGCACGATGCGGTGGTTCGATTCCGGTGCATCGGGCTTCTGGTAGAAGGCCGACACCGGGATCACCGTCACACCGTGGCGCACCGTCAGGTCGCGCGCAAAATCGGCTTCGCTCTGTTTGGAGATATCGCTGTAGTCCGCCAGCAGGAAGAAGGTGCCGGGGCTGGGCAGCGGCTTGAAACGCGTCTTGGCCAGGCCTTGGGCCAGGCGGTCGCGCTTGGCCTGGTAGAACGCGGGCAGCTCAAGATAGGGCTTGGAATCGCGCATGAATTCGGCCAGCGCGAATTGCATGGGCGAGGGCACCGTGAACACCATGAACTGATGCACCTTGCGCAGCTCGGCGCTCAGTTGGCGCGGCGCGCAGCAATAGCCTATCTTCCAGCCGGTGGTGTGATACGTCTTGCCGAACGACGAAATGACAAAGGCGTGTTCGGCCAGCAGCGGGCGACGCGCCACGCTGGCGTGCGGCTTGCCGTCGAACACGATGTGTTCGTAGACCTCATCGGACACCAGCAGCACGCCGGTGTCGCGCACAATGGTTTCCAGCGCGTCCAGGTCGCTGTCGTCCAGCACGGCGCCGGTGGGGTTGTGCGGGAAGTTCAGCATCAGCAGGCGCGTCTTGGACGTGATGGCGTCGCGCACGCGCTGCCAGTCGATGCGGTAGTAGGGGTCGTCCGCGGTGGGCGCGCGCAGCGGCACCGGCACGGCCGTGCCGCCGGCCAGGCGAATGGCGGGCAGGTACGAGTCGTAGCAGGGCTCGATGACCACGACTTCGTCGCCGCTGTTCACGGCGGCCAGTACCGTGGCCATCAGGGCCTCGGTGGCGCCGCTGGTGACGGTGATCTCGGTTTCGGGGTCATAGGCGCGGCCGTACAAGGCCTGCGTCTTGGCGGCAATGGCCTCGCGCAGCGGCGCCACGCCAGGCATGTAGGGATACTGGTTATGGCCATCGGCCATGGCCTTGCTGACCAGCGCACACAGCGCCGGGTCGGGATCGAAATCGGGAAAGCCCTGGCCCAGATTGATGGCCTTGTGCTCGATGGCCAGGCGGCTCATGACGGTGAAGATGGTGGTGCCGACGTCGGGAAGTTTGGATCGGATCATGGTGGACGCGAAGGTGAACGCTAGGTATGCACGGGAGTTTTCGTAAGTATCCCACTAACTCATAATTCCGGTTTCTCATGAGCTTATGGCGTGGACGGTGTCGTGGTGCAGAACATGTTGTTGAGAGTCTTCGGCGGATTGGCGATCGCGTTGACGGGGGCCTTGCTGGCGGTGTGGGCGCACATCCCGCTGCCCTGGATGCTGGGGGCGCTGCTGTTGACGGCGGCGGTGCGGATCGGCGGTCTTCGCACGGTCTGCCCGCGGCCGGCGCGCAACGCGGGGCAGTGGGTCATTGGCACCTCGCTGGGCCTGTATTTCACGCCGCAGGTCATCGGGCACATCGGCACCAACGCCGGGCCGATCATCGTCGGCATGCTGTTCGCGTTGGGGCTGGCGTTCATCGGCACCGCGATCCTGCGGCGCTACACCGATGTCGATTTCAAGACGGCGTGGTTCTCCTGCGCGATGGGCGGCGCCAGCGAAATGGCCAGCCTGGCGGAACGGCATGGTGCGCGTATCGATCGCGTGGCAACGGCGCACAGCGTGCGTGTGCTGATGGTGGTGTTGACAGTGCCCTTCATCTTCCAGTGGTGGGGGGTGGCGGGCATCGACCCGACCGTACCAGGGCCTCGTACCGTGCACGGCGCAGGCCTGGCTGCGCTGGTGGGCCTGACCTGCATCGGAGGCCTGTTCTTCATGAAGCTTCGGCTGCCCAATCCGTGGGTGCTGGGGCCGATGTTGGTGGCGATGCTGCTCACCAGCAACCGCATCGAATTGTCGGCGTTGCCGGACTTCGTGCCCAAGATCGGCCAGCTCTTTATCGGGTGGTCGTTGGGGGATCGCTATCGACCTGATTTCTTCCGTGCGGCGCCGCGCTTCATTGCTGCGGTGGCCGTGTTCACGGTCATCGCGTTGGCGTTGGCATTTGGCTTGGGCGCCTTATTGTCGCTGTGGTCCGCGGCGCCGATTCCCACGTTGATTCTGGGCACTACGCCAGGTGGCATTGCAGAGATGGCCATCACCGCGAAAGTGCTGCAGCTAGGGGTTCCCGTGGTCACTGCGTTCCATGTCACGCGCATGGTATTCGTCGTGATCGTGACCGGTCCGATGTACGCGTTGCTGGCGCGTCGGCAGGCTAAGTCCGCGTGACGGGATTGCGTTTCCAGTCAGAAAAATACGACATTGGGGTAAACAACTATATGAGTCTGTAATGTCGGATGAGTATGCTGATTCCGCAGTTGATTCAAGCAGCGCGCGGACTCGTTCTGCTGCTTTTGCGGCATACGAGAACGCAGCAGCAACGCAGGTATCCCTACCGGTCGTTCAGTTCTCACGGCGTCCTTGATTCATTGCATTTCGAGTTAATTACAGGACGCTAGGAAAATGGCTCAGAAGGGCAAAGTTAAGTGGTTCAACGCTGACAAGGGTTACGGTTTCATCACGCCGGACACCGGCGGTACCGATGTTTTCGCACACTTTTCCGCCATCCAGGGCCGCGGCTATCGCAGCCTGAACGAAGGGCAGGAAGTCGAATTCGAAGTCAAGGATGGTCCGAAAGGACCTCAAGCGGCCGAAATTCGCCCGCTCTAAATCGGGAAATCCCAATTTCCCGTCTGCCAGGCCAAGCCTGGCTACAACGCCCCAGAACCTCACGGTCTGGGGCGTTGTTTCATTCCGGCCGAGGTTTGTGCCGCCCCTGACCAGCCCGATGTTAGTGTTCACTAACATATCCTCCAACCTTGGATAAGTTTGTGGATAATTATTTTCGGGCATGAGTATCAGGGTGCTCAGTAATGAAGCAACCGTGAATTTGAAATCACGGTTTTGCACATTTTTCGACACCTCATGAATTGCGTTCTTGACGCCGATAACCATGCTGGCCGCACCAGGCTGCCAGATTGCCGTTCCATGGGAAACTGCGCTTTTCCCTAGGGAAACCATGTGGTTACGCGGCTTTTGCTGATTGTTTTTCTGCGCGGGCCGATCTTTTTTTACGCCGGCGGGCCGAGGCAACGACGGCGTTTTGGGTCGCCTCGGAGGCGGTTGTTCACAAAGATATCCCCATCCCGGTTATGCACAGAATTACGCCTTCAGTGGCCAAATGATGGGTGCTCAACCTGTGGATAGAAATGGGGATAGCAGTCCTCGCGCGTCCACGGTCGGGGGGAATCTGGTGGTCTGATTGGGGCCTGGCCAGCGCCCATGATCGGGCGGCTGTGGATTTCACGTGAAAGGGAAATTCGCGTCGAATTTCCTTCCGTCGACTTTTCCACAGGTGGTTGGCATGCCGCCTCAGCCAAATGGATGATGGCGTTGCCCGTGAGGGGAAGGCAAGATATTTGTTGCATCAAGCGTCCCCGGCAACTTGTGCACAGGGCAGCGCCTGATCGCAGATCTGGATAAGGTTGGGGATAAGTACGACGCGCGTGCGGCAGTCGGATCCAGACAGAGCGGCGATTGGACTTCGCCAGGGATGCGAAGTTCCCGAGCTGATGTGGGCGCATCGAGCATGTTTTTGGCACACGGCCTGGTCAGGTGGTACACCCGCATTGCGGGTAGGCGCATCGAAGATTTTAAGAAAGCCAATGGGTTCGATAGCGCCGACTTATCCACAATTTTTTCCACCGTTTTTCATAGACTGATTCGTGCGTCGCCATGTCATCCAGAAAGGGCGGTGAAGCGATCTAGATGCGCAGCAGCGTACGGGCTCGGAAGACAATTTCCCTGGGAAGGGATTGCCGTTTTGTGCGTTTTGCCAAATCTGGGTATTTGAATTGCCGTCGGTACGTCGTGGCTGATTACGGGGCAATCTCTTCTGTTGAATCGAAGCCTCTTCCCAAGTTATCCCCAAAGTTGTTCCACGTGAAACCGGCCGATTGCAGCCCGAGCGGACTGTGGATTGATATGTTGATAAATCATGGTTGCCCTGGATGCTGGGCGTGGCGACGTTCTCGGTGCGGGATGAAGTTACTGCTGGGGTCCTGCCTTGGTTTGCGGTTGCACTTGAAGTTGGGCCGGATCTCACCCGTACGTAGTCGTGTCGAATTGCGGGGACGCATAAGGGATTGCGCCGATCCCGTGTTGGAGGGGCTGCGGACCCTGGTTACGGACTGCCAGCAGGGTTCGAAATTCTTGCCTTGCTATGTTTCAGTCGGATGACGGGAGATGGTCAACCTGCCTGGTGCTGCGCGTAATCTTCCGTGAGGTTCGTGAATTTTCCGTTGACCGGGATAGGAAGCTTGGACGCGGCTTCGGTCTATGTTTCACGTGAAACCCAAAAACCCACCGTATTTTGGGGTAAGGGGTAGGGTAGGGCTCTGCAAACTGTTTTTTTCGACGTGGAGATGAATGGAATGGGTGCGCGAATGTCTTGATAGAAGGGCGTGTCGTCGTGATCAGGCTCTGACGTCGGCGCCGTTTTGCAACTTTCCCGGCGGATGGTGGCACCGTTATTAGTCCCACGGCCTGATGGATTTGATATGTTTCACGTGAAACGTCACGGCGGGTTCACGCATAAGGTCTGCGAAACTGAAGGTATTGCATGAGCTTTCACGTGTTTCACGTGGAACATTCTCAATATACTGATGAGTGACAGGGATTGGTGGACTCAAATCAGGCGCTCTCGTGTACAGCGGCATTGTTCTTTCGATGCTCAGTGCTACTGCCTCCAGTCAATGTTTCACGTGAAACATTGGCGCCGCATCCGCCCGCTCACCTTATCAAGTAGTGAGGTGTCGCATGCCGCCATACCTCGCGTGCCGCGCTGAAGCTCGGGTCAGTGAGTTATGTTTCACGTGAAACATACGACGATGATCCTCGTCCTCATCATTGGACGGCATCCGAAGCGGTCGTTCATACCCTCATAGCCTGAGCGGTAGATATCAGTACGAAGGCTATGACCGATGTTTCACGTGAAACATACGGCTTGAAGATGACGAAGATCGCTAACCTAGGTGAGGCGTTATCGCTTGTGTTGGGACAAGCGGGGCATGCGGGCCATATGACCGGTCACAGATTGCGCTTGAGGGGAGAGTGATCTTCAGTGTTCTACATGATGACATCACGACCCGAGCGCTGCTGGCGGGCTCATGTTTCACGTGAAACATGCCCGGGTAAGAGCAGGGCGCCGGTGTGTTTCACGTGGAACATCCACTCAACAGAGGCAAATGCCGACATATTTGACCGCACCACTCAGTCACCACGTTGCCTTTTGCACACGAACAAGGGAAGACCTCAGGGCCCATTGCTGCACCGAACCATGTTTCACGTGAAACATGCCCCCCCTGCCTCTATAATGAGCACCGAACGCTCTCTTACCTCCCCATCATGGATTATCCCCGCGAATTCGATGTCATCGTCGTTGGTGGCGGCCACGCCGGCACCGAGGCGGCGCTGGCTGCAGCACGCGCTGGCGCCCAGACGCTGCTGCTCACCCACAACATCGAAACCCTAGGTCAGATGTCTTGCAATCCCTCCATTGGCGGGATCGGCAAAGGCCATCTCGTCAAAGAAGTCGACGCCCTTGGCGGTGCCATGGCACTGGCAACGGACGAGGCGGGGATTCAGTTCCGCATCCTCAACGGCTCGAAGGGGCCGGCCGTACGCGCAACCCGCGCCCAGGCAGACCGGGTGCTGTACCGCCAGGCCATCCGTGGCCGCCTGGAAAACCAGCCCAACCTGTGGCTGTTCCAGCAAGCGGTCGAGGATCTGATGGTGGAAGGCGACCGCGTGGTCGGTGCCGTCACCCAGGTCGGACTCAAGTTCCGAGCCAAGACCGTGGTGCTTACCGCCGGCACGTTCCTCAATGGCTTGATTCACGTGGGCCTGCAGAACTACTCGGGTGGCCGTGCGGGTGATCCCCCCGCCATTTCGCTGGGCCAGCGCCTGAAAGAACTGCAGCTGCCCCAAGGCCGCTTGAAGACCGGCACTCCGCCGCGCATCGACGGTCGCAGCATCAACTACAGCATTCTTGAAGAACAGCCGGGTGATCTCGATCCGATTCCCGTCTTCTCGTACATGGGCAATGTGGCGATGCACCCGCGGCAGCTGCCGTGCTGGATCACGCACACCAACGCCCGTACCCACGACATCATCCGCGGTGGCCTGGATCGCTCGCCGATGTACAGCGGCGTGATCGAAGGGGTGGGGCCGCGCTATTGCCCCTCCATCGAAGACAAGATCCATCGTTTTGCCGACAAGGAATCCCACCAGGTCTTTCTCGAGCCTGAAGGGCTGGACACACACGAGGTCTACCCCAACGGCGTATCGACCAGCCTGCCGTTCGACGTGCAGCTGGACCTGATCCATTCCTTGCCCGGCCTGGAAAACGCACACATCCTGCGCCCGGGCTATGCGATCGAATACGACTACTTCGATCCACGTGGATTGAAGAGCACGCTCGAAACCAAGGCCATCTCCGGCCTGTTCTTCGCTGGCCAGATCAACGGCACCACCGGCTACGAAGAAGCCGCGGCCCAGGGCCTGCTTGCTGGCGTGAACGCCGCGTTGCAATCGTTGGGCCGCGATCCCTGGACGCCACGCCGCGACGAAGCCTATCTGGGCGTGTTGGTCGACGACTTGGTGACGCGCGGCGTCACCGAGCCGTACCGCATGTTCACGTCGCGAGCCGAATACCGTCTGAGCCTGCGTGAAGACAACGCCGATCTGCGCCTGACCGAAATCGGCCGCCAGCTCGGCATCGTCGATGACGCCCGCTGGGAAGCCTTCAACCGCAAACGCGATGCCGTCGCCGCCGAAGTCGAACGCTTGAAATCGTCGTGGGTGAACCCGCGGCTGCTGCCGCTGGAGGTGGCCGAACCGTTGCTGGGCAAGGCGATTGAACGTGAGTACTCACTAGCTGACCTGCTGAAACGCCCGAATGTTTCCTATGAAGCCTTGATGGCCGCCCGCAATGTCGACGGTACGCTCCTGGCCGGCCCCGGTGTCGTGGCCGACGAGGTGCTGGCCGAACAGGTCGAGATCCAGGTGAAGTACGCCGGCTACATTGCCCGCCAGCAAGACGAAGTGCAAAAGCAGATTGCCCACGAACAACAGCCCATCCCGGCGGACGTCGATTACGACGCCGTGACCAGCCTGTCGTTCGAAGTGCGCCAGAAGCTGAAGACGCATCGGCCCGAGACCATCGGCCAGGCCGCCCGCATTTCGGGCGTGACGCCGGCGGCGATCTCGCTGCTGCTCATCCACCTGAAGCGCCTGCATTACGGCTCGCGCAAGCAAGCCGCATGAGCGCCCATCCCAATCCGGCCGGCGCAGACATGGCCGGCCGTCTCTCCCTTGCCTTCGAGCAACTGGGGCTGCAGGCCGATGCCGGCGCAGCCCCCAAGCTGCTCGACTACCTGGCGCAGATGCAGCGCTGGAACCGCACCTATAACCTGACCGCCATCCGCGATCCGCAACAGATGCTGGTGCAGCACCTGTTCGACAGCCTGGCCGCGGTGGGCCCGTTCAGCGAGGCGCTGGGCCAGCCCGGCACGCTGGCCAAGGTCTACGACGTCGGATCCGGTGGCGGCTTGCCTGGCGTCGTCCTGGCCGTCATGCGGCCAGAATGGTCCGTGACCTGCGTCGACGCCGTAGAAAAGAAAACCGCATTCGTTCGGCAGATGAGTGGCGCGCTGGCCTTGCCCAATCTGCAGGCCCGTCACGCACGCATCGAAACGCTGGACCCCGCCGACTGCAACATTGTGACGTCGCGCGCCTTCGCATCCTTGGATGATTTTGCGATGCTCGCGGGCAGGCACGTGGGCAACGATGGTACCCTCGTCGCGATGAAGGGCAAGGTCCCCGACGATGAGATCGCAGCGCTGCACGCGCGCGGGGAATGGCAAGTCGACCATATTCAGCAGCTCCGGGTGCCGGAGCTGCAAGCAGAACGCTGCCTGATCTGGATGCGCCGCAGTCAAGGAACCCTATGAAGAACTTACCCCCCAGCTCGTCCGCCCGTGTTTTCTGCATCGCCAATCAAAAAGGCGGTGTGGGCAAGACGACGACCGCCATCAACCTGGCGGCCGGCCTGGCGACGCACAAGCAACGCGTGCTGCTGGTGGACCTGGACCCGCAAGGCAACGCCACGATGGGCAGCGGCATCGACAAGAATTCGCTCGAGTCGAACCTGTACCAGGTGCTGATCGGTGAATCCACGATCGAGCAGGCGCGCGTGCGCTCGGAATCGGGCGGCTACGACGTGTTGCCCGCCAACCGTGAATTGTCCGGCGCCGAAATCGACCTGGTGCAGATGGACGAACGCGAGCGTCAGCTCAAGGCCGCCATCGACACCGTGGCCAGCCAATACGATTTCGTCCTGATCGACTGCCCGCCCACCTTGTCGCTGCTGACGCTGAACGGCCTGGCGGCCGCGCACGGCGTCATCATCCCGATGCAGTGCGAGTACTTCGCGCTGGAAGGCCTGTCCGACCTGGTCAACACGATCAAGCGTGTACATCGCAACATCAACGACGACCTGCGCGTCATCGGTTTGTTGCGCGTCATGTTCGACCCGCGCATGACGCTGCAGCAGCAAGTATCCGCGCAGCTCGAAGCGCACTTCGGCGACAAGGTCTTCAAGACCGTCGTGCCGCGCAACGTGCGCCTGGCCGAGGCCCCTAGCTATGGCATGCCCGGCGTGGTCTACGATCGCGCCTCGCGCGGCGCACAGGCCTACATCGCCTTCGGCGCCGAAATGATCGAGCGCGTTCGCGACCTGAATAAATAAGCCGTACAACATGTCCGCCGCACCGCGCCATTCTTCGACCCACGCCTTGCCCCACACGCCGCCCGCCGACGTGCGCGATGCGCTGCGCGTGCGTCTCGAAGAAGCCGCGCTCAATGCCACGGCGGTACGCGCGCAACTGCTTTACGACGGCTGGCTGGTGCGTTTCTCGCAGTCGTCCGCCAAACGGGTACGCAGCATCAATGTGCTGGGGTTATCCACACGTCCGCTCGATGAGCGGCTGGCGTATTGTTCAACGTTGTATGCGCGCCATGGCTTGCCCATGGTGCTGCGCATCACCTCCATCGGTCCCGATTTCGCCCTGGACGCCGACCTGGAGTCCCGTGGTTACATCCTCACTGGCGAGACCCGAGTCATGAGCATGCCGCTCGCCCCCAGGCCTGGCGCCCGGGGCGATCTGCTTTTCAAGACAGTGGACGCTGCCCGATTCGCGGCGGCGGTCGGACGCATGCGCGATTCACGTCCGGAACACATCGCCGAGCATCAATCCCGTCTCGAAGGGCTGGCTGTGGATATCTCGCCGGTGCTGGCGCTGGACAGCGCGGGACACTGCGTGGCCGCTGGCATGGCCGTGCGCGATGGCGATGTCGTGGGGATGTTCGATGTGGTGACGGACCCGGGGCAACGGCGCAAGGGGCACGCTGCGATGTTGGTCGAGCATCTGTTGGCACAGGGCGCCGCTGGCGGCGCCACCACGGCTTATCTGCAGGTCGAGCCGGAAAATACCGCGGCGCGCGCCTTGTACGGCCGCTACGGTTTCAAAGACTGTTACGCGTATTGGTACCGCCTGCCCGCCGAGCAGGCGGACGCCTGAGCCTGGCTCGGGATACAAAAACAGAAGGAAAGAGGATTTAACTATGGCCACCAAGAAACCCAAGGGTTTGGGTCGCGGACTTGACGCCTTGCTGGGCGCCGACGCGCCTGCGATCGACAATATCGGCAAGGCTGCGGCCAAGCCCGAGGGTCTGCCGTCCACCTTGCCTGTTTCGAAGATGCGGGCCGGCAAGTATCAGCCGCGCACCCGCATGGACGAGGGCGCGCTGGGCGAGCTGGCCGAATCGATACGCACACAAGGAATCATGCAACCCATTCTTGTGCGCGCGCTGGGCGATGCGCCCGGCCACTACGAGATCATCGCGGGCGAGCGTCGTTTCCGCGCGGCGCAGCTGGCCGGACTGAAAGAAGTGCCGGTGCTGGTGCGCGAAGTCGCCGACGAAAATGCGGCCGTCATGGCGCTGATCGAAAACATCCAGCGCGAAGACCTGAACCCGCTGGAAGAAGCGCATGGCGTGCGCCGCCTGCTCGACGAATTTGGTTTGACGCACGAGCAGGCCGCGCAAGCCATCGGCCGCTCGCGTTCGGCCACCAGCAATCTGCTGCGGCTTTTGAACCTGGCCGCTGCCGTGCAGACCATGCTGTTGGCCGGCGACGTCGACATGGGCCATGCTCGCGCGCTGCTGGCCGTGGATGCCGCCACGCAGATCCAGCTGGCCAACCAGATCATCGCGCGTCGCCTGTCGGTGCGCGAAGCCGAAAAGCTGGTTGCCAAGACCGCCAAGGAAGCCGAGACCGCGGCGTCGCCCAAGAAAAAGACCAACGGCGCGTCGCGCGACCTGACGCGTCTGGAAGAGGCCTTGTCCGACCATCTGGGCACCCGTGTGGCGCTGAAGGTCGGCGCCAAGGAAAAGGGCCAGATCGTGATCGACTTCCACGGTTGGGAACACCTGAATTCGCTGCTCGAGCGCCAAGGCTTGTCCGGAGTGGTCGATGCCTGATCAGGCTTTGCCGGTCATCGCCGTACTCGCCACCGGCGGCACCATTGCCGGCGCCCAGGCCGACGCCACCGCGGCCGGCTACAAAGCCGGTTCGTTCTCGGTCGGCGACCTGCTGGCGGCCGTGCCGCAGTTGGCGGGCCTGGCGGACATCCGCGCCGAGCAGGTGGCCAACGTGGGCAGCCAGAACATGACGCACGACGTCTGGCGCGCGTTGGCGCAGCGCGTGGATGCGCTGTGCGCCGATGCATCGGTGGCCGGCATCGTCATCACCCACGGCACGGATACGCTTGAAGAAACGGCGTACTTTCTCAGCCTGGTGATCCAGCACGACAAACCGGTGGTGCTGGTGGGCGCGATGCGTCCCGCTACCGCGCTGGGCGCCGAAGGCCCTGCGAACCTGTACAACGCGGTGGCGCTGGCGCGGCACCCTGACGCGCGTGGCCGTGGCCCGCTGGTCGTCATGAACGAAGACGTGCACTACGCACGCGAGATCCAGAAGATCGCCAGCGCCGGCATCAGCGCATTCGCCTCGCCCAATCGCGGACGCGCCGGTGTCATGCACGGCGGTGTGCCATGCTTCTATTCGCGCAACACCACGACGCACGCGGCACAAAGCGAGTTTTCACTCGCATTGCTGGAAAAGGCGGGGTGGCCGCGCGTGGATATCGTCTATGCGCACGCCAATCTGCAAGCCGATGTCATCGCATTCATCGCCGGCAAGGCCGACGGCATCGTGCTGGCCGGCGTGGGCGATGGCAACGCCACCGACCTGGCTGTCGAGGCCTTGACCCGTGCCGCTGCCGACGGCGTGGCGGTGGTGCGATCCAGCCGCACCGGCAGTGGCCTGGTGGCGCGCGATGTCGAACTGGACGACGCGGCGCTTGGCTTTGCCGCCGCCCGCGACCTGAACCCGCAAAAGGCCCGCATCCTGTTGATGCTGGCGCTGTGCATCACCCGTGAACCTGCTTCTGTGCAGGGATACTTCGACCGCTATTGAAGGCTTGCGGGGTTGGGGGCGGCATCCGCATGCCGCGCCAACCCCAGGCTGGCCTTGAGCATGTCGTAGACCTGCCGCGTCAGCGGATTGATCAGGTCACGCCTTATCCACAGGAAGTACGTCACGTCCGGCAACGGCGGCAGGCCTTCCTTTTCACCCAGCACCCGCATTTCCGGCGCCAGCAGCTCTACGCTGCGCGCCGTCACGCCCAGGCCCGCCCGCAGCGCGGCCTTGATGCCCACCAGGTTCGGCGCTACATAGTTGGTGTGCCAGCGCACTTGCGCCTGTTCCAGCGCCGTCAACGCCAGGCGGCGGAAGATGCTGGGTTCATCGGCCAGCACCAGCGGCACCGGCGCGGTCACATCGTGCACGTAGTCGGCCGACGCCAGCCAGACGGTGGGCGAGGTGCGCAGCGCCACGCCTTCGAAGTCCTGGTCAAAGCGGGTCGATATGGTCAAGTCGAGTTCACCGGCCCGCAGCGCGTCCATCAGGAACGGGCTGCGATCGGCGCGGATCTCGAGTTTCACGCGCGGCGCCGAGCGCGCGATGTGCGTCAGCAGCGTGGGCAGGATGGTGTCCGCGACGTCCAGCGGCGCGCCCAATCGCAAATCGCCTTCCAGCGGCCCATCCTGCAGTGCGCGCAGCGCCTCGTCGTTGATGGCCAGCATGTGGCGTGCGTATTCGACCAACCGCCGCCCATGGGTGGACAAGGCCTTGTTGCGCCCTTGCTTTTCGAACAGCGGCAGGCCGATGGTGGCCTCCAGGCGCTGCATTTGCTGCGTGACGGCCGATTGCGTCTTGTGCAGCCGGTTGGCCGCTTCGGAAAACGTCTCGTAGCGCGCGATCGCGGTCAGCGTGCGCAGCAGGTCCAGATCCAGATTACGCATGTCGCTTGAAATCTAAAGTATTAGCAATGCTTATGGAATCTTAAGGCAATTTAAATTGTTGCGCCTCGTTCGTGGCGATACAGTGACTGAAATAACTCATGAAACAAGAGGGAAAGTCACTGTGGGCAACGCGCATCCTAATCAGCAGGGCATCGACAGCACCGTTGGAAATATTAAAAATACTTTAGGAAATAAGGGCCTGAACCGCGACAGCCTGAAGGCCGTGCTGGACGAGCTGATCCGGCTGGCCGGCCATACCGACTGGTGGGCCCAGGACCGCTACCCGGCGCCGGAGGAAGGCGAGCGCCAGGCGCGCTACCTGATCAGCGAAGACGCCGACAAGCAATACGCGCTGTACTTGAACGTGATGCGGCCGGGCAAGCAGATCGTGCCGCACAACCACACCACCTGGGCCTGTATCGCGGCCGTGGAAGGGGTGGAATACAACTACGTCTACGACCGCACCGACGACGGGTCGGTGCCGGGCGTGGGGCATCTGGAAAAGACCGGCACCGTCGTGGTTGGCCCGGGCGCCGGCATCGCACTGATGCCTGACGACATCCACGCCGTCGAGATCCAGGGCGACAGCGTCATCCGTCACCTGCATATGTACGGCCGCGCGCTGGAAACGCTGACCGAGCGGCTGGCCTTCGATCTGGCCGCTGGCACCTGCAAAGTCATGCCTATCGGCGTGCTGACCCGTCGCTGATCATGGACAAGCCCTATCGGTCCGCGACGCGGCTGCTGCGCGCCGGGCGCCCGCATGGCGGCTGGGTCAACACCCCGGTCACGCGTGCCAGCACCTATGTGTTCGACAGCGTCGCGGCCTGGCGCGACACGCGGGCGCGCCGCGAACAGGAACGCCTGCCGTCCTACGGCGCGCGCGGCACCGACAGCACGCACGCATTGGAAGACGCGCTGGTCGAACTGGAACAGGGCTTTCGCGCCAAGCTGTTTCCCACGGGGCAGGCGGCCATCGCCACGGTGCTGCTGGCTTATCTGCGCGCCGGCGACCATGTGCTGGTGACTGACGCCGTTTACGAGCCGGTGCGCCGCTTTTGCGCCGAACATCTGTCGCGCCTGGGTATCGAGTTCTCGTATTACCCGCCGGATGGCAACGGCCTGTCCCAGTGGGTGCGTCCGAACACCCGCATGATCTACGCCGAATCGCCGGGTTCACTCACCTATGAAATGCCGGACCTGCGCCGCCTGGCCGAGCTGGCACGGCAACACGATTGCTGGCTGGCTGTGGATAACACCTGGGCTTCCGGATTGCTGTGCCAGCCGCTGTCGCTGGGCGCCGATATCTCGATTCTTGCCGCCACCAAATATCTGGGCGGCCACGCCGACGTGATGATGGGCGCGGTCGTGACCAACTCGCGCACCTGGCGGCCATTGGACCGCGCAGGCATCGACTTCGGCCAGACCGTCGGCGCCGACGACGCCTTCCTGGTGCTGCGCGGCATGCGTTCCCTGCCGTTACGCCTGGCCCAGCATGCCCGCAGCGCGATGCGCGTGGCCGAGTGGCTGCAGGGCAGGGCAGAGGTTGCGCGCGTGCTGTGCCCGGCGCTGCCTGGCGATCCGTCGCATGCCGTCTGGCAGCGTGAATGTTCCGGCACCAACGGCCTGATGACGCTGGAGTTCGCGGCGCCCATCACCGACGCCGACATGGAGCGCGCCATCGATGCACTGCGACTGTTCGGCATCGGCGCTTCGTGGGGCGGCTTCGAAAGCCTGGTGATTCCGGTGCAGCTGGGCAATGCGCGATCGCTGCCGGCACCGCAGGTGCACGGTCCGATGCTGCGCCTGCATATCGGGCTGGAAGACCCGGAAGACCTGATCGCCGACCTCGAACACGCGTTGACCCAGTTGCGGCCTCAGCGCTGATATCCGCCATTCCCCCATTTCCGATTCCAGAGAATTCACTGATGCATCCCCATTCCGACCTGAACACGGCCGACGTCGATTCCCACACGCTCAAGGGCTGGCTGCATGACGGCAGCGAGATTGCGCTGCTGGACGTGCGCGAACATGGTCAATACGGCGAGTCTCACCTGTTCTATGCCGCGCCGGTTCCGTACAGCCGGCTTGAAGCCGACATCGTGCGGCTGGCGCCGCGTCGCGGCGTGCGGGTGGTGGTCTATGACGAGGGCGGCACGGACGACACGGCGGCGCGCGCGGCGCACGCATTGCGCGGATTGGGTTATCCACAGGTGTATCGCTTGGCAGGCGGCATTGCCCAATGGTTGCGCGACGGCTATGCGGCATTCGCCGGCGTCAACGTGCCCAGCAAAACCTTCGGCGAACTGGCCGAAGAAGTTTTCCACACCCCCCGCATCGGTGCCCGTGAACTGGCCGAACGCCAGCGTCGCGGCGACGATCTGATCGTGCTGGATGGCAGGCCCTTTGCCGAATACCAGAAGATGAGCATTCCGGGCGGCATCTGCTGCCCCAACGGCGAACTGGCCTTGCGTGCACACACCCTGGCCAAGGACCCCGCCACCACCATCGTGGTCAATTGCGCCGGGCGCACACGCAGCATCATCGGCGCACAGACGTTGATCAATCTTGGCGTGCCAAACCCTGTCTACGCGCTGGAAAACGGCACTCAAGGCTGGTATCTGGAAGACTTCAAGCTCGACCATGGCGCGCAGCGCCGCTACGCCGATAGCGTGGCGCCCGAAGACCTGCCGGCGCTGGTGCAGCGTTCAGCCAATCTGGCCGAGCGCCATGACGTGCCGCGTGTCGATGCAAGTCAGGTACAGCACTGGCTGAATGACGCCAACCGCAGCACCTTCCTGTGCGATGTCCGCAGCGCCGAAGAATTCGCGCAAGGGTCCTTGCCCGGCGCACAGCACACGCCGGGCGGCCAGCTGATCCAGGCCACCGACCAATATCTGGCTGTGCGCGGCGCGCGCATCGTGGTGTTCGATGCCGAAGGCGTGCGCGCACCGGTCGTGGCCAGCTGGCTGCGCCAGATGGGCTGGGACGCAAGCGTGCTGCAAGAGGGTGTCGCTGCAGCGCTGAATGTCACCGCGGCTTCGGTCGACGTGCCGGCCGTGCCGGTGCTCGACGATACTGCGCTGGCTGCTGCATCGGCCCAAGGGGCGCAACTGGTCGATATTCGCGCCAGCATGCGTTATCGCGCCCACCATATCGCGGGGGCGCAATGGTCGATTCGCCCGCGCTTTGCCGATCTGGCGCTGGATCCCGCGCAACCGGTGGTGCTGCTGGCCGACGAGCTGGCCGTAGCCGCCTGGGCGGCGGCGGATCTGCGGGCGCTGGGTGCGCGCGACGTCAAGGTCAATCTCGGATCGCCCGCCGGCTGGTCGGCCGCAGGCCTGGCCCTGCAAGCCACACCTGACGAGCCCGCCGACCGCGATTGCATCGACTACCTGTTTTTCGTGCACGACCGCCACGACGGCAACAAGGCCGCGGCGCGTCAGTACCTCGCCTGGGAAACCAATCTGGTCAAGCAGATCGACGAGCGCGAACGCGCCGCGTACCGCTTCCCGGCGCAGTAACCCGCGCGCTGCGCAAGCGGCCGCACGACATGCTTCATCCGATCAGCACGCCCCGGCGCCCAGCCGCCGGGGCGCGGACGGTTCATGGCGAACCGAAATGCAACGGACGGCCGAGTATCCGGCCGCCGACAACAAGGGGAAGTACCGATGACAAAGCAACACGTGCTGCAAGCTTGCAGAACCGCGGCGGCCCTGGCCTGCCTGGCATGGGGGGCCAACGCCCACGCCCAGGCGCTCGCGCCGCTGGCCGACTATCCCAAACAGGCAATCACGGTCGTGTCGCCGTTTCCGCCCGGGGGCGGCAACGACGGCGTCGCGCGGCTGATCGCGCAGGAGCTCG
Source organism: Achromobacter sp. DH1f (assembly GCF_000633435.1). NCBI lineage: Bacteria > Pseudomonadati > Pseudomonadota > Betaproteobacteria > Burkholderiales > Alcaligenaceae > Achromobacter > Achromobacter sp. DH1f. The sequence goes on along the minus strand of NZ_AYMF01000034.1, from coordinate 11,035 downwards.
GCGCGATCACGGGGCAAAGCGTGGTGGTGGAAAACCGATCCGGTGCCGGTGGCAACGTGGGCACCTCGCAAGTCTCACGCGCCAAGCCGGATGGCTACACGCTGGTGATGTCGCAGACCAGCGTCATGGCCGTCAATCCGCGTCTGTACAAGAACGTAGGCTTCGATCCGGTCAAGGACTTCGTGCCCATCTCGCAGATCACGTCCGCGCCGCTGGTGCTGGTCTCGCGCAGTGAAAGCGCCTACAAGTCGTTGGGTGACTACCTGGACGCCGCGCGCAAGCAACCGGGCGTCATCACCTACGCCACGCCGGGCAATGGCACGATGAGCCACCTGATGGGCGCGCTACTGTCGCAAAAGGCGGGCGTCAAACTGGTGCACGTGCCGTACCGCGGCGCCGCGCCCGCCATCACCGATCTGATGGGCGGCACCGTGGACATGCTGATCACTTCGCCCGCATCGGCCGAGCCCATGGTGGCGGCCGGCAAGCTACGCATCCTGGCACTCAGCCACGACAATGGCATCGGCATCTTCAAGACCGCGCCCACGCTCAAGCAATCGGGCCTGGACGGCATCACCGCCGACGACTGGTATGGTCTGTTCGCACCCGCCGGCACGCCGCCCGACCGCATCGCCTATCTGGCAAAGGCCGTGGCCCAGGCCATGAAGTCGCCCAACGTGATCGCCAAGATTCAGGCGGGCGGCAGCCAACCCGTGGGCAGCGCGCCCGATGCTTTCCAGAAACGCTTGCAGCAAGACACCGTGTACTGGGCAGACATGGTGAAGGTGGCGGGCGTGTCGGTGGATTGACGCGCAGTTATACCGTCAACATCTTGCCCACCGCTGCCTTCAGCGGCGGGAAGGCCGGCATCTTTTCGGCATTGGTGTTGGTGACCAGGTGATCGATGCGGCCCACCTCGCAATACGATACGCGGCTGCACAGGCCGATCTTGCTGAAGTCGGCCAGCAGCACGCGTTGCTTGGCGTTGGCGGCCATGGCGCGGGCGACTTCCGCCTCGCGCAGGTCGTAGCTGGTGGCGCCGCATTCCGCATCCACGCCGACCGGCGAGAGCAGCGCCAGGTCGGCGCGGTAGCGGTGGATTTCGGCGATGGTGATGTCGCCGGCCGTGGCGCACACCGGGCCGCCCACCGAGCCACCCAACATGATCAGTTCGTTGGCACCGTTGCCGGCCGCGCCGACCTTCAGCGCCACGTCGAACGAATTGGTGATGATGGTCAGCCCGGTCAGCTTGGCCAGTTCGTCGGCCAGCACGCTGGTGGTGCTGCCCGCGTCAAGAAACAGCGTCTGTCCGCTGCTGACCAGGCCTGCCGCGGCGCGTGCGATGGCGCGCTTGTATTTGACGCGCGTGTGCACGCGTTCGGTGATGGGCGGCTCGCTGTGCACCGGCACGGCGCCGCCGTGCACGCGGCGCAGTTCGCCCATCGCCTCCAGTTCCAGCAGGTCTCGCCTGACGGTTTCCCGTGATACCCCCAGTTCGCCGACGATACGGTCGGTCGATACCTGCTGCAGGGAAGACAGCAGGGCGCGGATTCTTTGATACCGCTCTTCTTGCCACATATCGGATGCTTCCTAATCTATTTGCGGCGCCGTGCCGCCAGCGCGATCAACGCGCGCATCGCCAGCAGGGAACCGCCCACGACCAGCATGATAAGCGTCGAATAGGCTGCCGCCTGCGAGACGAACCCCGCTTCGTCCAGCCGCAAGACAGAAACCGGCGCTACGCTGACCGAGGGCGTCACCAGGAAAATCACCGCGGACAACGTGACCATGGACCGCATGAACAGGAAAAAGAACACGCCAAGCACCGTGGGGGCGATCTGCGGCAGCACCGCATCGCGCAGTATCTGCCAGGTGCCGCCGCCCAGGCAGCTGACCGCTTCTTCCAGGGCCTGCGGCACTGCGCGCATGCCCGTCATCATCGTCAGGAAACCCTGCGTGTGATAGTGGTAGAAATTGCATAGCGCGATCAACGCGGCGCTGCCATACAGCGCATAGAGCGGCGTGGCCGGCGAGTTGAAGGCGAAGATATAAGACAGGCCCAGCACCAGACCAGGCACGCCCACTGGCAGCACCGACACCAGGTACACCAGCTTGGCCCAGGCCCGCGGAATGCGGCATACGCCGAAGGTCAGGAAGAACAGCAGCAGCACGCCGCCGGACGCGGCGGCCAACGACAGGTACAGCGACGTCCACAGCGGCGCATAGCCACCGCTGACCGTGATGTCGTAGTGCTTCAGCGTCCATTCCATGCGGTAGGGCCACAGCCGCATGAAGCTGGCGAACACCACGGTGGCGACCGTGGCCACGATCGTGCTGGTACACAGCAGCACTCCCACCGTGAAGGCGCGGTCGCGACCGCGCGCCGGCTGCGGCGTCACGCGCAGGCCGCTGGGTGATGCAGCGCCGAACTGGCGCTGCGACGCCACGCGTTCGATCTGCACCGAGATCAACGACGGCAGCAGCAGCAGGATGCCCACCACCGATCCCATGCCGAAGTTCATCTGGCCAGACACCTGGCTGTAGATCTCGGTGGCCAGCACCTTGTAGTTGCCGCCGATCACCGCAGCGTTGCCGAAGTCGGTGATGGTGATGACGAACACGACGAACGCGGCGCTCAGCAATCCGAACTTGCAGTTCGGCAACGTGATGTCGAAGAACTGCCTCGTGCTGGATGCGCCCATGACTTCGGCCGCGTCGTAGTAGCGCGCATCGGTGTTGCGCAGCGCCGCCTGCAGGATCAGCACCGCCTGGGGCAGGGCGTAGAACACATTGGAAATCAACAGGCCCCAGAAGCCATAGATATCGAATTCCCAGCCGGTCCAGCGGTGTACCAGGCCGTTGCGGCCCAGGATGAAGATCAGACCCAGGCCTTGTACCAGCGACGGCGCCAGCAGCGGCAACACCAACGCCAACTTGACGTAGGCCTTGCCGCGCATGCGGCTGCGGTCCAGGCCGTAAGCGATGGCAAAGCCCAGCAGCAGGCTGACGACGGTGGTGGCCGCGCTCATGGTCAGGCTGTTGGCGGTGGCGGTCAGGATGCCGCGGGTCGCGAACACCTCGGCATAGTTGCCCAGGCCGATCCCGCCGTCCTTTTCCACCAGGCTGCGCCAGGCCACGGTTGCCAGCGGAAACAGGAAAAACAGCGCCAGGCCCGCCATCGGTATGCCGACGCAAGTCCACAGCAGCACCCGGTCCAGCGACCAGGGCGCGCGAGCGGCGGGGGCGGATGCGGTCGCGCTCATGCGGGCGGTGTTCACGCGGCGGCTCCCGGCCGCCCTGTCGCGACTGCCGGCGTCATACGCGGACCCAGGCGCATTGTCCCGGCTCCATGTCCAGGCGTACCGGCGCGCCTTGCGACAGTCCGGCCGCGCCCTGTTGTTCCACCAGCAGTTCGCGGCCTTGCCAGTCCACCCGCAAACGCGTCAGGTTGCCCATGAAGGTCATCTCGCGCACGCGTCCGGAGCCTTGGTCGTCGGCGGCGATGCGCAGGCTCTCGGGGCGCAGGCAGGCCTCGAAGCGGTCGCTGGCGCCGTCGGGCCGCGTGGCCAGCAACGCTGGCATCGCCTGGCGTACCCAATCGGTGGGCAGCAGATTGCTCAGCCCCACGAAATTGGCCACGAACCGCGTCTGGGGGCGCAGATACAGGTCGGACGGCGACCCGACTTGCTCCACGCGCCCGTCATTCATGCACACGATCTTGTCGGCCAGCGTCAGGGCTTCTTCCTGGTCGTGGGTCACCATGATGGTGGGAATTCGCAGCCGGCGCTGCACCTCGTGGATTTCCGCGCGCATGTCCGTGCGCACGCGGGCATCCAGCGCCGACAGGGGTTCGTCGAGCAGGATCAGGGCGGGGTCCACCGCCAGCGCGCGGGCCAACGCCACGCGCTGCTGCTGGCCGCCGGAAAGCTGGTGCGGATAGCGCTGTGCGTAATCGGGCAGCTTGATCAGCGCCAGCAGCTCCGTCACGCGCGCCGCGATGCGGTCGCGGCTTTCGCCGCGTATGCGCAGGCCGTAGCCGACGTTCTCGGCCACGGTCATGTTGGGAAAAAGCGAATACGACTGGAACACGATGCCGAAGCCGCGCTTGCGCGCCGGCAGCGTCGACAGATCGTGGCCGCCCAGCATGATGCTGCCCGCATCGAACGGCAGCAGTCCCGCCACGATGCGCAGCAGCGTCGTCTTGCCGCAGCCGCTGGGGCCCAGCAAGCAGACGAATTCGTGTTCACCGACAGACAGGTCGATGCCTTCCAGCGCTACCGCGCCATCGAAGGTCTTGCGTATCCCGCGCAGTTCCAGGTACATGGCTGCTCCAGCTGGGCGCTGCGGCCGGCGGCACCGGCCGCATGCCATCAGCGTTTGATGGTGTCTTGCCAGGTCTTGATGGTGGCGTCGCGCTCGGCGGCCGATTTCTGGAAGTCCACGGGGTACAGCACCGCGGTCAGGTCCCTGGGCAGGCCGGCGGCTTCGGCGGCCTTGTTCGGTGCCGCGCCGGGAATCGTCACCAGTTCCTTGTACTTGCTGTACAGGCCGCCGGCTTGAGCCGACAGCGTCCAGTCCAGGAAGCGCTTGGCGTCCGTCGGGTTCTTGGCGGTCTTCATCAGGCCGGACGCTTCCAGCTCGTAGCCCACCCATTTCGACGGAATCACCATCTTGACGGGGAAGCCTTCCTCGATGGATTGCATGGCAGGGAAGGCGAAGGACACGCCGATCGCATATTCCCCGGCACGCGCCATCTTGCACGGACGCGAGCCGGATGGCGTGTACTGCGCCACGTTCTTGTCCAGGTCCTTCAGGTACGCCCAGCCCTTCTCGGCGCCCAATCCTTGCAGCAGCGCCACGATCTGCAGGTAGCCCGTACCCGACGCCGCAGGGCTGGGGATGACGATTTCACCCTTGTAGACGGGCTTGGCCAGGTCCTCCCACGATGTCGGCATGGGCAGGTTCTTCGATTTGAGCCGATCGGTATTCACACAGAACGCGGCTACATAGCCCGTCGCGGCGAACCACTTGTTGTCGGCGGCCTTGTACTGGGCGGGCAGGGCGTCGATGCCTTTCGCGGCATAGGGTTCCAGCAGCTTCTGCAGCCGCGGGTCCAGCATGTTGCTGACGGCAAAGCCCCAGATCACATCCTGCTGGGGGTTGCCCGCTTCGGCGATCAGGCGTGCACCGAGATCGCCGGTGGACAGGCGCAGCACGTTCACCTTCACGTCCGGCATGGCGGCGTTGGCGGCCTTCAGGTAGGCGGCGATCTCGTCTTCTTCCAGGGCGGAATAGACCGTGATGGCGCCCGCGTGGGCGGCCTGTGCACAACTTAGGGAAATTACTGCAACCACAAGGCTAAGCTTCTTCTTACATTGCATGATGGAACTCCGGAAAGGAATACACGGCAACGGCGGTGAGCTACGGATTGCGGACAGCGGCCTGCTGTAAGACGGTTGGGTTGCTTTTTTAGGTATATTTGCAAATTTGTGGCAACGTGTCTAGACTGGAAAAACCTTAATCGCATGGGTTTTTTTGGCGCTGCGCCACGCCTGGGAGCTCGTCAATGCAAACTTCGCCGCCGCTTACCGCGCAGCAACTGGCCGCTTTTTCCTCGTTCGCCCAATCGCTGGCGGACCAGGTCCGGCCCCTGTCGCGCCAGTGGTTCCGCCACCCGCTGTCGGTGGATACCAAAGCGGATGAAAGTCCCGTCACCCAGGCCGACCGCGAGGTCGAAGCCGCATTGCGCGCGGCCATCGCCGGCCAGTACCCCGATCACGGCATCTTCGGCGAGGAATTCGGCGCCAGCCATGCCGAAGCCGAATGGGTATGGTCGCTGGACCCCATCGATGGCACGCGCGCCTTCATCTCCGGGAATCCGTTGTGGGGCACGTTGTTGGCGCTGCTGCACCGCGGCCGCCCGGTATTGGGGCTGATCGATATCCCGATGCTGGGCGAACGTTGGCTCGGCGCCGCAGACGCCCCTGCGCGCTTGAACGGCGAAGTCTGCCGCGCCAGCGGCTGCACCGAGCTGGGGCAGGCGATTCTCTACGCCACCTCGCCCGATATCTTCGAAGGCACCGATCTGGCCGCGTTTGATACGCTGACCCAGTCGGTGCGCATGCGCCGCTACGGCGGCGATTGCTACAGCTACGGCCTGCTGGCCAGCGGCCACGTCGACCTGGTGGTCGAGGCGGGCCTGCAGCCTTATGACTATCTGGCGCTGATGCCCGTCATCGAAGGGGCGGGCGGCGTCATTACCGATTGGTCGGGGCAGCCGTTAGGCCTCGCGTCGCAGGGCCGCGTGATCGCGGCTGCCACACCGCAACTGCATCGCGAGGCGATGCGGGTGCTGGGGGCGGCCAAGACCTGAAACGCCATGCCCCGCGACCCCGCAAGTCAACGCAACGCTTCAGCCACGGACAAGGTGAACAAGCATGCATGCACTAGGGGTAGCAACGGTGGAAGACGCAGAGCGGCTGGTGCAGGCCAGCACGCTCTCGCATATCAAGGTCGGCCTGTCTGACGTCGATGGCGTCATGCTGGGCAAGTACATCCGGCGCGACAAGTTTCTGTCCGCGCTGCGCGGCGGGCTGGCGTTCTGCGACGTCGTGTTCGGCTGGGACCTGGACGACCAGCTCTACGACAACACCAAATACACCGGCTGGCACACGGCGTATCCGGACGCCAAGCTGCGCATCGTGCCGGCCACCGGCCGCCGGTTGCCGCTGGAACAAGGACCGGGCGGCGAAGACATGCTGCTGTTCCTGGCCGAGTTCGAAGGCCCAGCGGCCGAGATCTGCCCGCGCCGCCTGCTTCACCGCACGCTCGACCGCGCGGCCGACATGGGCTTCGAGGTCTACGCTGCGCTGGAATACGAGTTCTTCATGTTCCGCGAGACACCGCATTCGGTGCGTGCCAAGCACTATCGCGACATGGAGAACTGGACGCCCGGCAACTTCGGCTATTCCATGCTGCGCAGCACGGTGCAGGGCGATTTCTATCGCAAACTGCTGGACATGTGCGAGCGCATGGACATGCCCATCGAAGGCCTGCATACCGAGACGGGCCCGGGCGTGCTCGAAGCCGCCATCGCGGTCGACCAGGCGGCCGCCGCCGGCGACAAGGCGTTTCTCTTCAAGACCTTCACCAAGGCGCTGGCGCAGCAGAACGGCCTGATGGCTACCTTCATGGCCAAGTGGTCGCATGACCATCCCGGCCAGAGCGGCCACATCCATCTATCGCTACGCGAACGCAAGAGCGGCCGCTCGGCCTTCTACGATGAATCGCAGCCCCACGGCATGAGCGCGACGCAGACTGCGTTCATGGCGGGCGTGCAGCGTTACCTGCCGGAATTCATGGCGCTGTACGCGCAGACCATCAACAGCTATTCGCGGCTGGTGCCGGGCTATTGGGCACCGCTGGACGCCACCTGGGGCATGGAAAACCGCACGACTGCGCTGCGGCTCATTCCGGGCAGCGATAAGTCGCAGCGCGTCGAAGTGCGCATCGGCTCGGCCGATGCCAATCCCTACCTGGCGCTGTCCGCCGCTTTGGCATCGGGCCTATACGGCATCGAACAGGGCCTCAAGCCCGAGCCCATGGTGCAAGGCAATGCCTATACCCAGCAGTTTCCCGCGCACCTGCGTTTGCCCATCACCTTGTGGGAAGCGGCGCAACGCCTGCGTGAATCCGAAGCGGCGCGCCACCTCTTCGGCGATGCCTTCGTCGAGCACTACGCCGCCACGCGTGAATGGGAAGAACGCCAATTCCGGCGCCACGTCACCGATTGGGAATTGGCTCGGTACTTCGAAATCATCTGACCACGACGACGCGCACCACACTTATCCACAGCTTGTACGCATAGGGCCGCCATGACGCAGGAACTCATCACCATCAGTCCCATCGACGGCCGCGAAGTCGTGCGTCGTCCCTACGCCAGCGAAGCGCAGATCGCGCAGGCGCTGGCCGACGCGCAGGCCGCGCAAGCGCCATGGCATGCGTTGGGCATCGAACAACGCGCACGCATTCTGTCAGAGGCCGTCACGCGTTTCGTCGCGGCCAAGGCCGAAGCGGCGCGCGCGATCACGATTCAGATGGGGCGGCCGCTGCGCTACACGCCCGGCGAAGTGGATGGCTTCGAGGCGCGTGCACGGCACATGATCGGCATCGCCGCCGCGGCGCTCGCACCGATACGCGTTCCCGAGCTGGCCGGCTTCACGCGTTTCATCAGCCGCGAGCCCATCGGCGTGGCGTTGACGATCGCGCCCTGGAACTATCCGCTGCTCACCGCCGTCAACAGCATCGTGCCGGCCTTGATGGCGGGCAACACCGTCATCCTCAAACACTCCGACCAGACTCCCCTGTGCGCCGAACTGATCGGCCGCGCGTTCAACGAGGCAGGCGTGCCGCCGGGTGTGTTCCAGTACCTGCATGCCAACCACGACATTGCGCAGCGGTTGATTCGTGCGCCGGAAATCGGCTACGTGTCGTTCACCGGCTCGGTGCGTGGGGGGCGCAGTGTGGAACAGGCTGCCGCCGGCCGCTTCATCGGCGTAGGCCTGGAACTGGGCGGCAACGATCCGGCCTATGTGCGGGCGGACGCCAAGCTCGACCACGCCGTCGAAACCCTGGTGGATGGCGCGTTCTTCAATTCGGGCCAGTCTTGCTGCGGCATCCAGCGCATCTATGTGGCGCGCTCCTGCTACCAGGAGTTCATCGACCGCGCGGCGAGCCTCACGAACGACTACGTGCTGGGCGATCCCCTGCGCGCCGAAACGACCTTGGGTCCCGTGGTGCGCACGCGGGCTGCCGATGAGGTGCGGGAAGTGATCGACGAAGCCCTGTCGCGCGGTGCCCGCAATCTGGTCGACGCCAACCGCTTCGAGGCCGCTCGTGCCGGCACGCCTTATGTGGCGCCCGCACTGCTCACGCAGGTCGACCACCACATGCGCATCATGAACGACGAGTGCTTCGGACCCGTGGTCGGCGTGATGCCGGTGGACAGCGACGAAGAGGCCGTCGCGTTGATGAACGACAGTCCCTACGGCCTGACCGCGGCCGTGTTCACGCAGGACGAAGACGCCGCATTGCATCTGGGGCGCCAGGTGCGCACCGGCACGTTCTTCATGAATCGCTGCGACTACCTGGACCCCGCGCTGGCATGGACTGGCGTCAAGCACACCGGCCGCGGCGTATCGCTGTCGCAGGTCGGCTACGAACAACTCACCCAAGCCAAATCCTTTCATCTGCGCAGCGTGGCTTAAGGCCGCGCGACCAGGAGCCGACATGACTGTCCCCAGCGTCAACTGGAACTATCCCACCGCCATCAAGGCGGGCCCCGGCCGCATCAAGGAACTGTCGCATTGGTGCCGCGAACTCGGCATGGCAAGACCCTTGCTGGTCACCGACCCGGGCCTGGCGGCATTGCCCATGATTGGCGAGGCCGTGCGTGCATGCCGGCAGGCGGGCCTGGAATGCGGCCTGTTCCACGAAGTGAAGGGCAATCCGACCGGGCGCAATGTCGACGACGGCGTGGCGCGTTATCGCGAAGGCCGCCATGATGGCGTGATCGCGTTCGGCGGCGGCTCGGCGCTGGATGCTGCCAAGGCCATTGCGCTGATGGCGGGCCAGAACCGTCCGCTCTGGGACTTCGAAGACGTGGGCGACAACTACCTGCGCGTCAATGTCGCGGGCATGGCGCCGGTGGTGGCGGTGCCGACAACGGCGGGCACCGGTTCGGAAGTGGGCCGCGCCTCGGTCATCACCGACGAGGCCGCGCACGTCAAACGCATCATCTTCCACGCGCGCATGCTGCCCGCCATCGTCATTCTTGATCCGGAACTCACCACGGGCCTGCCGCCGAAGATCACCGCGGCCACCGGCATGGATGCGCTGTCGCACAACCTGGAAGCCTACTGTTCGCCGTTCTTTCATCCCATGGCCGCCGGCATCGCGCTGGAAGGCATGCGCATCATCAAGGAATACCTGCCGCAAGCGGTTGCCGACGGCGCCGATCTGCAGGCGCGCCAGCAGATGCTGGTGGCTTCCAGCATGGGCGCCACCGCGTTCCAGCGCGGCCTTGGCGCGATGCATGCGCTGGCGCATCCGCTGGGTGCGTTGTACGACGCGCACCACGGCATGCTCAACGCCATTCTCATGCCGTATGTGCTCAAGGCCAACCAGCATGCCGTCGCACCGCGGCTGCAGGCGCTGGCTCGCTACCTGGCGCTGCCGGACGACAACCCGGGTGCGGTGCTGGACTGGGTGCTGGCCTTGCGCGAAACCGTGGGCATCCCTCATACCCTGGCCGACATCGGTATCAACGACTCCGAAGCTGAGCGGGTAGGGCGCATGGCCAGCGAGGATCCGTCGGGTGGAACCAACCCCGTGACCTACACGCCAGACCAGTACGCTGAACTTTTCCGTGCAGCCGTTCGCGGAATCTTGTAAGCTTCGCCCCCTCTGCGCGGAAACGCGGCGGAGGTAGAACAAAAGATTTGAATATTTTTCGTCCCAGGCGTTTGACAGCGGATTTGAAAGTGTTCATAATCTCAAGTTCTCCGCTGGAGGGGTGCCCGAGTGGTTAAAGGGGGCAGACTGTAAATCTGTTGACCTTGCGTCTACGTTGGTTCGAATCCAACCTCCTCCACCAGAGACCCATACCTGAATCCAGGCGATGTTTGCCTGGATTTTAAAATGTAGGCCTAGGGAACTGGGCGGCCTTCGCAACGAAGGTTGGAAAGTTCCCCGGGCCTTGATTTTGAAAGTCTGGGATAGAGATGGTGAAAGGGTAGCCCGCGGGTGTAGCTCAATGGTAGAGCAGAAGCCTTCCAAGCTTACGACGAGGGTTCGATTCCCTTCACCCGCTCCAAGATTTACATGCCCATGTGGCTCAGTGGTAGAGCACTCCCTTGGTAAGGGAGAGGTCGCGCGTTCGATCCGCGCCATGGGCACCATTAATTTCCAAAGTTCTTTTCTTCAGTCAGAAGCGCAATCCAGGTCAGGAGTCAGCCATGGCAAAAGGCAAGTTTGA
>NZ_AYMF01000033.1:0-302497 GCF_000633435.1 Achromobacter sp. DH1f | reverse complement strand
CGCATTTGCAGTGTCAGCGTCAGTTCCCGTAAACCGCCGGAACATATCGCGCAAATCCGGCACGCGGAACTCGCTTGCCGAGTAGTCCGAGAACCAATGCGTGCCGCGGTTCGCCTGCCAGACGGCCTCTGTCCTGACCAGGCCTTGTTCCTGCGCATACCCCCACAGGGCGGCATAGGCTGTCTTGGAGATCAAGCCGCCGATAGCGTCGACCTCGCTGATCAGCGGCAGGCTGGTATGGCCGTCCAGCGGCCGCCCGCAAAGCGGCGAGCGATAGCCCTTGAAGTACTGGGTGGAAGACCAGATCCACACCTCGGCGCACTCGGCGACGATGATCGGCCCGATGTCCTGCGTCGGCAACGCCGCAATCGGATAGATCCGCGGGAAGTTGCCCGACACGAACGCGGTGGTGGCGATCCGGGTGCTCTTGTCGCTGACGTCCGGCGTGGGCGCCGTCGGCACCCCCGTAAACGCCGGCGAAGCCGCCAGCGCCGCCACGAATTTGGCCTGCAGGGCCGCCATGTCGCCGTTGTCCAGCACGTCCTGGCCGGACTTGTCGGCGATGTACTGGGCGATCATGGCCGTCACGAAAGACGCCTGGCGCCAGACGGTGTTGAGCTCTTTCGACTTGGCCGTGCCGGCCGAGAAGCCGCCCAGCCGGGCGGCCAGCGCCTGGTAGTCGGCAGGCGTCAGTACATTGGCGCCGGGAACGGTGCCGAAGGGAAGAATTTGATTGATAGCCACGGAATGTCCTTATTCAACCGGCAAAAAGCGAGCCCCAGAGTCCGCTGTCGAACCCTGAGATGTAGTGGTTTTGAACGTCAAAACCGAACAAAGGCCCCTCGCCCGAGGGGATGACGTAGTAACTGATGCGCACGCCCTCGGGCTTGAGCGGGATGTACCCCCCGGTCAGCAGCGCCAGGAACAGCGCAGACGGCGGCGTGCCGGCAACGCCGATGTCGACCGACATGTCGCCGTTATCCTGGATGAAGACGTGAGTGCCGCCGCCGAAGATGCGGTCCAGGATGGCGGCCGACGTCTCCAGCGTGCCGTCCCAGTGGTTGGCGCCGATCTTGGCCCGCAGCAGCAGGCGGTAGGTCTCGTCGTCCAGTTCGGTCAGGCCGCTGTCCGGATCGAACGGGCCCTGCCACACGCCCTGGTCAAAACCCAGGCCGTCGGTATCGTGCGAGAAATACACGCCCGCCAGCGGCGTCTTGATGCGTCGCGCCAGCCCCACCCACCGGCCCACGGCGTCCAGCTGGTGGCCCACCGCCCGGTCCAGGTCAAAGGCATCCGGCAGTCCGCCGTACAGGTTGCGCAGGTCCACCATGCCCTGGCACAGGGCCTGGACGGTGGCGGTGAAGTTGGGCTTGCCGCGGTGGTAGGCGGACAGCAGGCCGGAGTATTCGCTGATGTCCGCCATGTCACACCACCGTCAGCAGGACGCTGTCCAGCGTGGCCGAGGCGGCCTGCTTGAACGTCAGGGCCACGTCCGGCGTCCCCATGGCCCCCGCCGCCGACAACGTCAACGCCGCGATCTTGAAGGTGCCGTTGCCCACCACGCCATTGGCGGCGCTGATGGCATCGCCCCACTCCACCGAGCCGCTGGCGCCGCCGCCGATAGCGACGCCGTTGACGTAGTCGGCCACCGCCTGCCTGATCGCCACGCCGGTCGCCGCCGTATAGCCCGGCAAGGCGCGGATGCGCACGTCCACGGTGACCGGCAGCAGTTCAGGCCGCAAGAAGTTGATGGGATGCGCGATGCCGTAAATGTCGTTCACCACCACCGTGGTGGTGCCGTAGGTGCCGGTGCCCGGCGTCTTCTTGGCGGCAATGGCCTGGGCGATGGCGACGGCATCGCCGCCGTCCACCACCAGGCTGATCGAATGCGGCGGCAGACCGTGGGCATCGGTGGCGCGGGTGTCGTTCTCGTAGGCCGCATAGCGGTTCACGCCCGGCACGGTCGCCACGGCCCCGATGGTGCCCTCGAACACGGTCTTGGACGGCAGCGCGACCGAGACGGCCTGCCGCTGCCGCAACGCGGCGTCGCTCTCGATGGGCGCGCCCGGCGCCGCGGCCGCCGGGTTGGTGGCGGACTGCCAGCCACGGGTCGGCGTCGCGATCTGGTCCACGGTGTGCGCCGGCGCCGCCACCGCGCCCATCTGCTGGCACGTCGCCGTGACCGTGATCTCGCCTTCGGGCGGAATCGTCACCTGCGCCGGCAGCAGCCATTGGATGCCGTTGGCGTCCTTGACGATGCCGCCGCTGATCAGGGCGCCGCCCTGGCCGACGAGGCGCAGATCCACGGTCGACTGCGACGCAACCGCCCGGCTGATGCCGTTGATCTTCACGTTGGACGACAGCGCGCCGCCCGCGGCGGTGGCCGGCGAGAAGGCGTTGTAGACATTGATGGCCGCGATATTGGCGTCGTTGATGGCGGACGCGAACACGGCCAGCAGCTGGCCGTCCTGGCTGTCGGCCTCCAGGTAGGTGTCGGGCCCGTAGATGGCCCGATACTGTTCCTGCAGGTACTGCAGCACCTCGCCGTAGGACGGGGCCCGGATACCGGCGGCATCGACCACCGGCGCTGTAGAAAGTATCGTCATAATGCTGCCTGCACAATGGCGGTGCCATAAAGGGTTGAAATCGTGGCGGCCACGGCCAGTGCCCGCGACTCGGCATCAAGCCGGCTCGAGTACTCGGCAATGCCCGTCACACCGGGCGTGCCCAGGATCCGCTCGCGGATCGCTCCGTCGTACGAAGCCTCGAAGCGCTTGCCCAGGACCTCGGTCCGCCAGGGCATGCCTTCGCTGGTGTCCAGGAACCACTCGCCGCGCAGCAGCATCAGCCGGGTCTTGACCGCCTGGGCCACCGCCTCGGGCTCGTCCCGGTGGAAGTCGGCCTGCTGCCCGCCGAACGAGTAGTCCCCGTTAGCGTCCATTTTTCGATAGCGCATTGGTGTCCTTAGTTGGGCGGCGTCGTGACCGCGTTGGCCCCCTGGGCCGTATGCGTATGGGTGTCGTCCACCCGCTTGCCGTTGGCCAGGATCTGGCCGATGACGTTGAAGACGCCCGTGATCTGCGCGGCCGAGCCTTCGCCGCCGCTGCCGACCAGGCCGGCCACGTAGGTCAACAGCCCCTGCACCAGCACCTGGTCCGAGAACGTCGACCGGGGCGCGACCACATCGAAACCGCCGGGCGCCACGATCCGGACCTTCTGGCTGGCCGGGTCCAGTTCGATCAGCGTCGAGCCATCGTCGCTGCGCAACTGGGTGGCGCCGGTGCTGACGTTCGGAATCACCCGGGGCTGCGACCGCACCCCCACGAACACGAAGCCGTCCGACAGGTCGTGCATCCGCAACTCCGCCTGCTCCTGGACGCCGCCGGATTGCCACCAGCCATCGATGCAGCGTGACGAGAACACCACCAGGCATTCATCGCCCGGCGCGACCGGAAAGGTCAGCGTGCACTGCCCGCCCGACGGAAAGTGGACCGGGCAATCCACCAGGAGCGGCAGCGCGTCGGTCACGATCGCGCCCGTGGGCAGCGTCCTGCGCGCCTTGATCGCAGGCTGCACCACGCAGGTCATGGCCACTGGGTCGAACGACTGCACGATGCCGGGCAGCGCCGTCCAGGTCATGGCCATGGCGCCCCGGATCGCGTCCTGCAGCGCCACGTTCGGATCATTGAGCCGTTCACGTCGGTTCATGAGGCCTCCTTCGGGGCAGGTTGAAGCTGGCCGGACAGTTCGCCCGGCGGTTCCAGGGTGGCGTCCCAGGCCAGGCACGTGATCGTGGTGAACCAATCGGTCTTGCGGGTATCGCCGTTGTGCTCGGCCACCATGACGTAGTAGTAGCCGTTGTCCGCCAGCTTGCGCTGGGTGGACAGGTCAGGCTCCGGCGGGGCCGGCTTCGCGCCGTTGCCCTTGGCCGCTTTTTCCTTCTTCAGCCTGGCCTGCTCGGCCTCGGTCTGGTAGCGATAACGCTTGATGCTGTCGTTGTTCAGGTAGACCAGCCGGCCGGGCTTGATCGCAGGGTTGAGCAGCATCTTGACCTTGATGCCCTTGTCGATCTGCTCCGGCCGGCCGATGACGCCGGTTTCGTCGGTCAGCACTTGCACCGTTTCCCGGACGTACGACTTTTCCGGCACGATCTCGAGCCGGTTGTCGTGAATCCGCCAGATGCACCCTGCCGTACGGCAAAGGTCGTCCAGCACATCGCGGCACATGCCCGCATTGACGTTGGCCCGCAGGCTCGCGCCCGGCGGCAGTTCGGCCATGTAGCCGGCGGTAATGCCCATCGGCTTCATGGCGGCCAGCACCGCCTGCACACGGTCATGCACCGTGGCGCCCTTTTGCAGCGTCTGGCTCATGGTCGCGAAGTTGTACGGCAGGTCGCCGTCCGCCGCGACGATGTCCAGGTAGGGGTTGGTCTGCCCTTCCGTGCCGCTGGACGCCTCGATCAACGTGCCATGGAAGATCGTGCCCAGGTTGCCCTGGTAGCCCGCTCTGAGCATGACCACGTTGTATTCCCGGCGAATCCGGCTGATGGCGGCCTCGCCCAGGTTGTAGATGCGGATCTTGGCGGTGCTGGGCTTGGAGGAATCCGTGTGCTTGATCTCGAACGTGAAATGAAAGTCCGACAGATCCAGGCCCTGGTCGTTGCCGATCAGCAGTTCCGATCCGCGCAGCCATTGCCGGGCGTAATCCACCCCGCCCACCGCGTGCGTTGATGTCGCCATGTCAGCCCGCCTTCCAGTAGAGCTTGGCCTGTACGCCCAGGTTTTCATAGGTGGGCGGATCGTCGGACAGGCTGGCGTTGATCAGCCACAGGCCGCCGCCAAACCCCAGGTGCCGGTATTGGCCCAGCAGGTCCACGCCCGTGACCAAGGGAATGCCCGCCACCCGCGGCTCGCCTTCGGCGCTGTCGATATCCAGCACCCAGCCGTCACGGTATTGCACGGTCAGGCGGTATTCCTTGCCGCCCAGGGCGATCGTGAAACGCTGCGGCACCGGCAGCAAGGGAATCTCGTAGAAACTGGCCATCATGGGCTCCTCGGGTTCGCGACGGTCGCATTGCGGGTGCCGCATTCCATCGGCCCGCCGGTCTTCCTGGCATCGGCATGGCGCGGCAGCGGCGGCACCGCCGTCTCGCGGGCATGCACGATCTGCACCTCGACCAGGTTGGCCGTGACGCGCAAGCTGCCCTGCGTATCCTTGTTGTGATCCACCTTCAGGCTCTGGATCAGCATGTTGCTGTACTTGCGCCGGCAGGTGATCAGGTCGAAGGGCTCGCGCGATTCCTGCAATGCCAGCAGCTGCGTGTACACCGCCGTCACGTAGTCGGATGCCGCGGCCTGGCCGTTCGGCAGCGCTTCAGCGGTGGCGCCCAGCAGGCCTTCGTAGTCCGCGTTGCTCCAGCCGCACTGCATGACGACTTCGCGCGGCTTCTTGAAGGCGTGGTCGTTGATCGTGCGCGGGCCGCCCGGGCCGCCATCCACGGGATGCGAGGTGATTTCCAACGTATCCGTGTAGGTTTCCTGGACCACCGCGGCGATCTCGATCTGGCCGATTTTCTTGGTATGCAGCAGCACCATGTCCAGGCCCGCCGAACTCAAATCCGTCATTGGTATGCTCCCTGCGTGTTGCGTGTCAGGTCCGCGAAAACGCGATCCTGCTGGGCGGCCACAGCCGTCGCGGTCGCCATCGGGTCCGCGGCGCCTTCCACGTAGATGTGGGTGGTGGCGTTCAGGTTGACTTGCGGCGACTCGACGTTCAGCCTCACTTCCAGCGCACCGCTGCGGTAGCCGTCCCAGGGCGCTGACAGCGATTGAGGTATCGGTTCACCGAAAGCAGGCAGGCGCAGGCTTGCGCTGTCGGAAGCCATGAGCAGACCGCGGCTCGACGCGGGCATGCCATCGAGAAGCCGCTGAAAATTCTCACCGGCAGCGCGTGCGGCCAGATCGGCCTGTTCGACCATGCGCAAATGGTCAGCCCCTGCCTGGCCGGATGCCGCTTCTGACGCCGATTGGGTGCTCTCGCCCGGGTCCGTCGAGCCTTCAAAACCTGGCCGCGGCACTCGGGGCAGGTCCGAAAAACTGGACGGCCCTACCTTGACGCCGCCTGAACCCGGTGCTGCTGGCTTGTAAAACAGCATCATCATGTCCATCGCCAGCTTGGTCGAGAGCAGGAATGGGGGGGGAACCGACAGGACGGATGTCACATGGTCTACCGTGCGTGCCCGGTGCTCCTCATCGCTCTCACCGGGAATGGACGGCTGCGCCAAATCCGCCAGACTCAGAAAACCCTCGGTCAGCACACCGGCCGCGCCTAGCCCAAGCAAGGGCTTGCGACCGACAAAGCGGAGCAAACCGCCCAATCCGCCAGCGGCGCCAAGCCCACCGCTGGCCAGGTTCACCGCGCCGATTGCCTCGGCCAACTGGAGCAAGCCCGTCACCAGTTCGGCCCCACCCAACATCCGGAACGCAGCAATTGCCAGCCCGATTCGGGTACTCCAGCCACCGGTGATGGCGTCCAGTTCCAGAATGGCCCCTGCGACCCATCCCAGCACCGGCGCAACCGCCAGCGCCATGTCCAATATGGCCTTGGCCACCTCGGCCATGCGTTCACCGATGAGCGGACCATTGGTCTGGAACCATTGCGAGAATTCCTGCAATGGGCCCTTGAGTTTTTCCAGGAATGCGCCTGCCACTTTCGTGGAAATGTTGTCGATGGTGCGCCCGATCTCTCGAATCGAGTTCATCGATTCGTGCGCGTCAGCCGATACCGTATCCAGGCCGGTCGTTGCCGCGGCCTGGCGTATCTCGCGGTAACGTTGCAACAGCTGGGCCGCGCGCTTGGGGTCCATCAACTCATCGTCGATGCCAAGGTTTCCAGCCAGGCGGCGTGCATCCTGGGGAGACAGCGCATGCACCTGCGCCAGAACGTCGCCCATTACCTGGACGGTGTCGCGCAGCTTGCCCGTGGTCTTGTCGACGGTATCGACACCCAGGCCGCTCTCTTTGAGAAAATCGGCAGCGGTGCCATCTTCCATGGCCTGCTTCAGCGACTTCAAACTGCTTTCCGCAGTCTGGGCGGAAACGCCAAAGTCCTGAGCCGCTGCGCCGAACGCCCGCAGATTGCTTGCGGATGCCCCGACGCGCTGGGCGCCGAAATACACCGCTTCCAACTTCTCGGCCATCTGACCCACCCATTGGCCGGTCTGCGCCATCGACGAATTCAATCTGTCGAATCCACGCGCCATGATGTTCGGCGCGTCTTCGATTCGTTGCAGGCTCTTGGCGTCGATCTGGAATCCCAGCGCAACGACGGCCTGCTGCAAGTCTGATGTGTTAGCCATTCTTCTCTGCCATTAGACGGCGGTGCGCTTCCGCCTTGTTGTCTGCCCGGACCGACAGCGCGTCGTTCAGGAGCGCGATGTCGGCCAGGTCCAGGGAACCGTCCTTGAGGGACTCGTACTTGCAGAGCCCCTCAAGCACCGGCGCCAGCAACCAGTCTTCGCCGCCCGGCAGGCTTTTCAGCCAGCCTGTGTCGCCTCGGGGCTGCTCGTCTGGCTCGTAAGCAGCCCTTGCATAAAAGGCCCCAGGTTGACGGTGATGACGCGCATCACCAGCGGCAACATCACGCCCAGGTCGATGTCCTGGAACATGGGCGTGCGCTGGCTGGCCGACCAGATGCCGGCCCAGCCGTGCGCCTGCTTGCGCTGGACGACCTGCAAGCACGTGTCGAGCACGTACTCGGCATCCTCATCCTTCATCGCCGCCAGGCCGTCGGCCAGCGGTTGCAGGACATCGGCCAGGCCGCCGGGGTCTTCCGACACCACCCGGTTGCCGCCCGCCAGGCGGACGAACACCGGGATCAGCGTCGGCAGGATCGGCGCGATGCGGCGCGAGATGTGGAACTGCTGCTTGGCACTCAGTTTTCCGATGGAATACCGGTTGCCGTTCAGGTCGATTTCCAGGGACATGGCTTAGTAGGTTCCGAGAATGGTGTCGATCTTGCCCGCGTCGAAAACCCAGGCCACGGTGTCGCCGTCCTTCTTGTAGGTCAGGTCGGGACGCTTGCCGAATGCGCACGAGCGGCAGGTGGTCACATCGCCGGTGGCCGGATTGGTCACGGTGATGAGGTTCTTGCCCCACAGGCGCGAATCCAGCGTCTGCGCGTCGTACAGCGCCTGCAGCTGGGCATTGACCGGCGAGGTCTTCAGGTAGGTCAGCGTCACGGTGCCGCTCTTGTTGGCGTTCAGCGTGTGCATGACTTCGCCGTCGGCGCCCACCGTCATGGTGTTGCGCGACGCGGCCATGGCGACGGTGATGCCTTCGTCGGCATTGCCCGAGCCGTAGCCCAGCGAAATCGCCCCGCCCGGGCCGATGAGACTGGCGCTGATATCAGCGAACGAATAGGTAGACATCTGCGACTCCTGATTAGCGATTGACCGTGACGAGAACGTCGACGGTATGGATGGCGCCGGCTTCCTTGGCGGCGACCTGGAACGGAACGGCCTTGCGCGCTTCGCGGTCGGCCTGGGATTGCGTGGCGATTGCCGGGGCATAGACGTAATAGCCCTTGGACAGCGTGTCGCCCTGCTTGACCGCGCCGAAGCCGGCCGAATTCCAGACGCCCGGGGCCAGGTAGCCGTTGTTCACCGCGGCTTCGCAAGCAGCCTCGATCACCGAAGCGATCAGCTGGTTGCCGGCGTCGGTCTGGGGCACCTTGGTGGGGCTGGTGTAGAGCAGGTTGTAGACGTCGGTCTGCACGCGGTTGCGGAACCAGATCGCGTTGTAGACCGAGTCGATGAAGATGCCGCTGGGCGTCACGCCGTACTGGATGATCGCCGTGTCGTTGTCGTAGTTGACGAAGACGTTGCAGTTCTTGGCGGCCAGCGTGTCGGCCTGGCTGCTGGTCAGGGTCTCGGCGACGATGCCGGGCTCCTGCTTGTACATCAACGTGATCGTGGTGTTGTTGGCGTTGAAGTTCACCGTCAGCATGCGGCCCAGCAGCGAGGCCACCGCGTACGGATTGGCGCTGGAGAACTGCACGATCGTGTACTTGTATTTCAGCGCCTTCAACTGGCTGGCGATGTCGTCGTGATGGGTCGGATCCAGCACCTGGGGCGACTGGGTCGACACGCCGTACAGGTGACGCTGGTCGGCCTCGATCAGGCCGGCCACGGCCAGGTGCTGGGCGCTCGTCAGTTCGGCGTCGGCGAAGGCCAGGCCCAGGAACTTGTTGGCGAAGCGGTCCAGGAACAGCGCCACGGCGTCCACCGGCGTCTCGGCGACGATGCCTGCGACGGGGGCCGAAGCCTGGGCGGCAGTCAGGCCCAGCATCGACGAAATGTCGGTGCCGGTACCGGGTGCCGACGCATAGCCCAGCGTCGAGGTGGCGCCCGAGGTGTTCGAGGTCACGACGAACTGCGAGCCGTTCCACAGCACCGAGGCGGACACCAGCGCGGTCGAGATGATCGAGGCCACGCCGTTCAGGTTGGTGGCGCCCGAGAAGTCCAGGCCGCTGATCGACTTGGCGGTGCCGTCGACCGTCAGGGCGAAGGCGCCCGCGGTGACCGCGGTCCAGGCGGACAGTTGTTTTTCAGCCGCCGACAGCACGGCGCCGCGCAGCGTCGCCGACGTGGCGCCCTTGGCCCAGCGACCGATGTACAGCTGCGAAGGCTGGGGCGTCTGCTGGAAGTACAGCAGCGCGGCGCGGTATTCCGGCGCGGTGGTGCCGAAATCGGCGGCGACGGCATCGATGCCGCCGTAAGCGCGCATGCGCTCGCCGGTGTCGATGACCGCGGACGAGCCCAGCAACAAGGCGGTGTTCAGGCTCGCGCCCTGCGCCGCCAGCGGCGACATGTTGATCGTAACGTTGATCAGGCGTGATACCGGCAATCCATTAGCCATGGTAAATCCCTTAATCTGCAAGGTGGTTGGTGTTGTCCGTCGGGGACCGCGACGCGGCATGCGTCGTGACCTGCGCCGACAGAAGATTCAGGACCGGATAGCTGCGGATGACCTGCCGCGCAAAGCGCAAGGTCATGTCGAACTGCCGTATCCACTGCTGATTCACGAGTTCGTGCTGGGCCAGGATCGGCCCCGCGCCGCTCACCGCGATGCCTTGCGCCTGCAAGGGTTCACGGTTCTGCGGCACGGCGGCGCCGTCGCGCAACTGCGCCGCATGGCGCAGTGCACGCGGCCCGAACATCGAGCAAAGCACCTCGATGTCTTCGTGCCGCACGTATGAATCAGATCCTTCTCCGGTGGGGTCGTGAGCCACGACCGGACCGGCGTCCGCACGCTGCGACCGGATGTCCATCAGGCACCAGGTATCGGTTTGCGCGGGCGGTTCCACGCCGGCAGCAGGCCAGCGTGTACGAACCAGGTTGAGAGGCAGGCCGGACACGCCGGCAATGAACCCCTGGAACAGCGCCTCGAGTTCGGCATCCTCCAGAGGCGGAGAAATGGCCAGGGGCGCCAGGTAGCCGCCGGTGGCCGAACTGTTCGCCATGCGTCGCTCCTTGGTTGTGGGTAGGCCCGAGCGCCGTGTTCCCTGAAAGCGGCGCCAAGCAAAACGCCCCGCGTTCTCGGCGAGAACGCGGGGCGCGCAAATGAAAAAGGCCCGCCGATGGCGAGCCTGGTCAGGGGAACTGCAAAGAGCACTTGCCGACGCGTTGGCCGGACGTACGTACCCTCTCATAAATAAGGCCCGCACTGGGCGGGCCTTGTTTGGAGCCGTCGACGCAATGCGGGACGGCATGAACGAATTGTGCAGCAAGGTCAGGCGTGGGCGCAATCCTCCTCGTGTCGCACTTCGCTCCAGACATACGCGAGCGAATTGCGGGCGTGCTCGATGCGCGCCACCTGGCCGCCATCGTGCAGCGTTTCCAGGACCCGCAGGATGGCCTGGCGCATTGCATTGCGTTCACGGCGCGACAGTTCACGTGCGCCGGATGCGCCGCGCACCAGCTCGGCCATGCGCCACGGCCGGCCCGGATGGGCCGACATCGTGTCCAGGACTTCCTTGGCGTATTTCATCGGGACGCCCCCCGTTCAAAACCAGTTGCCATGCCTCGTCATCCTTGTTCCAGGTTGATGCCGGTTGTGGTCCTCCTGCGTCGGCTTGCGGCCAGCCCGACTGTCGTGGAGTTGCAATTCATGGTAGCGAGTCGCTACCATGAAGTCAACAGCGAATCGCTACTGTACTTCTGAGTAGCGGATTGCTACTATCGCTACCATGGACATCCGATCGATCCGACTGAACAACCTCAAGTACGCCGTGCACGAAGCCGGGGGCGTGGACCGCCTGGCCGAACGCGCCGGCGTCAGTCGCAAGTACCTCGACCAGATCCTTCAAGGATTCCAGGGCAAGCGGGACAAAAGCCCCCGCAAGGTCGGCGACGCCCTGGCCGCCAAGCTCTCGGTGGGGCTGGGCCAGCCCGCGCACTGGATGGACCTTCCCCATCCCGACCTGTGGCGCGAGCTTTCGCCCGACGCCATGCCAGACGAGCCGGCCGGCCGGCTTGTCTCTTTCGACCATGCACGGCTGGGCAGACCGAACCTCGACAACGTCCTCATCGCCCAGTTCGATACCGGAGGCGCAATGGGTAATGGCCTGGAACTGCGCGACCAACCAGGCGTCATTCAAAGCTGGAACGTCAGCCCTGAATGGCTGCAAAAGAATGTCCGGGGCTTTTCCGCCTCGAAGAACCTGTGCATCGTCACGGGTTTCGGCGATTCCATGCGCCCCATGTTCAACCCGGGCGATCCCCTGATCGTCGACCGGGGCGTGCAGGCCGTCGAATACGACGCCATCTATTTCTTCCGCGTCGGCAGCGAAGGCTTCATCAAGCGGCTGCAGCGCATCCCCACCGCCACCGGCCTGGTGGTCCGGGCGAAATCCGAAAACACCAAGTACGACGCCTGGGACATCACCGAAGGCATGGATTTCGAGGTCTTCGGCCGCGTGCTGAAGGTCTGGCGCAGCGAGGACTTCTGACCCCCATGCCCCAACTCTCGCGCCTGTCGGCTGCCGAAAGAACCATCCTGCTCTACGGCGTGCTCGGCGCGCTGGGTGCGCTGGCGCTGCATGCGGCGCTGAAACACCACGTGTGGCCATGGCGCAGCACCTACGCCACCATGTTCGCCATCCAATTTGCGTGGCTGGTGCCGCTGGCCGGCGCCCTGCTGGCCGGCATGCCGTCCACCCGGCGCTGGCTGGTGGCCCTGGCCGCCTTCGGCGTGGCACTGCCCGCGCTGCATGCCTACAGCCTGACGACGCTGCTGGGCCCGTTGCCGGTCGATGGCGACAGCACCGGCCTGCGCGCCGTGGCCACCGTCATCACGGCAGCCAGCGCCTTCATGCTGCTGCCGCTGGTGCAGGCGCTGGACCCGTCCACCCCGCATTGGAATTACCCGGGGGTCTTTCGCGCGGCTTGGCGCATGACCGTCACGCTGGCCCTGGCGGGCGGGCTGACCTTGGCGGTGTGGTTGCTGTTCTGGGCGACAGGCCAGATGTTCCGCATGATCGGCATCATCGTGGTCGACGACCTGGTCCAGTCCATCTGGTTCGCCTTGACGGTCATGCCGCTGGTGCTGGCGCTGTGCCTGGTCGGCGTACGCCGCCGCCCCCAGTTGGCAGACACCCTGCAACGCTCGTGGCTCACGCTCACCGCCTGGCTGCTGCCGCTGGTGGCACTCATCGGCATCGCCTTCGTGCTGGCGCTGGCCGCCCGCCTCACGCTGGACTTGCAAGCGCGGGCGCTGTCCGCAGGGGCGCTGATCGCTTTCAGCGCCGTCTGGATCAAGCTCATCAACTCCGCCTGGCAAGACAGCCCCGACGCGCCCCCGTTCGGGCCGAGATTGCAGGCCGCGTTGCGGGTGGCGGCGATCGGCCTGCTGCTCCTGGCATGCGTTGCGGTGTACGGCTTGGTGGTACGGGTGCAGCAGTACGGCTGGACCACGCCCCGCGTGTGGGGCCTTTATCTTGCGGCGTTGTTGGCCGTCTACGCGGCGGGCTACGCCCTGGCGGCCCTGGCGCCGCGGCGGTTCCATGCCATCCTGGGGGCCACCAACATCGCGGCCGCGCTCTGCGCCCTGGCCATGCTGGCAGGGGTCCAGACGCCGCTGCTCAGCCCCGACCGGCTCACGGCCGACAGCCAGACCCGGCGCCTGATCGACGGCACGGTGCCGCCCGGCGACTACCCTTACCTGTCCATGGCGCGCGACCACGGCGATTACGGCCGCCATGCCCTGCAACGTCTGGCCGACGGCGATGCCCAAGCGCAAAGCCCCGAGATCGCCACCGCGGCAGACCTGGCGCTCAAGGGCCACTATTACGACTGGCGCGATCCACGACGCAGCGGCTCGAAAACCGCCAAGCCACCGGCCATGCCTGCCTTGAACGTCTACCCCGCCGGCAGCCCGATACCCGATGGCTGGTGGGCCGCTGCCACGATTTCCGATCCTTTCCAGACGAATCACTGCATCAGCGCCGATCAGGCCGCCACGAAGGATCCCGCCGCGGCCTCACGACGCTGCTGGCTGATCCACGCCGATATCACGAGCGTCGGCGCCCATGACCTGGTCCTGTATGTGCCCCCGCGCCAATTCGCCGAGCGGGGCGGCTACGAAGCATTCATTACCTATACGCAAGACCACGATGGCACCTGGCGCACTGTCAGCAACCAATCGCGCCGCTGGACCGAAGACCGCCAGCCCAACGACATCGGCGATGCGCTCAAGCAGGGCCAGGTTCACACCGAACCCCGCCCCGATCGCGACCTGATTGTCGGCGGGCAGCGCCTGCCGCTGCACTAGCGCCTGCGGCCGTGCAGGCGCCTGCTTTACATCAAGGCTTTTCTTCCAGGTCCGGCGTGCCGGTGAACTGGCTCTTGAGCAGCGTCAGCGCGCCCTTTTCCGCCAGCGCTTCGTTCGGAAAGACGTGCTTGGTGTCTTCCAACACGGGAAAGCCGAAGACCCGCACACGGGCGTGATAGCCCTCGGGGGTTTCGGCGAATTCGATATCGAAGTTGCGTTCTTCGATCCAGCCCGATTTATGCAGCTTCCAATCCATGTCCGACGCGCTCCAGGTAAGCGAGGCCGGCAGCGGCAAGCGCCGCGGACGCCGGCATCGAGGGTTGATATACGGGGTCGATTACGGGTCAGGCCGGCCCCGATGGGGCCGGCTCTGCGCTACACCATACACCCTGCCGGCTGACGATGGATTGACGGCATGCCAGCGGCGCGCCGCCCTGGCCTAGCGGGTCTTGGCGGACGGATCGTCGTCGGCAGGCACGGGCGGCCGTGGCTCGACGGGTTCGATGACTTCTTCGTCAGGCGGCGAAAACAGGTCCCAGCTGGCCATGAACAGCGCGGCGATCAACGGGCCGATCACGAAGCCGTTCAGGCCAAACAACGCCATGCCGCCCAGGGTCGAGATCAGCACCACGTAGTCGGGCATCTTGGTGTCCTTGCCCACCAGGATGGGGCGCAGCACGTTGTCGACCATGCCGATCACCAGTACCCCGAACGCGATCAGGACCACGCCCTTGACGGTGGCGCCGGTCAGCAGGAAATAGATCGCCACGGGCGCCCAGATCAGGCCGGCGCCCACCGCGGGCAACAGCGACAGAAAGCCCATGATGACGCCCCACAGCAGCGCCCCCTGGATGCCCAGGATGGAAAAGATGATGCCGCCCAGCAGGCCCTGCGATGCCGCCACCGCGATGTTGCCCTTGACCGTGGCGCGCACCACGGTGGTGAACTTGCGGAACAGATGCTGCTTGTGCGCGTGGCTCAGCGGCATGGCGCGCTTGATGCGCAGGCCCAGCTGCGGGCCATCGCGCAGCAGGAAGAACAGCAGGTACAGCATGATGCCGAAGCTGATCACGAACTGGAACGTGTCCTGGCCAATGCTCAGGGCTTGCGTCGCCAGGAACTGGCTGGCCTGCATGGCCCCGGCGCTGAGCTTTTCCTGCAGGCTGGGAATGTCGGCCAGGTCAAAGCGCGCCAACAGGTCATGCACAGAAGGCGGCAATGCCTCCATGGCCTGCTGGAAATATGCGCCAAAATTCAATTGGCCGGACTTGATGCTCTGGTAGAGATTGGCGCCTTCGTTCACCAGCGACCCGCTGATGACCACCAGCGGCAGAATCACCAGGAACAGCACCAGCAGCAGCGTGATCAGGGCCGCCAGATTGCGGCGTCCGCCGATGCGCGCCACCAGGCGGCGTTGCAGCGGCGCGAAGAGGATCGCCAGGATGGCGCCCCAGAACACCGCGCCGTAAAAAGGCCAGAGCAGCCAGCCGAACGCGATGGATACGACCACCAGCAAAAGCAGGAAGGTTCTGTAGTGCAAGCTGGAAGATTGACTCATGTTCCGTCCAAGGCGCGGCAGACGCCGCGAGACCCGCATTGTACAAAGGCCTGGCGCCCCGGCCCGCGCGCCGCCTGGGCTGGCGGCGCCTTGCCGGCGATCAGGAAGCGCCGCCTGCGGCGCGTTGCACGGTCGCCCTTGCCTGCTCCAGGGCGACGGCGCGCGCATTCAAGTCCAGAAGGCGCTGGTTCAATGCCTGCTGCAAGGATGGGGTGGCCACCTTGGCCTGGTCATCCTCGAGCGTGATGTCCGCGGCATGGGCGGCAACGAAATCGGCAACGCCCAAGGCATCGCGCGCCACCGCATCCAGGGTGCCCGCGGCTTGCATCAGCTCGTTGGCGGGCGCCGTGACGGCCTCGTCGTACACGCCATCATAGACAGGCGCCAGGTCCGGCGGCAGCGCCAGGCCACTGCGGGCCTGGTCTGCCTTGGCGCGGGCCGTCTGCAGGTCACCGGCACTGTCGGCCAGCGTCTTGCGGGCAGCCTCGAAAGCTTGCCGCCGCTGCATGATGTCGTTCACCGAACGGATGGCTTCGGCCGCCATCACTTGGCGCAGCGGCGTGGCCGCCTTGGCCATGGATTCCTGGAACCGCGTGATCACTGCATAGGCGTCGTCGTAATCGCCCACGGCGTCTTTTTCGGTGTCGCTCAATTTACCGATAGGCACCAGGTCGCCCGCGTCGATCCGGCTTTGCAGCAGGTGGATGAAGGCCGCGCGCTCCTCGGGTTCCCGGTTGCCGCATGCCGTCAACGCCAGCATCGACGCCGCTGCCAGGCCCGCCAGGCACATCCGCCAGATTGCCATGCCTATCCTCCTTGCGTAGAACACTGCCCGGGGGCGCACGCCTGCCGCCGCGTGGGCGCCCTGGTGCAGATTATCCCGAAGCGCCCGCCGCAGGCCGCGCCCGGGCGGATTTTGTTGCCATCGAATCGAGTTGACACAGGGGCCGCCCGTTTCAAGCCGTCAAGGCGCCGTCAATGGCAAGCGCATCGCGCAGCGGCGCGCCGCATCGAACCCGGCATCCGCCTCGTGGCGCAACTGCGCGCGCAAGGGCGGCCCCAGTTGCTCGGCTGGCACCTCGACAAAGCCTGCCCGCCGATAGTACGGGCCATTCCAGGGCAGCTCGCGATCCGTGGTGAGCGCCACGGCGCGATACGTCCGTGCCATCGATGCGTGGTCGATGACCGCCTGCAGCAGTGCCCGGCCCAGGCCGCGGCCCTGCTGGGGCAACGCCACGGACATTTCGGCCAGGAACAGGTCGGCGTCCAGCGGTCGGGCCAACGCAAAACCGGCGGGCACGCCCGCATCGTCCAGCGCCACCCAGAGCAGGCCGTCGGCCAAGGCCTGGGCCAACACCGGCTCGGGCAAAGGGTCGCCCGCGCTGGCCCAGGCCATGGGCGTGCCCAGGAAGCGGCCGGCGGCAGAGCGTTCGATATCGGGCAACAAGCCCAGGTCGGCGAATGTGGCAAGTCTGATCATGGGGCGCCAAGTATGCCTGAGCCGGCAGACCCGCGCGGCGCATCGCCTAAAATGGCGGCTTGCCGGCCCGCCGCGGCCGTCCGTCACTTTTGCCGCCTCCCCGACATGACCCAAGACTCATCCCCCGACACCTGGGGCTTCGCCCATCCCGATTGCCACGGCGCCGCCGCCCTGATGTTCTTCATGAACGATCTGGCACGCGTGGCCAATCAGTACCTGGGACCGGACAAGCTGAGCCAGGAAGCCCTGGCCGACGCGCAAAAGGCCGTGGATGCCCTGCTCAATCGCTACGTCCAGATCCAGGCCGCCCCCGAAGCCTTTGACGGCGAACGCGTCGAACTGGCGCTGGAAACGGACACCCGCCCCGACGGCTCGACCGCCGCCCAGGTCGCTCTGCGCATGTCGCCGCGGCTGGAAGGCCTGATCATCGAAGCGCAACGCCAGGCACGCGCGTCCACGCACTGATCTCGGGGCGCCACGGGGTGGCCCCCCCCCTCGTGCCGCCCCTCGTGCCGCCCCTCGTGCCGCCCCCCGGTTACCCCACCATCAAAAATATCCTTGCAAAATCACAGAACTAGCGCTATCATTGTTAGTTGAGTCGACCAAAACACCAATAAGTGATTCGACTAAGACGTTGATTCGGCTCAAGCCGATTCGGCTGAATTCTGGGAATTACCCCCCAGGCTGGCTCATCCAGGTTCTGCGACAGATAACCCTAAAAACGCAGACTCAGGTCGCCAAACCCAGGCAACAAGCCCAATATAAACCGCAGCACAACAAACTGCTGCGACAAAAAGCATTCGGCATGCCAAGCCGCAAGGCAACTTGCGTTATCGTGATCGCGCCGCCCAGTCCGGCAAGATCACCAAGCAGTTCGAACCACCCTATTTCGTGGCCCGCATCCCAAAGCAGCCACACGCCAGAACCCGGCCCGCGATCCATTCAGCCCGCCAAGGTTCCGGCAGCGAGCCCCAAGCCGATGCATGGGGCCGCAACCCCGCAGCCAGCCCGCGCGCAAGCAAAACATGAGAATGCGCAAAGGATCGGCAGCGGTTATGCGTTAGTGTCATGCATGACTCGGCACGCGGACAGGACGCGATGCGTTACAGCACTCTCGTCCGGTCTACGCGGCATGCACTGCGCAGCAATTCCCATAACAAGAACTTGAAAGAGAACACACCATGAATACTCGTTTCACTACCTCGGACCTGATCCGACGCCCGGCTCATACCAAGCTGGACAACATGCCGATCCATATCGGCGACATCGTTTACCTGCAACCGGCGAACGGTCCGGCCATCCGCGCCACCGTGATCTTCAACGCACCGATCGACGGCACGACCACGTACACCACGGAAGTCGTGCCTTGCGGAGCGCCTGCGCAAAAGGCCCCTGGCCAGCGCATCCGCTTCCGTCACGAGCACGTGCATCGCATCGAACCGGTGCGACGCGCCGCGCGTTAAGCAGGTACCCGGCCCTCGGCGGCGTCTGATCGGCGCTGCCGGGCTTGGCCAGCATGGGCCAGATCATTACGGGCCAGCCCGATATGGGCCAGCCCAAATGGGCCAGCCCAAATGGGCCAGCCCGAATGGGCCAAATCAAATCCGCCGCGGTTGAACCCGCGGCGGCTTCATTTGTGCGTGATAAAGTCGCAAGCAACGCAGTCTTGGCGAGAGCTTCATGCAAAACAACCGGCAGGCCATCCGCATCTGGGACCTTCCCACCCGCCTCTTTCACTGGGCACTGGTCGTCTGCATTGTCGGCGCCTTCGTCAGCGTCAAGCTCGGCGGCCTGTACATGGATTGGCACGTGCGCTTTGGCTGTACGGCGCTGGGCCTGATCATCTTTCGCGTGCTGTGGGGCATTGTCGGCCCGCGCTATGCGCGCTTCACCCAGTTCGTGCGCGGCCCCCGCGCGGTGGCGAGCTACCTCAAGGGCGCCGCCGCCCCTGCCGGCCACAATCCGCTGGGCGCGCTGTCGGTGCTGGCGCTGCTGCTGGTCATCGGGTTCCAGGCCGTCAGCGGCCTGTTCACCACCGACGACATCATGACGCAGGGCCCGCTGTTCGGCCATGTCAGCGAAGCCACCTCCAGCCTGCTGACCTCGTGGCACAAGCTCAATGAATGGGTCATCATCGGCCTGGTCGCGCTGCACCTGCTGGCCGTGGCCTGGTATGCCGGGGTGCGCCGCAAGCGTCTGGTGCGCGCGATCATCACCGGCAATGTCGACCCCAAGGACGTGCCGCCCGGCACGCCGCCCACGCAAGACGGGCTGGCCGTGTGGCTGCGCGCGCTGATCCTGGGCGCCTGCGTCACCGCGCTGGTGCTGTGGATCCGGTCGCTCGAGATCGCCGCCGACATGTCGTTTTCATAGTGCCCAGGCGGGACAGGCCGTTGTCGCGATCGTGACGCGGCTGCCCACGCCCCGCCCTTGTCCGCCCCGTATCACCAAAAAGAAAGCCCCTCTGACGAGGGGCTTTCGCTTGCCAGCCCGCGCCGCGAGCGCGGGAAAGCGGATTACTTCTTCTTGCGGTACGCGTCGTGGCAAGCCTTGCAGCTGGCGCCCACGTCGCCGAACGCGGCGCGCAGCTTGTCCAGGTCGCCGGCGTCGGCGGCGGCCGACAGCTTGACGATGTTGTCTTTGAACGCCTGCTGCTTCTGCTGGAAGCCGGCGGCATCGCTCCAGATTTCCGGACGGGCGTCGCCGCCTTCCGTGCCTGCGCCGAAGGCCGTCCACGGCAGCGCCGACAGCGTCTTGAGCACTTCGACGTTGGCCTTGATCTGGGCAGCGTCGTAAGGCGCCTGGCCCTTCATCACCGGCGCCATGCGGCCAAAGTGCGAGGCCATCAGGGTCAAGGCCGACTGGCGGTACTTGACGGCATCTTCAGGCTTGGCGAACTGCGCCTGGGCGGAGGTCGCCAGCAGCGGCCCGACGGTCATACAGGCCAGCGCAGCGAGCGTGGACAACTTCTTCATTGCAATCTCCCGTAAGTACAACAAGAATGCCGCGCGCGCAGGCGCGCGGCATGGCGACTATACCGCCCGGGCCAGCTCCGCAGCCAGGCCGATATACGAACGCGGGGTCATCGCCAGCAGGCGGGCCTTGGGCTCGTCCGGCAGCGCCAGGCCCTGGATGAATTCTCGCAGGGCTTCTTCGGTAATGCCCTTGCCGCGCGTCAAGGCCTTGAGCTGTTCGTAGGGCTGCGGCAAGCCGTAGCGGCGCATGACGGTCTGCACTGGCTCGGCCAGCACTTCCCAGCAAGCGTCGATGTCGGCGTCGATGGCGGCCACGTTCACTTCCAGCTTGCCCAGGCCGCGCATGCAGGCATCCCAGGCCACCAGGCAATAGCCCAGGCCCACGCCCAGGTTGCGCAGCACGGTGGAGTCGGTCAGGTCACGCTGCCAGCGGGAGATCGGCAGCTTGTCCGACAGGTGGCGCAGCACGGCGTTGGCCAGGCCCAGGTTGCCTTCGGAATTCTCGAAGTCGATCGGGTTGACCTTGTGCGGCATGGTGGACGAGCCGACTTCGCCGTCCTTGAGGCGCTGTTTGAAGTAGCCCAGGGCGACGTAGCCCCAGATGTCGCGGTCCAGGTCGAGCACGATGATGTTGGCGCGCACCACGGCATCGAACAGGGCCGACATCCAGTCGTGCGGTTCGATCTGGATGGTATGGCGGTTTTGCGTCAGGCCCAGGCCGGCCAGCACGCGCTGGCTGAAGGCGGGCCAGTCGATTTCCGGGTAGGCCGACAGGTGGGCGTTGTAGTTGCCGGTGGCGCCGTTGAGCTTGGCCAGCGGTTCGACCGCTTCGACGGCGGCAATGGCGCGGTTCAGGCGCGCGGCGACGTTGGCGAATTCCTTGCCCAGCGTGGTCGGGCTGGCGGGCTGGCCGTGGGTACGCGACAGCATCGGCTGGTCGGCCTGGGCCACCGCCATGTCGTTGAGCCTGGCGGCGATTTCACGCAGGCGCGGCAGCACCACTTCGCTGCGGGCGCGCGACAGCATCAGCGCGTGCGAGGTGTTGTTGATGTCTTCGGAGGTGCAGGCGAAATGGATGAATTCAGCCGCGCGTGCCAGTTCGGCGTCGTCGGCGACTTTTTCCTTGAGCCAGTATTCGACCGCCTTGACGTCGTGGTTGGTGACGCGTTCGATGTCCTTGATGCGGGCGGCGTCGGCTTCGGAGAAGTCGCGCACCAGCTGCTGCAGGCGGTCGCGGGCGGCTTGCGAGAAAGCGGGCAGCTCGGGCAGGCCGGCGTCGGACAGCGCCACCAGCCAGGCCACCTCGACTTCGACGCGGTGGGCCATGAAACCGGCCTCGGAAAGCAGCCCGCGCAGCGCGTCGCCGCGGGAGGCGTATCGGCCATCCAGTGGCGAAAGGGCATTAAGTTGGCTAAGCTGGTCGGCGATTTGCATGGTCTGGGAAAGAAAAAGCTGCGGATGGGAAAACCCGGCGATTTTATCATTCAGGGCCGTGCAACATTGTGGCAAACTGAACGGGATTCCGTCCTGCGGACGGTTTGACCGTCATGCGGCCTGCTATACTTCGGCCGCTTTCCGACTCCGCTTGTAAATCCATGAAACTGATCGGCTCGCTTACCAGTCCATACGTGCGCAAAGTGCGTATCGTCATGGCCGAGAAAAAGCTGGATTACCGGCTTGAACTCGAAAACGTCTGGTCCGCCGACACGCAGATCCAAACGTACAACCCGCTGGGCAAGGTGCCCTGCCTGGTCATGGAAGATGGCGGCGCCCTGTTCGACTCGCGCGTCATCGTCGAATACCTGGACACCTTGTCGCCCGTCGCCCGCCTGATTCCCCAGCCGGGCCGTGACCGCGCGGCCGTCAAATGCTGGGAAGCCATCGCCGATGGCCTGCTCGACGCCTGCGTCACGATCGTCAAGGAAAAGCAGCGCCCCGAAGCGCAGCGCAGCCCCGAATGGATCGAACGCCAGTACGGCAAGATCCACGCGAGCCTGGACGCCATGAACAAAAGCCTGGGCGACAACGCCCACTGCATGGGCATCAACTACAGCCTGGCCGATATCGCCGTGGGCTGCGCCCTGGGCTACCTGGACCTGCGCTTCGCCGAACTCGACTGGCGTGCCGGCCAATCCAACCTGGCCCGCCTGTACGACAAGCTGGCGCAACGCCAATCGTTCGTGGACACGGCGCCCAAGACCGCCTGACGCGGCTTAGCCGCTTCTTGCCCGAACTGCTCCGGCCGCCTCGCGCGGCCGGTTTCACGTCCGGCGCCCGCGGGCGCCGGGCCAACGCCAGGCCTTCAGCCCGCCGCGTAAGTCTGCCAGGCCTTGGACAGCATGTACGCCGCCAACGCGAACAGCAGGCACGCGAATACGCGCTTCAGGGTCGCCACCGGCAGGCGGTGCGCCATGCGCGCGCCCAGCGGCGCCGTCAGCACGCTGGTGCACACCAGCGCCAGCAGGGCCGGCCAATAGATGAAACCCAGCATGCCCGGCCGGCTGGCGGCCTCGTTCAAGCCCGACACAATGTAGCCGGCACTGTTGGCCAGCGCGATGGGAAACCCCAGCGCGGCGGACGTGGACACCGCGTTATGCAGCGCCACGTTGCACCAGACCATGAAGGGCACCGACAGGAAGCCGCCGCCCGCCCCCACCAGCCCCGACAGAAAGCCGATGCCGGCGCCCGCCGCGCTGGTGCCGGCAATGCCGGGCATCTGGCGGCTGGGCTTGGGCTTCTTGTTGCGCAGCATGCTCCAGCCGGAATAACCGACGAACAGCGCAAAGAACAACGACAGCCAGAAGGTACTGAGCGCCGCGAACACCGCGCCGCCTGACAGCAGGCCGCCGATGATGATGCCGGGGGCCATGGCCCAGACGATGCCCCACTTGATCGTGCCCTTCTGCTGGTGCGCCCGCACGCTGGAGACGGAGGTGAACAGGATCGAGGTCATCGACGTGGCAATCGCCGCGTGCACCACCAGGTCGGGCGCCATGCCTTTCCAGGCAAACAGCATGGTCAGGAACGGCACCAGCACCATGCCCCCGCCGATGCCCAGCAATCCCGCCAGAAAACCCGTCACGCCGCCCAGGACCAACAGGCACAACACCATCGTTACATCCACATCCCTCTCCTCGTTATCGGTTTTTATCGTTCTACCAAATGCCAGGCCCCGGGGGCGCAATGCCCGCGGGGCCTGGCAGGACCTGCCTGTGCCGCATCGGAGCCCGCATGGCTCCGGCGACGTCTACACGATGATGCCACCGCCCAGGCAGACATCGCCATCGTAAAGCACGGCCGACTGGCCGGGCGTGACGGCCCACTGGGGTTCGGTGAAATCCAGGACGAAGGCGCCACCCTCGGCTTGGCCGAGGCTGCAGGCAGCGTCGGCCTGGCGATAGCGCGTCTTGGCGCCGTAGCCGCCCGCCGCAGGCGGGTGGCCGGCCACCCAGCTGGCGTCCTGCGCCCGCAGCGAACCGGACAGCAGCCACGGATGATCGTGCCCCTGCACCACATAGAGAATGTTGCGTTCGAGATCCTTGCGCGCCACGTACCAGGCTTCAGCCGTGCCGTCTTCGCGCTGGCGGCCCTTCACGCCGCCCACGCCCAGGCCCTTGCGCTGGCCCAACGTGTAGAAAGACAGGCCTTCGTGGCGTCCGACCTTCTGCCCCTCGGGCGTCAGGATCGGGCCCGGTTCGGTGGGCAGGTAACGGTTCAGGAATTCGCGGAACGGGCGTTCGCCGATGAAGCAGATGCCGGTGGAATCCTTCTTGGCCGCATTGTGCAGGCCGATCTCGTGCGCGATGCGGCGCACTTCCGTCTTGTGGATCTCGCCCAGCGGGAACAGCGTGCGCGACAGCTGCGCCTGATTCAGGCGATGCAGGAAATAGCTCTGGTCTTTCGAGCCGTCCAGCGCCTTGAGCAGCTGGAACTGCGAGCCGCCGCCTGCGGCCGGCACTTCACGCACGCGGGCGTAGTGCCCCGTGGCGATGTGCTCGGCGCCCAGCGCCATGGCGTGGTCCAGGAACGCCTTGAACTTGATCTCGGCATTGCACAGCACGTCCGGATTGGGCGTGCGCCCGGCGGAATACTCGCGCAGGAATTCGGCGAACACGCGGTCTTTGTATTCGGCGGCGAAATTGACGAATTCGAATTCCACGCCCACCAGGTCGGCCACGCTGGCCGCGTCCAGCAGGTCTTGCCGGGTGGAACAGTATTCGGAATCGTCGTCGTCTTCCCAGTTCTTCATGAACAGGCCGACGACCTCGTAGCCTTGCTGCTTGAGCAGCCAGGCGGTGACCGAAGAATCGACCCCGCCGGACATGCCGACGACAACGCGGCCTTTCTTGGTGGATATTTGACTCATGATGGGGCCATTTTACTGTGGGCTGGCGGCTTCCTGCGGCTGCGGCTCGGCCGCCCGCGAAACTTCCATCAACCAGGTGCGGAACGCCTGCAGGGTCGGCAGGTTGGCCTTCTGGTCGGGATAGCACAGGTAGTAGCCCATGCGGGCGCGGATCGGCAGCTGGATGGCGACCGCCAGCTTGCCATCGCGCAGCTCGTCCTCGATCAGGCAGCGCGGAATCAGCGCCACGCCGAAACCCGCGGCAGCCGCCTGCGACAGCAGCGCATATTGGTCAAAGCGCGCGCCTTCCAGGCTGCGGCGGGTGTCGCAGCCGGCCTGCTCGAACCAGTCGCGCCAGCCCTCCAGGGCCGACGTATGGTGCAGCAACGGATAGGCCAGCACGTCTTGCGGCGCGCCGCAGCCGCCGGGAATCAGGCGCGGACTACAGACCGGCAGGATTTCACGGCCGACGATATAGTCGGCGCCGCTGCCGGGCCAGATGCCTTCGCCAAAGCGCACGGCGGCGTCGAGTTCGGGGGTGGAAAAGTCGTAGCCCTGGCGGTGCGGCAGGAATTCGACATGGATGTCGGGGCGCAGCCGCATGAAGGCCGTCAGGCGCGGGATCAGCCAGCGCGCGCCGAAGGTCGGCATACAGGTCAGGTTGAGCGTGCCGCCCTGCCCCTGGTGCGCGATCAACTCGACGGTGGCGGCTTCGATCTGGCCCAGCCCCGCCTGCACCTTGGTCAGGTAGCTGCGTCCGGCCTCGGTCAGGACCAGGCCTTGCCTGATCCGCAGGAATAGTTCGACCCCGACGAACTCCTCCAGGTGTTTCACTTGCTTACTGACCGCGCCCTGCGTCACGCACAATTCCTGGGCGGCGCGGGTAAAGCTGCTGTGCCTGGCGGCCACTTCAAACGCCTGCAGGTCGGTCAGTGAAGGACAGAACCGTCTCATGTCGCAGAACTCCCATGCCCGGTCCGGCTGGCGCGAAGTTACAAAAAGAAACTTCGCCGCAAAAGAGGCATGAAAAAAAGTCATAGCTTACGGAGAAACTTTCGTTTGCGCAAACCGCCCCCGCACGAAAGAATCGCCCTGTTTGCGTCTGCCTTTGCGCATCCGCGTTCCAATTCATAGGGGAATTCATGCAACGCCGTAATGTAGTCCTGGGCCTGTGTGTCGCTGCCGCGACCCTGGCCACGCCGCTGACCTCCAGCATCGCCCATGCCGAAGATGCCTACCCGAGCAAGCCGATCCGCCTGATCGTGCCGTTCCCGCCCGGAGGCACCACCGACATCGTCGGCCGCCTGTTCGCCGACAAGCTGGGCAAGGAACTGAATCAGACCGTCGTGGTGGAAAACCGCGGCGGCGCCGGCGGCTCGATCGGCAGCGCGTTTGTCGCCAGCAGCGCACCGGACGGCTACGTGCTGGGCATCGCCACCGTCAGCACGCACGGCATCAATCCGGCCATCTACCCGAACCTGCCGTTCGATGGCGAAAAGGACTTCACGCCGGTCTCGAACCTGGCCGCCGTGCCGAACATCATGACCATCAACCCGAAGGTGCAGGCCAAGAACATGGCCGAGTTCATCAAGCTGGCCAAGAGCCAGCCGGGCAAGCTGACGTACGCCTCGGCCGGCAACGGCTCGGTGTCGCACATGATGGGCGAGCTGTTCAAGATGGCTTCGGGCACCGACCTGATGCACGTGCCGTACCGCGGCGTGGGCCCGGCGCTGAACGACGCGCTGGCCGGCCAGGTCGACGTCATGTATGACAACCTGCCCTCCACCCTGCCGCACGTGCAATCCGGCCGCCTGATCGCCATGGCCGTCGCCGCGCCCAAGCGCGTGGCCAGCCTGCCCGACGTGCCCACGTTCGCCGAAGTCGGCCTGCCGGCCGTCAACGACGCGTCCTGGTTTGGCCTGGTCGCCCCGGCCAAGCTGCCCGAGCCCATCCTGGCCAAGCTGAACGCCGCCGTTCAGAAGGTCAGCGCCGACCCCGACGTCAAGACGCGCCTGGAAGCGCTGGGCGCCGAACCGGCCGCCAACAGCTCGGCTGACTTTGCCAAGCAGATCTCGGCGGAAATCGCCAAGAACAAGCGCATCGCCAAAGAAGCCAACGTGAAGATCGACTAAGCGATCTTCGGTCCCCGCCCGCCGCGTTGAGCGTGCGGCGGGGACCTCCGATTCACGAACGCAACACCCCTATATGCGAATTTCCCAACCCCTGTCTTACCGGCTCGACCTTCCGCAGCAATATCCGAATTCGGCGCCCTCGGCCCCTCTCGTGCTGGACTCCCCGCACAGCGGCACCGCCTACCCGCCCGACTTCGCGCCCGCGGTGGCTTTCGGCGCATTGCGCACGGCCGAGGACACCTGGGTTGACGACCTGTGGGGCGACGCCGTCGACATGGGCGTGCCCCTGATCGCCGCCGGCTTCCCGCGCGCCTACATCGACGCCAATCGCGCTCCCGACGAGATCGACCAGCTGCTGCTGGACCAGCCGTGGCCCGGCCCGGTCAATGCCTCGCCCAAGGTCAAGCTGGGCAAGGGCCTGATCTGGCGCATGCTGGACGACGGCACCCCGCTGTACGACCGCAAGCTCACCGTGGAAGAAGTCACGCACCGCATCGAAGCCTGCTGGAAGCCTTACCATGCCGCGCTGGGCCAGGTGCTGGACAGCGCCCACCAGAAGTTCGGCAAGGTCTGGCACATCAACTGCCACTCGATGCCCAGCGTTGCCGGCGCGTACGCCACCGACCGCCCCGGCCTCGTCCACCCCGACTTCGTGCTGGGCGACCGCGACGGCAGCACCAGCGACCCGGCCTTCCGTGAATTCATCGCCGCGTGGCTGCGCGAGCGCGGCTACAACGTCACCGTGAACGATCCCTACAAGGGCGTCGAACTGGTGCGCGCGTTCGGCCGCCCCGACGAAGGCCGCCACAGCCTGCAGATCGAGATCAACCGCAATCTGTACATGGACGAAGTCAGCCTGCGTCCGTCGGCCAACTACGGCCGCCTGAAAGCCGACCTGCGCGACCTCACCGCCGCGCTGATCGACTGGACTCGCGCGCAGACGGCCTGACGCCGGACGCCTGCGTGCCAGTGCCGGCCAGCAGCCCATCAGACTGGCCGGTATGACCGGGGCGCAAGCCCCAAAGCCCCATGGTTAACCCCATGGGGCTTTCTTTTGGGCGGCCGGGCCGTCCACGGGCGGGGCAGTGTATAACTACGGCGAACCTTCTTAGGAGAGGCGTCGTATGCACATCGGGATACCCAAAGAAACCCGAGACGGGGAAACCCGTGTCGCAGCAACACCGGAAACCGTCAAGAAGTACGTCGGCGGCAAACACACCGTAGTCGTGGAACGCGGCGCGGGCAGCGCCGCGCGCTATCTCGATGACGCCTACGAGGCCGCGGGCGCCACGCTCGGCACCGCCCAGGATGCGCTGGGGGCCGAGCTGGTCATGAAGGTTCGCGCCCCCTCTCCCGCCGAATTGCCGCAGATGAAATCGGGCACCGTCGTCATCGGCATGCTCGATCCGTTCGACGCCGAAGGCCTGCAGCAGATGGCCGGCGCCGGCCTGATCGGCTTCGCGCTGGAAGCCGCCCCCCGCATCACTCGCGCGCAAAGCCTGGACGTGCTGTCGTCGCAGGCCAACCTGGCCGGCTACAAGGCCGTGCTGCTGGCGGCCCACCACTACGGCCGCCTGATCCCCATGATGATGACCGCCGCGGGCACGCTCAAGGCTGCCCGCGCCGTGGTGTTGGGCACCGGCGTGGCCGGCCTGCAGGCCATCGCCACGGCCAAGCGTCTGGGCGCGGTGGTCGAAGCGTCCGACGTGCGCCCCGCCGCGCGCGAACAGGTCGAATCGCTGGGCGCCAAATTCATCGACGTGCCCTTCGAAACCGACGAAGAGCGCGAGATCGCGCAAGGCGTGGGCGGCTACGCGCGGCCGATGCCGCCGGCCTGGATGGCGCGGCAGGCGGCGCTGGTGTCCGAACGCTGCAAGCAGGCCGACATCGTCGTCACCACCGCATTGATCCCCGGCCGCCCGGCGCCCACGCTGGTCTCGGCGGAAACGGTCGCGGCCATGAAGCCCGGCTCGGTGCTGGTGGACCTGGCGGTCGAGCGCGGCGGCAACTGCCCGCTGTCCGAGAAGGGCAAGGTGGTGGAAAAGCACGGCGTGACCCTCATCGGCCTGACCAACCTGCCCGGCCTAGTGGCCACCGATGCGTCGGCGCTCTACGCCCGCAACATTCTCGACTTCCTGAAACTCATCATCAATGCGGACGGCGCGCTGGCGATCCAGCGCGACGATGAAATCGTGGCGGCCTGCCTGGTGTGCGAAGGCGGCAATGTGACGCGGAGGAACTGACAGCATGGAAGCGATCAACCCCACCCTGATGAATCTCATCATCTTCGTGCTGGCCATCTATGTCGGCTACCACGTGGTCTGGAACGTCACCCCGGCGCTGCATACGCCGCTGATGGCCGTCACCAACGCCATCTCGGCCATCATCATCGTCGGCGCCATGCTGGCAGCTGCGCTGACCGAAGGCGGACTGGCGCGTGGCATGGGCGTGTTTGCCGTGGCGCTGGCCGCGGTCAACGTGTTCGGCGGCTTCCTCGTCACGCGGCGCATGCTCGAGATGTTCAAGAAAAAGGACAGAAAGCCCGCCAAGGAGGAAGCGAAATGATCTCGCTCAACCTCGTCACGCTGCTGTACCTGATCGCCTCGGTGTGCTTCATCCAGGCGCTCAAGGGCCTGTCGCATCCCACCACGTCGCGGCTGGGCAACGCCTTCGGCATGGCCGGCATGGCGATCGCCGTGCTGACCACCGGCGCGCTCATCGTCGGCCTGGCGCGCGCCGGCACGGCCACCATCGGGCTGGGCTGGGTGCTGCTGGGCCTGCTGGTGGGCGGATCGATCGGCACGCTGATGGCCAAGCGCGTCGAAATGACCAAGATGCCCGAACTGGTCGCCTTCATGCACAGCATGATCGGCCTGGCGGCCGTGGCCATCGCGGTGGCCGTGGTGGCCGAGCCCCACGCCTTCGGCATCGTCGCCGCCGGCACGCTGATTCCCACCGGCAACCGCTTCGAGCTGTTCATCGGCACCTTCGTCGGTGCCATCACCTTCTCAGGTTCCGTCATCGCCTTCGGCAAACTGTCCGGCAAGTACAAGTTCCGGCTGTTCCAGGGCGCGCCGGTCGTGTTCCCGGGCCAGCACATGCTGAACCTGGCGCTGGCGCTGCTGATGCTGGCCATGGGCGTGTGGTTCATGCTGACCCAGGACTGGACGCCCTTCGTCATCATGACCCTGATCGCCTTCGTGCTGGGCGTGCTGATCATCATCCCCATCGGCGGCGCCGACATGCCTGTGGTGGTGTCGATGCTGAACAGCTATTCGGGGTGGGCGGCGGCGGGCATCGGCTTCTCGCTGAACAACCCGATGCTGATCATCGCGGGGTCGCTCGTGGGTTCGTCAGGGGCCATCCTCTCGTACATCATGTGCAAGGCGATGAACCGATCGTTCTTCAACGTGATCCTGGGCGGCTTCGGCGGACAGGCGGGCGCAGCCGCGGCCGCGGGCAGCGCCGCGCAGCGCAGCGTCAAGTCGGGCAGCCCCGACGACGCCGCGTTCCTGATGAGCAACGCCGAAAGCGTGACCATCGTGCCGGGCTACGGCCTGGCGGTGGCCCGTGCCCAGCATGCGCTGAAGGAACTCGCTGAAAAGCTCACCGCGCGCGGCGTGACGGTCAAGTACGCCATCCACCCCGTCGCCGGCCGCATGCCGGGCCACATGAACGTGCTGCTGGCCGAGGCCGAAGTGCCCTACGACCAGGTCTTCGAAATGGAAGACATCAACAGCGAGTTCGCGCAGACGGACGTGGTGCTGGTGCTGGGCGCCAACGACGTGGTCAATCCGGCCGCCAAGAACGACCCCAAGTCGCCGATTGCCGGCATGCCGATCCTGGAAGCCTACAAGGCGCGCACCGTGATCGTGAACAAGCGCTCGATGGCCTCCGGCTACGCCGGCCTGGACAACGAACTGTTCTACATGGACCGCACCATGATGGTCTTTGGCGACGCCAAGAAAGTGCTCGAAGACATGGTCAAGGCCGTGGAATGACGCGGGCGCCTGCCAGGGCGCTGTCCAGCAAGACGGCGCGATAAGCGCCACGCCACCCGGCCTTGCATCCGGTTCCCCGCGGCGCTCAGGCGCCGCAGGCGACTCTCCCGCCGCGGCTAGGCGCGGGCCAGATGCTCGTCCACCACCTCGATCCAATGCCGCACGGGCGTGTCCGTGCCGCTTTGCAGATGGCCGATGCAGCCGATGTTGGCCGACAGGATCACATCCGGCGCCGCCGGCGCGATAGCGCCCAGCTTGCGGTCGCGCAACGTCAGCGCAATTTCCGGATTCAGCACTGAATAGGCGCCTGCCGAGCCGCAGCACAGGTGCTTGTCGGCAAACGGCAGCAGCTCGAATCCCAGGTCCGCCAGCAGTTGCTCCGACAACGGCCGCAGGCCTTGCCAGTGCTGCAGCGTGCAGGGCGGATGAAACGCTGCCCGCAGGCCCTTGCCCGCCAGTCGCTGCCGCAATTGCGCGGCATGAGGCGCCACGATTTCCGCCACGTCCTTGACCCGCGCGACGATGTCGGCCGCCCGCTGGGCGTAGGCCGGATCGTGACGCAGATGGTGGGCGTATTCCTTGACCATGGCGCCGCAACCCGACGCGTTCATGACAATCGCTTCGACCGCACCGTCCTGCACCAGCGGCCACCAGGCATCCACATTCGCGCGCATCTGATCCAGCGCGGCTGCCTGCGCATCCAGGTGAAAGCTGGCCGCGCCGCAGCAGCCCGCGCCGGGCGCGATGCGCGCACCGATGCCCACGGCATCCAGCACCCGGATGGTGGCTGCGTCGATGGTCGGCATCATGGCCGGCTGCACGCAGCCGGCCAGCATCAGCACCTGCCGTGCATGTCCCGCCACCTGCGGCAGCGCACCGGGGGCGCGGCGTTCGGGCACCTTGCGCTTGAGGGTCTCGGGCAACAGGCCGCGCACGGCCTGTCCCACGCGCATGGCGGGGCCGAACAGCGGCGACAGCATGGCTCGCCGCAGCATCTTGCGCTTGGCCTTTTCAGCCCAAGGCCGCGGCACGCGCTCTTCCACGATCTGGCGGCCGATGTCGATCAAATGGCCGTACTGCACCCCCGAGGGGCATGTGGTTTCGCAATTGCGGCAGGTCAGGCAACGATCCAGATGCTGCTGCGTGGACTGGGTGGGCTCCGCGCCTTCCAGCACCTGCTTGATCAGGTAGATGCGGCCGCGCGGACTATCCAGCTCGTCGCCCAGCACCTGGTAGGTCGGACAGGTGGCCGTGCAGAAGCCGCAATGCACGCAGCGCCGCAGGATCGCGTCGGCCTCTTTTCCGAGATCGGTATCACGGGCCCAGGCTGCCAGATTGGTTTGCATGATGCGCTATAGCTCCAGGACCAGGCGGCCGGGGTTGAACAGGCCGGCCGGGTCGAGTTCTTGCTTGAGACGGCGGGTGATCAACGCGATGCCCGGCGACAACGGATGGAACACGCCATCGGCCGGCGGCTTGACGTCCGCCGGACGGAACAAGGTCGCATGGCCGCCCAGGCGCTGCGCCAGTTCGCGCAGCTCGGCGGCATCCTGCGGACCGGACAGCCAGCGTT
Organism: Achromobacter sp. DH1f; assembly: GCF_000633435.1. NCBI lineage: Bacteria > Pseudomonadati > Pseudomonadota > Betaproteobacteria > Burkholderiales > Alcaligenaceae > Achromobacter > Achromobacter sp. DH1f. The sequence continues at coordinate 270,604 of NZ_AYMF01000033.1, read as the reverse complement.
GGCCGCCGCCCCACTCGATCAGCGTCGGGCCATGCCCGAGCGCGGCCGCGGTGGGCGGCAGGGCCAGCCGCCACAAGGGTCGGGCGGGGGCGAAGAACGCATGCGTCTGTTCGCGCAGTCCCGTCCACCAGGACTGGGCTGCATCGGGCGCCAGCGCGTCGCCGCCGATCAGTTGCCGCGCGCTGGCTATGGCCGGCGGCGCGCCGGACAGGCGCACATGCATCAAGCCTTCGTCCTGGGCCGCGCCCGTCCAGCTGGTCGCGGAAATCGGCAGCGGCTTGCCGCGCCACAGCGCAAAGCTGGCCAGGGCCTGCGCCTGCGTGGACGGCAACGCCAACGTCACTTCCTCGATCGGCTTGGGCACGACTTTCAGCGACACCTCGAGAATGGCGCCGAAGATGCCGTGCGACCCAGCCAGCAGGCGCGACACGTCATAGCCCGCCACGTTCTTCATGACCTCGCCGCCGAACGACAGCACCCGGCCATCCGAATCCAGCAGCCGCGCGCCCAGCACGAAATCGCGCAAGGCGCCGGCGCTCATGCGGCGCGGCCCGGACAGACCGGCTGCCACGCAGCCGCCCACCGTCGCCGCAGGCGAGAAATGCGGCGGTTCGAAAGCCAGCATCTGTCCGTGCTCAGCCAACGCGGCCTCCAGTTCGGCCAGCGGCGTACCGGCGCGCACGGTCACCACCAGCTCGGAGGGGTGATAACTGACGATGCCGCGAAACGGCGTCATGTCCAGCAGGCAATGGCCGTCTTGCGGCGTCACAGGCCGGTAGTTGCCGTAGAACGCCTTGCTGCCGCCGCCCATGACGAACAGCGGCTTGTGACCGGCGCGCGCCGTCATGACCTGGTCGCACAATTCCGACAGGACGAAATCCATAGGGGGAACGTCCTAGAAGCGAGCGAGATCCGGGAAGCGCAACTCGCCCGCATGCACATGCATCTTGCCGTATTCGGCGCAGCGGGCCAGTGTGGGGATGACCTTTTCAGGATTCAGCAGGCACGGCGGGTCGAACGCCCGCTTGACCGCCAGGAACGCGTCGAGTTCTTCGCGAGAGAATTGCACGCACATTTGATTTATTTTCTCCATTCCCACACCGTGCTCTCCAGTCACGGTTCCTCCTACCTGCACGCACAGTTCGAGTATGGCGGCGCCGAATTTCTCGGCACGCTCCACTTCGTCCGGTTTATTCGAATCGAACAGGATCAACGGGTGCAGGTTGCCATCGCCCGCATGAAAGACGTTGGCGCAGCGCAGGCTGAACTCGTCTTCCATTTGTTCGATGGCGCCCAGCACCCGCGCGAGATGACGGCGCGGAATCGTGCCGTCCATGCAGTAGTAATCGGGCGACACGCGCCCGGCAGCGGGAAACGCGTTCTTGCGTCCCGCCCAGAATTTGAGCCGCTCGGCTTCGGAGGCGGACACCTGGCAGCGGGTCGCCCCGGCCGCGCGGAAGATGGCTTCCATGCGCGCGATCTCGTGCGCCACTTCATCCGGCGTGCCGTCCGATTCGCACAGCAGGATGGCCTGCGCGTCCATGTCGTAGCCCGCGCGCACGAAGGGTTCGACCATGTGCGTGGCGCGCCGGTCCATCATTTCCAGGCCCGCCGGAATGATGCCGTCGGCGATCACCTGCGTGACGGCATTGCCCGCCGCTTCGACGCTGGCGAAGCTGGCCATCACCACCTGCGCACAGGCCGGCTTGGGGATCAGCTTGACGGTCACTTCGGTCACCACGCCCAACATGCCTTCCGAGCCGATGAACACTGAAAGCAGGTCCAGGCCGGGGGCGTCAGGCGCTTCGGAACCCAGTTCCACGACGTCGCCGTCGATGGTGACCATGCGCACCCGCAGCACGTTGTGCACCGTCAGCCCGTACTTCAGGCAATGCACGCCGCCGGAGTTTTCCGCGACGTTGCCGCCAATCGAACAGGCAATCTGGCTGGAAGGGTCCGGCGCGTAGTACAGCCCGTAAGGCGACGCGGCTTCGGAAATGGCCAGGTTGCGCACACCCGGCTCGACCACCGCAGTCGCGCTGGCCAGGTCGATATGCTTGATGCGGTTGAATTTGGACAGGCCCAGCAGCACGCCCTGGCTATGCGGCATCGCGCCGCCAGACAAGCCCGTGCCGGCGCCGCGCGCCACCAGTGGCGCATTGAGCCGCTTGCAGATGCGCATGACCGACTGCACCTGCTCTTCGGTTTCCGGCAGGGCCACCACGGCGGGCAAGGCCCGGTACAACGACAACCCGTCGCATTCGTACGGGCGCGTGTCCTCTTCGCGAAACAGCACGCAATGCGACGGCAGCGCGGCCGACAACGCCTCGACGAGTTGCTGCAACGAATAAGGCGCCTGCACGTGTGCCAGGCCGGTTTCGACCAGAGAATTCATGAGCGCAACAATAGCGCGACCGCAGGCTGGACGCAGGCCGGGATTTACCCGCATCCTGCGTATACCGTGCGTACGGCCAACAGGCGAGACGGTCGACGCAGACGTAACCAGCCGTAAAGTGCGCCCGAGTTCATTCCCATCAGGTGAGAACGCCCCAGCCCATCGGGCAAAACCCGCCTGGCCTGCCTCGTCTCAATGAAAAAGGCCGGCGGGTTGCCCCGCCGGCCTTTTTCGTACCGCCTGACGGCGCCTTACCAGGACACGATCTTGCCCGGGTTCAGGATGTTGTTCGGATCAAATGCATGCTTGAGGCTGCGCATCAGTTCCAGGGCGTGGTCGCCGTGCTCTTCGGCCATGAATTGCATTTTGTGCAGGCCCACACCGTGTTCGCCGGTGCAGGTGCCGTCAGCCGCGATGGCGCGGCGCACCAGGTTGTGGTTGATGGTTTCGGATTCCTGCCATTCGCGCTCGCTGTCGGCGTCCAGCAGCATCAGCACGTGGAAGTTGCCGTCGCCCACGTGGCCCACGATGGTGTACGGGAAGCTGGCGCGGTCCAGTTCTTCAACGGTGTCGCGCACACAATCGGCCAGGCGCGAGATCGGCACGCAGACGTCGGTGGTGCTGGCGCGGCAGCCGGGGCGCAGTTGCAGGCCGGCGAAATAGGCGTTGTGGCGAGCGGTCCAGAGGCGGCTGCGGTCTTCGGGGCGTTCGGCCCATTCGAAGTCCATGCCGCCGTGTTCGGCGGTGATCGCCTGCACGGTTTCGGCCTGTTCTTGCACGCCGGCCGGGCTGCCGTGGAATTCAAACACCAGTAGCGGGGTTTCGCGCAGCGTCAGCTTGCTGTGCAGGTTCACCGAGCGCACGCTGGCCGCGTCCATGAATTCGACACGGGCCACGGGCACGCCCATCTGGATGATTTCGATCACGCTCTGCACGGCGGCATCGAGCGTGGGGAAATTGCAGACCGCGGCCGACACGGCCTCGGGTTGCGGATACAGGCGCACCGTCACTTCGGTGATGATGCCCAGCGTGCCTTCACTGCCCACGAAAATGCGGGTCAGGTCGTAGCCGGCCGACGACTTGCGGGCGCGGCCCGCGGTGCGCACGATGCGGCCGTCGGCGGTGACCACGGTCAGCGACATCACGTTTTCGCGCATGGTGCCGTAGCGCACGGCGTTGGTGCCCGAGGCGCGCGTGGCGGCCATGCCGCCCAGGCTGGCGTCGGCGCCCGGATCGATCGGGAAGAACAGGCCGGTGCTGCGGATTTCTTCGTTGAGCTGCTTGCGCAGCACGCCGGCCTGCACCGTGGCGGTAAGGTCTTCGGCGTTGACGGCCAGCACCTTGTTCATCTGCGACAGGTCCAGGCTGATGCCGCCCTGGATCGCCAGGATGTGGCCTTCGAGCGACGACCCGGCGCCGTAGGGAATCAGCGGCACGCGGTGCTCGTTGCACAGCTTGGCGACCTCGGCGACTTCTTCGGTGGTGTGGGCGAAGACGACCGCGTCCGGCAGCATGGCGGGATACGGCGATTCGTCGCGGCCGTGGTGCTCGCGCACCGCGGCGGATTCGGAAAAGCGGTCGCCGAAACGGGCGCGCAGGGCCTCCAGACAGGCGGCCGGCACCGCGCGGCGCAGCGATTCAGCGTGCAAGGGAGCGTTCATGATCAGCGTTTTCTCGGATGGGACGATCCGGATATTCTACGCCGCCCCCGGGCGCCGCAAGTCGCCCCAAGGGGCGGCTTGCGGTAAGCCGAGGTCACTTGCCCGAGGTCAGCGCCACGCGGCGGCGTTCGCGCACGGCATGCGCCAGGCGTTCCAGCACGGCCACCGAGGCGTCCCAGTCGATGCAACCATCGGTGATGCTCTGGCCATAGACCAGCGGCGTGCCCGGCACCATGTCCTGGCGCCCGCCCAGCAGGTGGCTCTCGACCATGACGCCGACCAGGCGTGCATCGCCCGCTTCCATCTGGCGCGCGACGTCTTCGATCACCAGCGTCTGGTTCTCGGGTTTCTTGCTGCTGTTGGCGTGGCTGGCATCGACCATGACGCGCTGCGCCAGGCCGGCCTTGGACATATCCTGGCAGGCCGCGTCGACGCTGGCGGCATCGTAGTTCGGCGTCTTGCCGCCGCGCAGGATGACGTGACAGTCCTCGTTGCCCGCGGTCGAGACGATGGCCGAATGCCCGCCCTTGGTCACCGACAGGAAATGGTGCGGCTGCGACGCCGCCTTGATCGCGTCGACCGCGATCTTCACATTGCCGTCCGTACCGTTCTTGAAACCCACCGGACACGACAAGCCCGAAGCCAGTTCGCGATGCACCTGGCTTTCGGTCGTGCGCGCCCCGATCGCCCCCCAGGAGACCAGGTCCGCAATGTATTGCGGCGTAATCATGTCCAGGAACTCGCATCCCGCCGGCAGGCCCAGGCTGTTGATGTCCAGCAGCAGTTCGCGGGCCACGCGCACCCCCTTGTTGATGTCGAAGCTGCCGTTCAGGTCGGGATCATTGATCAGGCCCTTCCAGCCCACCGTGGTGCGCGGCTTCTCGAAATACACGCGCATCACGATTTCCAGGTCCGCGCTCAGGCGGTCGCGTACCGGCTTCAGGCGCTTCGCATACTCGATCGCGGCACGGGTGTCGTGAATCGAGCAGGGCCCGATCACGACGATCATGCGATCGTCCATGCCGTGCAGGATGCGGTGCATCGACTGCCGGGCGGAGAACACGGTATCGGATGCCTCTTTCGTGCATGCGAACTCGCGCATCACGTGCGCGGGCGGGTTCAGTTCTTTGATTTCTCGAATGCGAAGGTCGTCGGTATTGTGTGACACGGTACTGCTCCTGGGTTTCCCGCCACGGGGCGCATGCTCCGGGGTTGTTTCCTCAAGCTGGCGGCACAAAAAAAGCCGCCAGTTCGCTGGCGGCTTTTTTGGGGGGGATTCTTTCCAAACTTCAGATTGAGCGCGTCCCTTCCTCCGCCAGCGGCTTCAGAAAACCATAAAAATAAAAGTAAAAGGCGGGGGACGCGAATTTCATAGCGAAAGACTCTAGCACAATTTTCCCAAACTGTCCCGAAAGAATTGCCGCCCGGCCGAACGAAGACCGGACAGCTCCCTCGTGGCCAGCAACTGCTGTCGTGCGCGCGGCAAGGGAATCCAAGACAACGCCCCGCAAAAATAGCCGTCCGGCCGCCCGGCCGCCCGAAGGCCGGACAGCCCCCTCGGGGGGCAGCAAGCGCAAAGCGCGCGGCGTGGGGGCGTTATCAGGCTGTTCCGCCGACCGTCAGGCCTTCCATGCGGACCGTGGGCATGCCTACGCCTACCGGCACGCTCTGGCCGTCCTTGCCGCAGGTGCCCACGCCCGAGTCCAGCTTCAGGTCGTTGCCGATCATGGTCACGCGGGTCATGGCGTCGGGGCCGTTGCCGATCAGGGTCGCGCCCTTGACCGGGTACGTGATCTTGCCATCTTCGATCATGTAGGCCTCGGACGCCGAAAACACGAACTTGCCGTTGGTGATGTCGACCTGGCCGCCGCCGAAGTTCGCCGCATACAGGCCGCGCTTGACCGACGAGATGATTTCCTCGGGCACTTTGTCGCCGGCCAGCATATAGGTGTTGGTCATGCGCGGCATCGGCAGGTGCGCGAAGGATTCGCGGCGGCCGTTGCCGGTGGCGGCGGTCTTCATCAGGCGGGCATTCAGGGTGTCCTGCATATAGCCGCGCAGGATGCCGTCTTCGATCAGGACGTTGCGCTGCGTGGCATTGCCCTCGTCGTCGATGTTGAGCGAACCGCGGCGGTCCGGAATGGTGCCGTCGTCGATCACGGTGACGCCCTTGGACGCCACGCGCTCGCCGATGCGGCCAGAGAACACGCTGGAACCCTTGCGGTTGAAATCGCCTTCCAGGCCATGGCCGACGGCTTCGTGCAGCAGGATGCCGGGCCAGCCCGAGCCCAGCACCACGGTCATTTCGCCGGCCGGCGCGGGACGCGCTTCCAGGTTGACCATGGCTTCGTGCACGGCGCGCTCGACATAGCTTTGCAGCATTTCGTCCGTGAAATAAGCCAGGCCAAGACGGCCGCCGCCGCCGGCATGGCCCATCTCGCGACGGCCGTTGCGCTCGGCGATGACGGTGAGCGACAGGCGCACCAGCGGACGCACATCGGCGGCCAGGCGGCCGTCGCTGCCGGCCACCAGTACCACGTCGTATTCGGCGCCCAGGCCGGCCATGACCTGGATCACGTGCGGATCACGGGCGCGCGCCATGCGCTCGATGCGTTCGAGCAGCGCCACTTTCTCGGGTGCGCTCAGCGTTGCGACGGGGTCGATGTCCGCATACAGGCTGCGGCCCATTTCGGCTTCGACCTGGGCCGCCACCTTGACCTTGCCCGCGCCGCGCCGGGCAATGCCGCGCACCGCATGCGCCGACGACAGCAGCGCGTCGGCCGACAGCGAATCGGAATAGGCGAAAGCGGTTTTCTCGCCGCTCACGGCACGCACGCCCACGCCCTGGCTGATCGAGAAGCTGCCGGTCTTGACGATGCCCTCTTCCAGGCTCCAGCCTTCGCTGCGGGTGTACTGGAAGTACAGGTCGGCGTAGTCGACCTTGTGGGTGAAGATTTCACCCAGCGCGCGCGCCATGTCGGCCTCGGTCAGCCCCCAGGGGTCGAGCAACAGCGATTTGGCGGTGGCCAGGGAAGCAATAGCGGGATCGATGATTTTCATAGGACTCTGTTGGGGGGCGCCGGCGCGGGAACGCGCCTGCATTGACGCTCAAGCCTCTATCGTAACGCCGACACGGGCCCGGCGTCCCCGGCGCGGGATATTACCTATCAAGTTAACAAATCAGGGACTGACTCAAACTACGTATTGACCACATTGAAAACCGGCGAATGGTCCCGTTGGAAATGCGCAGGACGTGCCGACCGCCCGGTTTCGAGCGCCACGCCCGGGGTCGGTGCCGTCATTTCAAACTTGTCATACAACTAGAACGAAAAACTAAAACCTGTGAATACACCCGAGCAATAAGTCGTCGTATATCCCCGCTGTAGTGCACCGATGAAAATAGGCATACCCGTAGAAACCGCAAAACATTTGCGCATGACGCGGCCCTGCTCAACCGCCGGTCGAGCGACGAATCAGCCCCATTCTCAGCATTCGAGAAACCTGAAATACGCTAGCCGCGCAACGGGAAAAACGGCGATTTTCCTGACATCCGCTCGCTTCATGAAACAAAAAGCGCTTTTTTCAAGCCTCGCAACAGACATTCGTCCGCCTCATGAACCAACGCTTCATTTGTTTCAATTAGTCCCAAATTTGGGAATATCATTCCCAATACTTGTTCTCGGCGGGAACCCGCAAGTCTAAAGACTCTCCGGCGGTTTTGATACAAAGTAATTAGTCCGGAACTGCGACAATCAAGCTCCAATTTCTGTATTATGCGAAGCACAACAAATAAACATAACTTCGCCGGCGATTAAAGCAGTTCCATAATCAGGAATAAACCATGGCCCGAGAAACCTACGCAGCTCTGCAAGCAAAGATCGAAAAGGAAATCAACAAGCTCCAAAAGAAGGCTGAAGTCCTCCAAACCAAGCGCCGCAAGCCCGTGATCGCTTCGATCATCACGTCCATGCGCGAGTACGACATCACCCCGGACGAAATTGCCGCCGCTTTCGGCTCGAACAAGCCCGCCCGTGCAGCCACGCCCAGCAGCCGCCGCAAGGCCGGCGCTGCCGCTCGCCCCGCCAACGCCGCCAAACGCGCCGTTGCGCCCAAGTACCGCCACCCCCAAACCGGGGAAACCTGGAGCGGTCGTGGCAAGGCGCCGCGCTGGCTCGCCGCCGAAGAAGCCAACGGCGCCACGCGCGACAGTTTTCTTATCAAAGAATAAAACCTATTATTCAGTAAGAAAAATAAAAGGCGCACCACTTTGGTGCGCCTTTTTTATTTTAGCGCCGCATGCGCGGCACCTGAAATTTCACTGAACCGGGAACTGAATTTCACGTTCTGCGCCATTATTTCCCGGGAAATTGTCAAATATTGCACGGACCAGATAGGGCATCGTGCGAATGAAATTGTCCCGTTCGCTGAGTATGAAGGCGCTGGACCGGTATACCTCGGCGCCGCCCCGCTGGGTGTCGTGGATCTGCAGGGTCAAGGTATTGCGCTGGACCACCATGGGCACATCGACCCATTCCGGCCCCCAGTAACCGTAGTAACCGCCCCAAGGCCGCGGCCCGTAGAAGCCGCCGTAGCCGTAACCACCGTTGTAATACGGGTCATACGGACGCCGTACCATGATCTGGGTCTGCGTCGTTCCATACTTGAACGAGACGTCGAAACGGGCCTTGGCGCCGCCCTGGACCTCGACCAGCCCGGTGGCGCCGATACCGGCGCGGACCATATCCTGGTAGGACTGGTATTCCAGATTATTGGCTTGCGAGGCGTCGGCGGGCACGAACTGGTAGGTCTGGCCTTCGACGCCGGTCGGCCATTGCTGGAATGAGGTGACGCGGGCCGACACCGTCGGGGCCGCACATCCGCTCAGTACCAATGCCCCCATGACAGCCAGTACCGCGGCCCAGCGGCCGGCATTGAAACGGGAAGAACGGGACATTTGCGACTCCTCATTGCGCGCGACGGCGCCATCATACTGACGTTTGACCGCCCGGGCCGGCAAAAGTTTGCGGTAGGCCATCAGGCGACCCTGCACCCGCCTGCCCAGCCACTACAATAGGACTCTCCGTTCATACAGGACTGCAATCCCATGCGCACAGACACGCCCGTTACCGTATACCGCAAGGATTACCAGCCCTACCCCTACGATATTCCCCACGTCGCGCTGGCATTCGACCTGGCCCCCGAGGCCACCGAGGTGCGCTGCGTCATGCAGGTGCAGCGCAAGGCCGACGCCAGCGCCGATGCCGCCCTGGTGCTGGACGGCGAAGACCTGGAACTGGTCTCGGTTGCCGTCGATGGCCAACCGCTGGCCGCCGACCGTTATCACCAGTCCGAGCACAGCCTGGCACTGTATGGCCTGCCCGCCGACGCCTCGGTGGAAATCGTCAGCCGCTGCAAGCCTGCCGCCAATTCCACGCTGATGGGCCTGTACGTATCGGGCGGCAATTTCTTCACGCAATGCGAGGCCGAAGGCTTTCGCCGCATTACCTGGTTTGCCGACCGCCCCGACGTCATGTCGCGCTATCGCGTGACCCTGCGCGCCGAACCGGCCTACCCCGTACTGCTCTCCAACGGCAACCTGGTCGCCTCGCGCCAATTGCCCGACGGCCGCAACGAAGTCGAATGGGAAGACCCGTTCCCCAAGCCCTGCTATCTGTTCGCCCTGGTGGCCGGCAACCTGACCCACCGCGAAACCACCGTCAAGACCGCCAGCGGCCGCGACGTGCTGCTGCAGGTCTATAGCGACCCGGGCGCCGAGACCAAGACCGAATGGGCGCTCGATTCCCTGGTGCGCGCGCTGCGCTGGGACGAAACCCGTTTCGGCCTGGAACTCGACCTGGACCGTTTCATGGTGGTGGCCGTCCATGATTTCAATATGGGCGCGATGGAAAACAAGGGCCTGAACATTTTCAATGCCGCCTATGTGCTGGCCGACGCCGAGACGGCCACGGACGCCAACTACGAGGGCATTGAATCGGTCATCGGCCATGAATACTTCCATAACTGGACCGGTAACCGCGTCACGTGCCGCGATTGGTTCCAGCTCAGCCTGAAAGAAGGCCTGACCGTATTCCGCGACCAGGAATTCAGCGCCGACATGATGGCGCAGGACATGGACGAAGCGGCCGCCGCCAGCGCCCGCGCCGTGAAACGCATCGACGACGTCGTCACCCTGCGCGCCGCGCAGTTTCCTGAAGATGCGGGTCCGATGGCCCACCCGATCCGGCCCGACAGCTACCAGGAAATCGGCAATTTCTATACCGCCACGGTGTACGAGAAAGGCGCCGAAGTCATCCGCATGCAGCACACGCTGCTGGGTGAAGCCGGTTTTCGCGCCGGCATGGACGAATACTTCCGCCGCCACGACGGCCAGGCCGTCACCTGCGACGATTTCGTCGCGGCGATGGAATCGGTTTATACGCGCCAACATCCCGGTCGCGACCTGACCGTGTTCCGCAACTGGTATCGCCAGGCCGGCACGCCGCGCGTGACGGTCAAGCTCGAGCACGACGCCGCCGCGCGCCGTGTGACGGTGACGCTGTCGCAGGATTGCCAGCCGGTCGGCGTTGAAAAGAAGGCCCCCGCCGGTTTCGTCAAGGCGCCGTACCATATCCCCTTCGCCATCGGCCTGCTCGACCGTGAGGGTCGCGCCCTGACGCTGCGCCACGAAGGCGCCGAACGTGAAACCGCCTTGCTGGAACTGACCACCCAGACCCAGCAATGGCACTTCGACGGCATCGACGCGCTGCCCGTGCCATCCTTGCTGCGCGATTTCTCGGCCCCCGTGATCGTCGACTACGACTGGACCGACGCCGAACTCGCGCTGCTGTCGGCCCACGACAGCAATCCGTTCGCACGCTGGGAAGCCGGCCAGGAACTGGCCACGCGCCAGATCCTGAGCCTGGCCGACGCCCGCCAGGCCGGCCGCACACTGCACGCCGACACTGCCTTCATCGATGCCTGGCGCGCCCTCCTGACCGACCCCAGCCTGGACGCCGCCTACCGCGCCCGCGCGCTGGCATTGCCTTCGGAAAAGACGCTGGCCGAGCGCATGCAGGCCGTGGACCCGCCGGCCCTGGCCGTGGCTCGCGACTTCCTGCGCGCCGAATTGGGCCGTCAGCTCACCGCAGAGTTCCGTCAAGCCTTCGACGACAACCAGACGCCGGGCGAATACAGCCCGGCGCCGGTGCCGGCCGGCAAGCGCGCCCTGAAGAACCTGGCGCTCAGCCACCTGATGGCCGCCGGCGAACACGAGGCGCAGCGCCTGGCCGAGCAGCAATACGAGCACGCCGGCAACATGACCGACAGCATGGCCGCGCTGTCTGCCCTGATCAACTACGGCCAGGGCGAGTTCCCGCAACAGGCGCTGGCCGCGTTCTACGACAAATGGCAGGACAACGCGCTGGTGGTGGACAAGTGGTTTGCCTTGCAGGCGGCGGCTCGCTACACCACCGTGCAGACGGCGCGCGAGCTGATGAAACACCCGGCGTTCACGCTGCGCAACCCCAACCGTGCGCGTGCCCTGGTGTTCCAGTTCTGCCTGAACAACGCCCGCGGCATGCACCATCCCGACGGCACCGGTTACGCCTTCTGGGCCGAGCAGGTGCTGGCGCTGGACGCCCTCAACCCGGAAATCGCCGCCCGCCTGGCGCGCGCGCTGGACAACTGGTCGCGCTTCGTGCCGGCCTTGCGCACCCCGATGCAAGCGGCCCTGCAACAGGTTCGCGGGCACGAGGGGCTGTCGCGCAACGTTCAGGAAATCGTATCCAAGGCATTAGAATTCGCAGCATAGGGAGAACCTTTTGAAACGTAAAACACTTACCCAATACCTGGTCGAGCAGCAACGCTCCGCCCAGGCCCTGGCCCCCGAAGTGCGGCTGCTCATCGAGGTCGTCGCGCGCGCCTGCAAGGCAATCAGCCACGCAGTCAGCAAGGGCGCCCTGGGCGGCGTCCTGGGCAGCCTCGAAAGCGAGAACGTGCAGGGCGAAGTCCAGAAGAAGCTGGACGTGCTGTCCAACGAGATCCTGCTCGAAGCCAACGAATGGGGCGGCCACCTGGCGGCCATGGCCTCGGAAGAGATGGAAACCATCCACCTCATCCCGAACCGCTACCCCAAGGGCGAATACCTGCTGCTGTTCGATCCCCTGGATGGCTCGTCGAACATCGACGTGAACGTCTCGATCGGCACCATCTTCTCGGTGCTGCAGGCGCCGCACAATGTGTCGGGCGCTCCGGTCTGCGAAGCCGACTTCCTGCAGCCGGGCAACAAGCAGGTCGTGGCCGGCTATGCCGTGTACGGCCCGCAGACCATGCTGGTGCTGACCATCGGCAACGGCGTGGTGGGCTTCACGCTGGACCGCGAAATGGGCTCGTGGGTGCTCACTCACGAAAACATCCGGGTGCCGGAAGACACCAAGGAATTCGCGATCAACATGTCGAACATGCGTCACTGGGCCGCCCCGGTCAAACGCTACGTCGACGATTGCCTGGCCGGCACCACCGGCCCCCTGGGCAAGGACTACAACATGCGCTGGATCGCCTCGATGGTGGCGGACGTGCATCGCATCCTGACCCGTGGCGGCATCTTCATGTACCCCTGGGATGCCCGTGAACCCGGCAAGGCCGGCAAGCTGCGCCTGATGTACGAAGCCAACCCCATGAGCTTCCTGGTCGAACAAGCCGGCGGCGCGTCGATCAACGGCGAACAGCGCATCATGGACATCCAGCCGGACAAGCTGCACCAGCGTGTGAGCGTCATCCTGGGTTCGAAGAACGAAGTCGAACGCGTGGGCCGATATCACGCCGAGGCTGCGGCAGCGGCTGCGGCTGCGGCCAAGTAAGCCTCGCCTTCGCGCGACGCCCATGCAAAAGCCCCGGCACTCGTGCCGGGGCTTTTTTTGCGCGGTACGTTGTGCGCCGCGGTTGTTCCGTGACGCTTGCCGCGCTTACTTCACTTCTTCGATGGACTTCACATCGTCCTTGTTGATCTGGACCTTCTTGCCGTCCTTGTCGTACTCGTACATGCCCGACTTCTTGTCATAGGTGGGCGTATCCGGGGTGACGGTCGAGGTCCCGTCCCGTTGCTGAATGACCGAGGGCGACGAGCATCCGGCCAGCACCCCAACTCCGGTCACCACCAGGGCCAACGTCATGGTCTTCAGGTTCATGGGCGTGTTCTCCGAGTGTGAATGGTGGATTCACTGTATCGGATGATGGCGCGCAATAAGTGACGGGTTGTGGCCAAAGTGCGTAAGAACGTAAAAAACCCCTCGTGGCTCACACCGGCGAGGGGTTGCAACCCAATACATCCGCAAGCAGCCTTTACACCTTGGCGTGGGCCTCGATGTAGCGGCGCACGGCGGCGGCATCGCAGTCCATCACTTCGACGCGCTGCGGCAGCGATTCCAGGTTGGCCAGGTTGCCCGGCGGCGTGGCCGGACGGCCCAGCGCGGCCTCGATGGTTTCCGAGAACTTGGCGGGCAAGGCGGTTTCGAGCACCAGCATCGGCACGCCCGGTTCGACGTGGTCGCGCGCGACCTTGATGCCATCGGCGGTGTGCGGATCCACCAGCACGCCGGTCTGGTCGTACAGCGAGCGGATCGTGGCCAGGCGGTCTTCGTGCGAGCTGGCGCCCGACACGAAGCCGTAGCGTTCTTCGAATTGCGGCTTCAGGGCCGACAGGTCGAAGAAGCCATCGCGCGCCAGGTCGGACCACAAGGCCTTGACGCGGGCGGCATCGCGGCCGACCAGGTCGAAGACGAAGCGTTCGAAGTTCGAGGCGCGCGAGATGTCCATCGACGGGCTGGACGTGGCGTAGGTCTGTTCGGCCGGACGCGGACGGTAGACCCCGGTGCGGAAGAATTCTTCCAGCACGTTGTTCTCGTTCGTGGCCAGCACCAGGCGGCGCACGGGCAGGCCCATGCTGCGCGCGATATGGCCGGACAGGATATTGCCGAAGTTGCCCGACGGCACGGCAAACGAGACCTGCTGGCCCGGCTTGTCGGTGGCGCGCAGCCAGCCGTGGAAGTAGTACACCACCTGGGCGGCAATGCGCGCCCAGTTGATGGAATTGACCGCGCCCAGACGGTACTTGGACTTGAACGCCAGGTCGCCAGCCAAGGCCTTGACGATGTCCTGGGCCTCGTCGAACACGCCGCGCACGGCGATGTTATGGATGTTCTCGTCTTGCAGCGAATACATCTGGGCGCGCTGGAACGCGCTCATGCGGCCGTGCGGCGACAGCATGAACACGGCCACGCCGCGCTTGCCGCGCAAGGCGTATTCGGCGGCCGAACCGGTATCGCCCGAGGTGGCGCCCACGATGTTGAGCGTAGTGCCGCGGCGGGTCAGCACGTATTCGAACACCTGGCCCAGGAACTGCATGGCCATGTCCTTGAAGGCCAGTGTCGGCCCTTCGGACAGCCCCAGCAGCGACAGGCCGTTGTCCAGCGGACGCAGCGGGACGATGTCTTCGCTGTTGAATATCTGCGACGTGTACGCGGCGCGGGTCAGGCCGCGCAGGTCGTCCGCCGGGATGTCGGTGGCAAAGCGCGACAGGACCTCGAACGCCAGGTCGGCATACGGGAGGCCGCGCCAGGATTCGAGCGTTTCCGCCGAGACCTGGGGCAGTTGCTCGGGTACGGCCAGGCCGCCATCCGGCGCCAGCCCTTCGAGCAGGATGTCCGAGAACGGCTGGGGGGCCATGCCCCCCCGGGTCGAGAGGTAGTTCATGCCAGGTGCTCCACGCGTAGGCGGGTGACCTTGGACCGCACGAACGGCAAGGCCTCGATGCGCTCGATGGCTTGATTGACGTTGCCTTCCACCGCTTCGTGCGTGAGGAAGATGATGTCCGCGCCACCGATGTGCGAAGGCTGCTGGATCATCGACCCGATCGAGATCGAGCGGTCGGCCAGAATGCGCGCGATGTCGGCCAGCACGCCCGGCTGGTCATCCACGCGCAAGCGCAGGTAGTACGACGTGCTGACCTGTTCGATCGACAGGATCGGCGTATCCGACATGGCGTCCGGCTGGAAGGCCAGGTGCGGCACGCGGTTGCCCGGGTCGGCGGTGTGCAGGCGCGTCACGTCGACCAGATCGGCCACCACCGCCGAGGCGGTGGGCTCTTCGCCCGCGCCCTGGCCATAATACAGCGTGGGACCCACGGCGTCGCCCTTGACCAGCACGGCGTTCATCGCGCCTTCGACATTGGCCAAGAGGCGCTCGGCCGGCACCAGCGCCGGGTGTACGCGCAATTCGATGCCATCGTTGCGGCGCTTGGTGATGCCCAGCAGTTTGATGCGGTAGCCCAGGCGTTCGGCGTGTTCGATGTCTTCGGCGGCCAGTTGCGAGATGCCTTCGATGTAGGCGCGGTCGAACTGCACCGGCACGCCGAAGGCCAGCGATGCCAGCAGGGTCAGCTTGTGCGCGGCGTCCACGCCTTCGACGTCGAAGGTGGGGTCGGCTTCGGCGTAGCCCAGGCGCTGGGCTTCGGCCAGCACGTCGGCGAACGGCAGGCCGCGCGAGCGCATTTCGGACAGGATGAAGTTGGTGGTGCCGTTGATGATGCCGGCGACCCACTGGATGCGGTTGGCGGTCAGGCCTTCGCGGATGGCCTTGATGATGGGAATGCCGCCAGCCACCGCGGCCTCGAACGCCACCATCACGCCGCGCTCGGACGCTGCGGCGAAGATCTCGTTGCCGTGCTTGGCCAGCAAGGCCTTGTTGGCCGTGACCACGTGCTTGCCGTTGGCGATGGCTTCGAGCACCAGCTCGAGCGCCAGAGTGTCGCCGCCGATCAGTTCGACAACGATGTCGATGTCGGGGTCGCGCACCAGCGCGTGCACATCGGTATCGACACGCAGCGAATCGCCGACGCGGGCGCGCGCCTTCTGCACGTCGCGCACGGCGGCGCGGGTGACTTCAATGCGGCGACCCGCGCGACGCGCGATCTCTTCCGCATTGCGCGACAGCACGGTCCACGTGCCGCCGCCAACTACGCCCAGACCGAGCAGGCCCACTTTCATGGGATTCATCGCGGCGCCCTCTGCGGGCGGCCGTTGGGGGGAATTCATTTCATTTCTCCAAACTGCTCACGCAATAACAGCTGCAGCCACGAGGTGCCCCCCGATCGGGATGCCGCGGATCCGGCTCCGCCGGTCCGCCAGCATGCCCCCTGGGGGGAAGCGCGCAGCGCTACGGGGGGGCCCCTGCCGGGCCCCCTACTTCAGCAGACCGTCCTTGCGGAACATATCTTTGATGCCGCGCACCGCCTGGCGGGTGCGCTGCTCGTTTTCGATAAGCGCGAAGCGCACGTATTCGTCGCCATATTCGCCAAAGCCGATCCCGGGGGACACGGCCACTTTCGCATCCGACAGGACACGCTTGGCAAATTCCAAAGAGCCCATCGCCCTGTAGGGTTCGGGGATCTGCGCCCAGATGTACATGGACGCCTTGGGAATTTCCACATTCCAACCTGCTTCATGCAGACCGCGCGCGAGCACGTCGCGGCGGCTTTGGTACTGCGCCACGATTTCGTTCACGCAATCCTGCGGGCCATCCAGGGCGGCGATGGACGCCACCTGGATCGGCGTGAACGTACCGTAGTCGTGATAGCTCTTGATGCGCGCCAGCGCGCCGACCAGCTCGCGGTTGCCGACCATGTAACCGATGCGCCAGCCCGCCATGTTGTAGCTCTTGCTCATGGTGAAGAACTCGACCGCGACATCGCGCGCGCCGGGCACCTGCATGATCGAGGGGGCGACGTAGCCGTCGAAGGTAATGTCGGCGTAGGCCAGGTCGTGCACCACCAGGATGTCGTGTTCCTTGGCCAGCGCCACCACGCGTTCGAAGAACGACAGGTCCACGCACTGGGCGGTGGGGTTGCTGGGAAAGCCCAGCACCATCATCTTGGGCTTCGGGATCGACTCGCGCACGGCGCGTTCGAGCTCTTCGAAGAAGTCCACGCCCGGCGTCATGCGCACGGAGCGGATGTTGGCGCCGGCGATGACCGCGCCATAGATGTGGATCGGGTAGCTGGGGTTGGGCACCAGCACGGTGTCGCCGCGGTCCAGGGTGGCCAGCATCAGGTGAGCCAGGCCTTCCTTGGAGCCGATGGTGACGATGGCTTCGGAATCGGGGTCGAACTCGACGGCGTAACGGCGCTGATACCAGTCACAGATGGCCTTGCGCAGACGCGGGATGCCCTTGGATACCGAATAGCCATGGGTGGTCGGGCGCATGGTGGCTTCGACCATCTTGTCCACGATGTGCTTGGGGGTGGCGCCATCGGGATTGCCCATCGACATGTCGATGATGTCCTCGCCGCGCCGACGGGCCGCCATCTTGAGCTCGCCGGTAATGTTGAAAACGTACGGGGGCAAACGCTCAATGCGAGAGAACTTCCTCATGATGGGAATCCTTAGGGGCGAAGGGGCAAAAAAAACCAGGGCGCGAAGGCGCGAAGGGGAAAAGGGCTCAAAAGCCGCGCCAGCAAACGATTGCAGCGCAACAAAACCCTGTAATCTAGCGCAAGGACGCCTAGGCGGCAAATGGGGCTGAAAAGGCCCTATTTCCCTAGTGGACACACTGCAACATAACGCCCGGTTCATGCGCTATTATCGGAGGCATAAAGCCGGAGTATTTATTGAAGCTGCATACCGATCCTGCGACGGCCGCTCTGAACACCGTCACCGCCTATGGTGACGGCTATATCGAGGTCAACCAGGTACGTTTTTCCTCCTCGGTCGCTTTTGGCCCCGAAGGCGAAGTTACCCATTGGCCCGTAGAGTCGCCGGCCGACATCACCCCCACCCTCTTGCGTCAGGCGGCCGGATTGTCCGAGCCCGTCCGCGACCCGCTGGCTTTCCTGGACGAACCCGAAGCCACCCCCAGCCGCCCGGCCAACGCGCCCGAAGTGCTGCTGGTGGGCACGGGCGGCCGGCAACAGTTCCTGCGTCCCGACGTGCTGCGTCCCCTGTTGGCGGCGGGCATCGGCGTGGAAATCATGGATACCCACGCCGCCTCTCGCACCTACAACATCCTGATGGCGGAGGGCCGGCGCGTCGTCGTCGCCCTCATCCCCCCCAACGGAGATCCCCAGACATGATGCCGATCATAGGCAAACCCGCCCCGCTGTTCACCGCTGAAAGCACCATTGGCCCGATCAGCCTTGAGCAATGCCAGGGCCGCGCCGTGATTCTGTACTTCTATCCCAAGGACAACACCCCTGGCTGCACCACCGAAAGCCAGGATTTCCGCGACCTGCATGCCGACTTCCTGTCGGCCAGCGCCGTGGTGGTCGGGATCTCGCGCGATTCGCTGAAATCGCACGAGAACTTCAAGGCCAAGTACGAACTTCCTTTCCCTCTCATCTCCGACGCCGACGAAACCGTCTGTAATCTGTACGGCGTCATCAAGCAGAAGAATATGTACGGCAAGCAGGTGCGCGGCATCGAGCGCAGCACCTTTTTGATCGATGCCTATGGCGTGCTGGTGCAGGAGTGGCGCGGGGTGAAGGTCCCGAACCACGCCAAGGAAGTCCTGCAGGCCGCAAAAAGCATCGGTTAGCCGTGCACAGGAATACCCGTCAGGCGCTATAGCCGGCCCATACTGGAGAGTGACGCATATGCCGCTTCCGAAGTTGCCTACCCGCCCCGCAGCCATCCTGACCTTCCCCTCGGGCGAAACCGCCCGGGCGCAGGCCCGCACCCCCAAGACTGCCGCTGCGCGGTCCAACACCCAGGCCGCCCTGGCCGAAGATGACGAAGACGAGCTGCTGCTGCAGCCCGAACTCGAAGGCATAGCCGACCCGGCGCGCAAGGCGCAGATTCCCGCGCCCGCCCGCCAGGTGCCACCGCCTGCGCCCGCCGCGCCGGCCCCCCGGGCCGAAGCCCGCCAGGCCAAGCCCGCCACGGCCCCGGCCAAACGCGGCAAGGCCCGTGCCCAGAACGCGCCGCGCAAGCTGTTCGTGCTGGACACCAACGTGCTGCTGCACGACCCCAGCTCGCTGTTCCGCTTCGAAGAGCACGACATCTTCCTGCCGATGATGACGCTCGAAGAGCTGGACCACCAGAAAAAGGGCATGTCGGAAGTGGCGCGCAATGCCCGCCAGGTCAGCCGGTCGCTCGACGCGCTGGTGCAGGACACGACCCAGCTGGACGACGGGCTGGAACTGGCCAAGCTGGGCAACAAGGACGCCACCGGCCGCCTGTTGTTCCAGACCACCGCCATCCACAGCACCCTGCCCTCGGACCTGCCCATGGGCAAGGCCGACAACCAGATCCTGGGCGTGGTGCGGGCCCTGCAGGAAAAATACCCCCAGCGCGAAGTCGTCCTGGTGTCGAAAGACATCAACATGCGCCTGAAGGCCCGTGCGCTGGGCATGGCCGCCGAAGACTACTTCAACGACCATGTCCTGGAAGACTCGGACCTGATGTATTCGGGCGTGATGCAGCTGCCCGAAGACTTCTGGAACAAGCACGGCAAGGACGTCGAATCCTGGCAACAGGGCGGCACCACGTTCTACCGCATTCACGGCCCGCTGTGCTCGCAGTTCGTGGTCAACCAGTTCGTCTATTTCGAAGGCCAGATGCCCCTGTATGCCCAGGTGCGCGAGGTCAGCGGCAAGATGGCGGTGCTGGCGACGCTGCGCGACTATACCCACGGCAAGAACAATGTCTGGGGCATCACGGCGCGCAACCGCGAACAGAACTTCGCCATGAACCTGCTGATGAACCCGGAATGCGACTTCGTGTCGCTGCTGGGCCAGGCAGGCACGGGCAAGACGCTGCTGGCGCTGGCCGCGGGCATCACGCAGGTGCTGGAAACCAAGCGCTACACCGAAATCATCATGACCCGCGTCACGGTGCCTGTCGGTGAAGACATCGGCTTCCTGCCCGGCACCGAAGAAGAGAAGATGCTTCCCTGGATGGGCGCCCTGGAAGACAACCTGGACGTGCTGAACATGGGCGAAGGCGAAGGCAACGGGGACTGGGGGCGCGCCGCCACCATGGACCTGATCCGTTCACGCATCAAGGTCAAGTCCCTGAACTTCATGCGCGGCCGCACCTTCCTGAACAAGTACCTGATCATCGACGAGGCCCAGAACCTGACGCCCAAGCAGATGAAGACGCTGGTGACCCGCGCCGGCCCCGGCACCAAGGTGATCTGCCTGGGCAACGTTGCCCAGATCGATACGCCCTACCTGACCGAAGGCAGTTCGGGCCTGACGTTCGTGGTCGACCGCTTCAAGGGCTGGCCGCATTCGGGCCACGTCACGCTGCAACGCGGCGAACGTTCCCGCCTGGCCGACTACGCCGGGGATGTCTTGTAGCCCCCACGCTACGCCCTCAAAAGAAAAAACCCCTTGAGAAATCAAGGGGTTTTTTCTTTGCCGCCGCCGGACGATTACTTGTCCGCGGCGTTGGTGATGGCGTTGCCGGCCCGCGACATGTCTTTGCCCATGCCCGCAACGGTATTGCAACCGGCGAGCACGAAGCCGAACACGACGAAGGCGGTCAGCACGATCTTGCTGCGCATGCTGGCGCTCCTGAAGTGAAGAAACGGATCCGGGGCGTACTTTAAACGATTTGGACGCGCAGCTCGCCCAGGCCTTCCACACCACCGGTGATGACGTCGCCCTGCACCACGGCGCCCACGCCTTCCGGGGTCCCCGTGAAGATGATGTCGCCCGGCTGCAGTTCGAACAGGGTCGACAGGTAGGCGATGCTTTCCGGCACGTTCCAGATCATCTGGGAAATATCGCTGGCCTGCTTGCGCTGGCCGTTCACGTCGAGCCAGATCGCGCCCTTGTCCAGGGTGCCGACCACGCTGCGCGGGTGGATCGGGCCCAGCGGGGCCGACAGGTCGAAGGCCTTGCCCACTTCCCAGGGGCGGCCCTGCTTCTTCATTTCGCCTTGCAGATCGCGGCGGGTCATGTCCAGGCCCAGGGCGTAGCCCCAGACGCATTCGTTGGCCACTTCGACCGGGATGTCGCGGCCGCCCTTGCCCAGCACCACGACCAATTCCATTTCATAGTGCAGGTTGGAGGTCTTGGGCGGGTACGGCATCTTGCCGGTTTCGCCGTCGGCCACGCTCAGCACGGCGTCGGCGGGTTTGCAGAAGAAGAAGGGATCTTCACGGCCGGTGAAGCCCATTTCCTTGGCGTGCTCGGCGTAGTTGCGGCCGACGCAGTAGACGCGGCGCACGGGGAACAGCGCGGCGCTGCCGGCTACGGGAACCGCGGTTTGCGGCTGGGGAGGCAATACGTAGTCCATGATCGATCAACCTATGACGAGTGAGGCAGCCCGGTGGCCAAAAATCATCCGCGAGTTTATCCCTTTCCGGGGGGACGGGGGTCCCCCCGTCCGGCAAGGCGGCGATTCGGCCTTCGAGCGCGGATTTCAGGAAATTGTAGGGATTTCGCCGTCAAACACCACCAGACGCTCGATGAAGCCGGCCATGTAGGCCTTCATCTCCAGGTGGGCGGGCGACACCTGGTAACGGTCGTGGGCGGCGGCATCCGTAAACGTCGCCACCACGGCGTGGGTCAGCCCGTCGGACCGGCTGGCCTGGTTGGGCCGGAAGGCGTAGCCCGCCACGCCATCACATTCGGCCAGGATGCGGTCGCAGTAGGCCTGCACATGGGCATGAAAGCGCGCATCGGCGGCGCCGGACAATTGCAGCATCACGATATGCAAGAACATCAGGATTCCTTTTTCTCACGGAAGACCGCCAGCCAGGCCCGGGATACCAGGCCCATGATGCCGTCGCGCAGCAGCAGGACGCACAGGACGAAGATCGCGCCCTGGACGATCAGCACCCAGGACCCCAGCGGCGCCAGGTAGTTCTGCAGCGACACGAAGGTGAAGGCGCCCGCCAGCGGGCCGAACACGGTGCCGATGCCGCCCAGCAGCGCCATCAGCACCACCTCGCCATTGGCGTGCCAGTGCACGTCGGTCAGCGATGCCACGCCGAACACCAGCACCTTCAGGCCGCCCGCCAGCCCCGCCACCGAGGCCGACAGCGTAAAGGCCAGCAGCTTGTAGCGCGACGTGGAATACCCCAGCGAACGGGCGCGCTGCTCGTTGTCGCGCACCGAACGGATCACCTCGCCGAAGGGAGAATTCAACACCCGCAGCACGAAGGCGTAGCCCAGCGCGAACACGGTCAGCGTGAAGTAGTACATGGGCATCACGCCTTCCAGGTCGAACAGGCCGAACAGCTTGCCGCGCGGCACGCTCTGCAAACCATCTTCGCCCCCGGTAAAGCCCGCCTGCACCGCGATGAAGTACACCAGCTGCGACAGCGCCAGCGTGATCATGGCGAAGTAGATGCCCTGGCGGCGGATGGCGATGGCGCCGAACGCCAGCCCCAGCAGGCCGCCGGTCAGCACCCCGGCCAACAGGCCCAGTTCGGGCGTGGCGCCCAAAAGCTTCATCACGATACCGGTGGCGTACGCCGCCGCGCCGAAGAAAGCCGCATGGCCGAACGACAACAGCCCCACATACCCCACCAGCAGATTGAAGGCGGCTGCGAACAGTGCGAAGCACAGCACCTTCATCAGGAACGTCGGGTAGACGAACCAGGGCGCGGCCAGCGCCACCACGGCCAACACCGCCATGCAGACGCGCACGGCGCGCCGGCTCAGTTGTACCGGCTGGCGGGTCGCCTCGGCGGCCAGCACGTTCTGCACCTGCAACGGCTTGCCGAACAGGCCCGCAGGCTTGCACAGCAGCACCAGCACCATGATGATGAAGATCGCCAGGTTGGCCGCTTCCGGGTAGAACACCTTGGTCAGCCCTTCGATGATGCCCAGCCCGAAGCCACTGACGATCGCCCCCATGATGGAACCCATGCCGCCGATCACCACCACCGCGAACACCACCACCACCAGGTTCGAGCCCATCATCGGGCTGACCTGGTAGATCGGCGCGGCGATCACCCCCGCCACCGACGCCAGCGCCACGCCCAATGCGTAGGTCAGCGTGATGAGCAGCGGCACGTTGATGCCGAACGAGCGCACGATCGTCGGGTTCTCGGTGGCGGCGCGCAGCATGGCGCCCACCCGTGTCTTCTCGATCAGCACCCAAACGGCCAGGCACAGCACCAGCGATACCACCACCGCCCAGCCGCGATACCAGGGCAGGAACATGAAGCCCAGGTTCACGCCGCCGGACAGCGCCTTCGGTATGGTGTAGGGCAAGCCCGACACGCCATAGGCCTGGCGCAGGCCGCCTTCGATCAGCAATGCCAGGCCGAAGGTCAGCAGCAGCCCGTACAGGTGGTCCATGCGATAGGTGCGGGAAATCAGCAGGCGTTCGACCACGATGGCGAACGCCGCCATGATGAGCGGCACCAGCACCAGCGCGGCCCAGTAGTTCACGCCCAGGTAGTTCAGCAGCATCCAGGCCAGGAAAGCGCCCGCGGTGTACTGCGCGCCATGGGCGAAGTTGATGATGTTCAACAGGCCGAAAATCACCGCCAGCCCGATCGAGAGCAAGGCGTAGAACGAGCCGTTGATCAGGCCGAGCAGGAGCTGGCCGAATAGTGCCGTGGACGGCACACCGAAAATTTCGAACACAGGATTCTCCCCCTCAGACACCCAGGCGGCGCGCGATCCGGGCAGGATCATTGCGCGCCTCTTGCGCCGACAACTGGTCGACCACGCAGCCATGCTCCATCACGTAGTGGCGATCGGCCACCTTGGTGGCGAAGCGGAAATTCTGCTCGACCAGCACGATGGTGAAGCCGCGCTCCTTGAGCGTGCGGATGGCCTGGCCGATCTGCTGCACGATCACCGGGGCCAGGCCCTCGGTGGGTTCGTCCAGAAGAATCAGCTGGGCGCCGGTGCGCAGGATGCGGGCGATGGCCAGCATCTGCTGCTCGCCGCCGGACAGGTTGCCCCCGGAACTGGCGCTGCGTTCGCGCAGGTTGGGAAACAGGGTGTAGATTTCATCGAGCGACATGCCGCCGTCGGCCAGGCGCGGCGGCAGCATCAGGTTCTCGGTGACGTTCAGGCTGCGGAACACCGCCCGTTCTTCCGGGCAATACACCACGCCCAAGCGCGGGATGCGGTGCGGCGCCATGCCCACCGTTTCCTGGCCGTTCAGGCGGATCGAGCCGCGGCGCTTGTCCAGAATGCCCATGACGGCGCGCAGCAACGTGGTCTTGCCAGCGCCGTTGCGGCCCAGGATGGTGACCAGTTCGCCACGCTGCACCTCGATGTCCACGCCATGCAGCACGTGCGATTCGCCGTACCAGGCGTTGAGGTCTTTGATCGACAGCATCAGGCCTCTCCCTCGTCCGAGCCCATGTAGGCGGTGATGACGCGCTCATCGCGCGAGACGGCCGCATAGTCGCCTTGCGCCAGCACCGCGCCGCGCGCCAGCACCGTGATGGTGTCGGACAGGTCCGCCACCACCGACAGGTTGTGTTCGACCATCAGGATGCTGCGGTTGGCCGACACGCGGCGGATCAGCGCCGCGATGCGAGCCACGTCTTCCTGGCCCAGGCCCGCCATGGGCTCGTCCAGCAACATCACTTCGGGCTCCAGCGCCAGCGTCATGGCGATTTCCAGCGCGCGCTTGCGCCCATAGGGCAACAACGCGGCGGTGGTATCGGCCAGGCCGCCCAGGCCCACGGCCTCAAGCAAGGCCAGACCCTGGTCGTTCAGACGGTCGACGCTGCGCCGGCTGCGCCAGAAGCGCAGGCCGTCGCCATGCTGGCGCATCAGCGCCACACGCATGTTCTGCAGCACCGTCAGCCCCAGGAACACGGCCGAGATCTGGAACGAGCGCACGATACCCAGGCGCGCGATCTGCTCGGGCGCCAGCGCCGTGATGTCGCGGCCGCGGTAATGGATCACGCCCTGATCCGGCGTGAGGAACTTGGTCAGGAGGTTGAAGCAGGTGGTCTTGCCGGCGCCGTTGGGGCCGATCAATGCATGGATGGAGCCTTCGCGCAGGGCCAGGGACACGCCGTCGACGGCATTGAAGCCGCCGAACCGCTTGACCAGCCCCTGGGCGGACAGAACCGCTTGGGTGCTCATGGCGCGTCTCCTACATGCGGGCCAACAGGCCGCCGTCAATCGCCAGCACATGGCCGTTGACGAAGGACGCGCCCGGCGAGGCCAGGTAGACCACGGCCGGCGCGATGTCTTCCGGCGCGGCCCAGCGCCCGGTCGGCACGGCGGTCGCCAGGAACGACTGGAACTGCGGATTGTCCTGCAGCCCCTGCGTGAAATCGGTGCGCACGAAGCCTGGCGCCAACGCGTTGCAGGTGATGCCGCTGGCGCCATATTCCACGGCCAGCGCACGGGTGAAGGCGGCAATGGCGCCCTTGGCGGTGGCGTAGGCGGCGATGTTGGGCATGGTGGCCTGCCCGGCCACGGACGACATCAGCACGATGCGGCCGAAGCCGCGGGCGGCCATGGCGGGCAGCACCGCCCGGGCGCAGTGAAACGCGCCATTGACGTGGACGTTCTGCAAGGCCTGCCATTCGGCGGGCGTCATCTCGACCACCGGCTTGCGGTTCTGGTTGCCGGCGTTGCTGACCAGCACGTCGATCTGCACGCCATCCGCTTCCAGCTGGGCGACCGCCTGGGCCACGGCGGCGCCGTCGGCCACGTCGAACACCGCGCTGCGCGCGGTGATGCCCGCCTGCGCCAATTGCGCGCAAGCCGCATCGCAGGCCGCCTGCGACAGGTCGTTGATCACCACATGGGCGCCTGCCCGGCCCAAGCCGGCTGCAATAGCGTAGCCCAATCCGCGCGCGGCCCCCGTCACCAGCGCGGTGCGCCCGGCCAGCCCGAAGGTCTGGCCCAGATAGTCCTGATTCAAGCTTGTCTCCTTGTCTTATATGCACCGGATCTCTGGGTCCGGCCTGTGCCCTCGCCGTTCTGTTTGGTTCAAAACGACGTTGACATTAATCTCAATATACGCGACTATTTGTAAACACTCAATAACAAGATTCTTCGTTTATCTTCCATAACGAGTTCTGGCTAGGAGACATCATGGCCCTCGAAACCCCCGGCTGCCCCGCAGCCAATGCGCTGCCGCCGCTGGCCTCGCGCTTTCTGAAAGTCGACGAATTGCCCTGGAAACCCACGCAGGTGGAAGGCATCGATATGAAGGTGCTGATGCAGGACAAGGAATCCGGCTTGTTGACCGCCCTGTTCCGCTGGCAGCCCGGCACCGAACTGCCGCTGCACGAGCATGTCGAGGTCGAACAGACCTACGTGCTGGAAGGCTCCATCGTCGACGCCGAAGGCGAAGTGCGCGCCGGCGACTACGTCTGGCGTCCGCGCGGCAACCAGCACGTGGCGCGCGCGCCGCAGGGTGCGCTGGTGCTGAGCTTCTTTCTCAAACCCAACCTGTTCATCGACGCCTTCGCCGGCCAGAAGCTGGAATAGGCGCCGCACCGGCCGCATCCGCGCGACCGTCCGGCACAGGGCGGCGCGCAACAAGACATAAAGCCCCCAAGGAGACAAACCATGAAGACCCGTTTCAAGCTTTGCCTGGCCGCCTGCGCGCTGGGCGCGGTTTCGCTGTCGGCCCACGCCCAGGTGTCGGACGACGTCGTCAAGATCGGCGTGCTGGGCGACCAGTCCGGCATGATGGCCGACCTGTCCGGCAAGTTCGGCGTCGAAGCCGTGAAGATGGCGGTCGAGGATTTCGGCGGCAGCGTGCTTGGCAAGCCCATCGAGGTGGTGTCCGCCGATCACCAGAACAAGGTGGACATCGGCGTGTCCATCGCGCGCCGCTGGTACGAGAACGAGAAGGTCGACCTGATCCTGGACGTGCCCAACTCCGCCATCGCCCTGGCGGTGCAGGACCTGACACGCCAGATGAAGCGCGTGGTGATCTTCACCAGCGCCGGCTCGGCTGACCTGACCGGCAAGGCCTGCTCGCCCAACGGCATCCACTGGACCTACGACACCTACGCCTACGCCACGGGCGTGGCCAACGGTGTCATGGAAGACGGCGGCAAGAGCTGGTTCTTCATCACGTCCGACTACGCTTTCGGCCATTCGCTGGAACGCGACGCCATGGCCGTGGTCAAGGCCAAGGGCGGCCAGGTGGTCGGCAGCGTGCGCCACCCCATCGCCAGCGCCGACTTCTCGTCGTTCCTGCTGCAGGCCCAGGCGTCCAAGGCCCAGGTGATCGGGCTGGCCAACGGCAGCGGCGACACCATCAACAGCATCAAGCAGGCGTTCGAGTTCGGCATCATGGGCAGCAAGCAGCGCGTGGCCGCCCTGTTCATGAGCATCGTCGACGTGCGCAGCGTCGGGCTGGAATACGCCCAGGGCCTGAACCTGGTCGAGCCGTTCTACTGGGACCAGGACGACAAGGCGCGCCAGTGGTCCGAGCGCTATTTCAAGCGCACCGGACGCATGCCGTCGATGGTGCAGGCCAGCAACTACAGCGCCACGATGCACTACCTGAACGCGGTCAAGGCAGCCGGCACCGATGCCTCCGAAGCCGTGCTCAAGAAGATGCATGACACGCCGATCAACGACTTCATGACCGACAACGGCCGCATCCGCGAAGACGGCCGCGTGATGCGCGACCTGTACCTGTTTCAGGTGAAAAAGCCGTCCGAGTCCAAGCGCGACTGGGACTACTACACGCTGGTGCGCAAGATTCCCGCCGAACAGGCCTTCCGTCCGCTGAACCAGGGCGGCTGCTCGCTGGTGAAGTCATGACGGACGGCGCTTCTGCACTGTTGGCCGGCAAGCGGGCCATCATCACGGGGGGCGCCAACCCCCGTGGCATCGGCGCCGCCATCGCCGCGCAGTTCCTCGCGCAAGGCGCCACCATCGCGGTGCTGGACTACGCCTATCCGGACGAGGCCGACGCGGCCTTGGCCGGCGGCCGCGTCAACCTGCATTGCGACGTGTCCAGCACGGCGTCGTGCGAACAGGCGGTCGCCCGGGCTGCGCAGGCGCTGGGCGGGGTCGACGTGCTGGTGAACAACGCGGGCATCGTCGCCGCCACCCGCATCTGGGACCTGGCCGAGGACGAATTCCGCCGCATGCTCGACGTGAACCTGACGGGCACGTACAACGTCACGCGCGCCGCCCTGCCCCGACTGCTGGAAAGCGACCGCCGCCCGGCCATCGTCAACCTGGGGTCCACCGCCGCACTGCGTGGCGGCGGGCTGCTGGGCGGCTCGCACTATGCCGCATCCAAAGGCGGCGTGATCAGTTTCACCAAGGCGCTGGCGCGCGAACTGGGCCCGCGCGGCGTGCGGGCCAACTGCGTGGCGCCGGGCATCATCGAAACGGACATGACGCTCGGCAAATTCGGCGAAAATTGGGAACAAGAACTCAAACAGGGCATTCCGCTGCAACGCTTCGGCTCACCCGTCGAAGTCGCGCAGGCCATTCTTTTCCTGGCCTCGGACCTGTCCTCCTACTCAACCGGCATCGTGGTCGACGTCAACGGCGGCTTCCACATTCACTAGGCGCGTCCGCAGCAATGAGCACTCCCGATCGCATGTTGTCCATCCTCGATCTATTCCGCGACGACACCACCGCCGCCTTCCAGGAGGACGTCATGGCGCATCTGGAGTGCTCGCGCGCCACCGCCTACCGCTATCTCAAGTCGCTGACCGAAAGCGGCCTCCTGGCGCCGACCGCGGGCGGCGCCTATGTGCTGGGCTCGCGCATCATCGAGCTTGACCGTCACCTGCGCCAGCACGATCCGCTGATGCGGGCGGCGCGCGAGGTCATGCGCGCCACCGGCGACGAGCTGCACGCCAACCTGATGCTGTGCAGCTATTACGGCGACAAGGTCATGTGCGTGGACCGCTACTGGACCGACCATTCGATCGAATCGAGCTACGCGCGCGGCCGGCCCTTTCCAATGTTCCGCGGCGCCACCGCCAAGCCCATTCTGGCCAACCTGCCGCCATACCAATTGCGCAACCTGATGCTGTGGCACGCGGCCGAAATCCGCGAAGCCGGCCTGGGGGAAGACTGGGATGCGTTTCGCGCCAACCTGAAGCGGCTGCGCACCGCTGGCGTATGCGTGTCGCACGGCGAGGTCGACCCCGGGCTGATGGGGATTGGTTCGGCCATCTTCAGCCCCGAGCAGAAAGTCGTCGGCAGCCTGGTGTTCATCGCGGCCGAAGCCCGTACCCCGCCCGACCGCCTGGCGCTGCTGCAAACGCGCATCCAGACGGCGGCGGCCGAGGTGTCGCAGAATCTCGTGGGCCCGCAAAACAACGGCGCAGCTGCGATCGGCATCATGCCGTCGCGGCCGCGCCGCCTGAAGACGCCGGCCGGGGCAAGCCCGGCGCGGCGCAAAGCCTGAGTATCAGGCCTTGTTGTAGCGTTCTGCGCTCTTGACGATTTCCTCGTGGGCGGCGTCGACGCCCTTCCAGCCCTTGACCTTGACCCACTTGCCCTTTTCCAGGTCTTTGTAGTGCTCAAAGAAGTGCTGGATGCGAGCGACGTCTTCGGTCGGCAGGTCTTCGTACGACTTGATGTTGCGGTACGGGGGGTACAGCTTTTCGATCGGCACGGCCAGCAGCTTGGCGTCACCGCCCGACTCGTCGTCCATTTCCAGCACGCCGATGGCGCGGCAGCGCACCACGGCGCCGATCTGGATGGGGAACGGGGTCAGCACCAGCACGTCGGCGGGGTCGCCGTCTTCGGACAGGGTCTGCGGGATGTAGCCGTAGTTGCACGGGTAGTGCATGGCCGTCAGCATGAAGCGGTCAACGAAAATCGCGCCCGTGTCCTTGTCGACCTCGTACTTCACCGGGTCGGCGTTCATGGGGATTTCGATGATGACGTTGAAGTCTTCCGGCAGCTTCTTGCCGGGGGACACGCGATCAAGACTCATGATTAAACCTTGTTGGTCTGAACTGAAAAGGGATCAAAGCGAACCGTCGTCCTTGAACGGCGGCTTGGTGGTCGGCACCGGCGCGGCAGGCGCGGCGGGCTTGGGCACCGCCGGCGCCGCGGGCGGCACTGGCGAGTAGCTGGGTACGGGGCTGTCGAAAGCCGCTGCCGGGATCGGGGCGCTGTCGAAATACTCGTCGAAGTCGGACGAGCCACCCGCCACGGGCGCGTCTTCCGGCGCCAGCGCACGGGCCTGCTGCTCCTTGCTTGCGCGCGCATCCGGATCCAGCACGTAGTCGGACGCGGACGCGGCCACGGCGGGAGGCAGCGCGGGGTAGTCGCCGCCGATGTCGGCATCGGCATCCGACAGGCCCACCGCATAACCGCCCTCGGCGTCGACGCGATAAGGATCCGAGCCGATGTCGGCGGCCGGCAGCGACGCGTCGGCGGCCAGCACCGGCAGCGCCATGCTGGCGGCCGTGGCCAGGCGCCAGTGGCGCACGGCGTCGGCCGGGCGATCCAGGCGGTCGTACAGGCTGCCCAGCAGCGCATGGGTCTGCGCATCGCTGCGGCGCGACAGGCTGCGCAGCAGATAGCGTTCGGCCTGGCCCCACAGCTGGCCGTTCAGGCACAGCATGCCCAGCGCGGTCAGCAGGTCGGGATCGGTCGGGCGCTGTTGCAGCCAGGTCTCGGCCTTGGCCAGCCGGCGTGACACTTGTTCGGCGTCGCAGCGGGCGTAGGCCGCCACCAGCGCGGGATTGAACTTCACGGCGATGGCGGCTTCGAGCACCTTGGCGGCCTCGTTGGCCTCGCCCGCCGCCTCGAACGCCGCGGCGCCAGCCAGCGCCACTTCGGGCAGCAGCCGCTCTTCGGCCTTCAGGTCTTTCCAGATGGCGCGCCAGGCATCGCTGGCAGCCTCGGCGCGCAGGCGCGCGGCGCCGGCGACGTCGATCAGGTGATCGCCTTCGGTGCGGGCCAGGGCATTGCGGCGCAGCAGGCCGCGGGCCAGCGTGAAGACCTGTTCATCGTGACCCAGGGCCGTATGCGCGCGCAGCAGCAGGCGCATGGTGTGCAGGTGGCGGGCGCCGCCGTCGGCCAGCGGCGACAGCACGGCCAGCGCGCGCTCGGCGCGACCCTGGTCCAGCAGCATGTCGGCCGACACCGTGGCGGTGGCTTCCACCAGGCCGGGGTCGGTGCCCGCTTGTTCCTGGGCGTTGGCCAGCAGACGGTCGCGGCGGTCGAATTCGCCCAGGCCATGCGCGGCGCGGGCAGCGGACAAGGCGGCCAGCACGCGGCGGGTCTGCACCTTGGTCTGCTCGAGCAATTTGGTCAGGTCTTTCTCGGCGTGCGAATAGCGGCCTTCAAGCAGGCCGATCCAGCCGCGCTCGAGCAGCTCGTGGTCGCGCGCCTGGGCGCGCTTGCCGCGCCACGCACGCACGCGGTCGGGAATGGCCAGCAGCCACGCCAGCAGACGCAGGCCGATGTACAGCACCACGAACGCCGCCACGATCAACAGGACCGCCAGCGTGAGCGACATGGAAATGCGCCACGGCCAGACCAGCAGCAGGACGTTGCCGGAATGGGAGCGCAGCACCACCGCCAGCGCAACGGCGATGACGGCAAGCAGCAGAGTCCAGAACCAGGTACGCATGGCCTTAGTCCTGGTCGGTGGTCTTGAAGCCGGCGGCGCGCAGGGCGGCGATGGCGTTCAGGCTGTCCGAGACGTCGGGCATGCGCACCGCGATGTCGGTCTGTGCCAGTTCGCGGGCCAGGGTCTGTGCCGCGACCGTGTCGGGAGAGCGGTTGTCGAAGTACTTGGCCAGCGTGGTGCCGACGTTGTCGAGTTCGCTCTTCCAGACGGCGGGCTGGCGCATCAGCATGGACAGCTGCACGGTGAGCAGGCGCTGGCGCAGCGTGGCGCGCACCTGGTCGGCCTGTTCGGGCGACAGCAGCAACGCAGCCGGTTCGTCGACGCGCTGGATGGTGATCAGGCCGCCCAGTTCGTGGGCCAGCGCGGAACCGGCGCGGCCGGGCCACGAGGCCACTTCGGCACGCCAGCGCTGCCACCAGGGCGCGTCGGCCGGCAGGCCGGCCTGCGGATCGATCGTCGGGGCCGGGGCCGCGGGACGGGCCTCGCTGGCCGGGGCGATGCCGGGGGCGGCAGCATCAGGCACCAGCAGGGGCGCCTTGCTGAGCAGCGCCGACAGGCGTTCGATACGGGCAGACTGCGCCGGGATGTCGACGGTGGACACGGCGCGCAGGCGATCCAGGTCGCCGTTGATGGCCTGTTGCAGGCTGGAGAAACGCGGACGGTCGGCGCGCGCCAGGCGCGATTGCGCGGTTTCCAGCGCAACGATGGCGTTGGACACGTTGCCGGCCAGGCGCAGTTGCTGGCTGCCGATGGTGAGCAGGCGTTCGACGTCGTTGGCCAGCAGTTCGTCGCTGGCGCTGTCGTTGAAGTTCTGCCAGGCCTGTTGCAGGGCGTTGTACTGGCTTTGGGTTTCGCGGACGGTGTCTTCCAGGTCGCCCAGGCGGCCGGCCTGGGCTTGGGCCAGCGCCAGCGCTTCGCGGGTGTCCTTGCGGGCCTGCGCGAGATCGGTCGTCAGCGTATCGAGGCGCGTGGCGACCTCGCGTCCGGCGGCGACGAACTGGGTACGTTGCTTCCACAGCGCAAAACCCAGGCCGACGGCCAGGAGGATGACGAGGATGAGCGCGGTGACCAATGGGCCACTGCCGCGCTTGGCCGGACGGGCCTTGACGGGATCGGCCGGGGCCGATGCGGGCGCGCTGGCACCCGGGGCGGCCGGGTGAACGGCCGGATCGGTAGCGGGAGTCTTGTCTGTCATGACGCGATTGTATTCGGTGTCCGTCCGATGCAACGAATCAAGCAGCAACAAAAGCCTGGAAAATCGACTCGTCGTTGGGCAAGCAGATTTTTACCATTGCTTGCGTAGCCTTGCCAGGCGCGGGTTGCGGCACGCGCCGTGCCAGCGAGGGGTGCGTCAGCACGAAGCCGCAGTCGGCCCACCACGGCGCCAATCCGGCCGCCTGCAGGGCGTCTCGCACGGCATCGGCGCCCTCGCCGCTGGTGATGAGCCAGCAGGGCGCCACACCGTCCGCGGCCCAGCGTTGCAGGGTGGCCAACTGGTTCGCATCCCAGTGCGCCGGACAGCGCTGGTAGGCCGCATGACGTGTCACGGCAACGCCATGCGCCTGCAATTGATCGCCCAGCCAGTCCCTGCCCTGGGTGCCGCGCACCAGCAGCACGCGCCGCGGCAGCTGCGGCAGGCCGCAAAGCACGTCCCAGAGGGCCTCGGAATCATGGCTGGCGGCGTGTTCGCCGGGATGCAGGACTGTTGTATTCGCGCCAAAACCGGGCAGCTCGAACAGTCCGGCCGCACTGGCGGGGCCCACGGTGGCCGCCGCGACATGCGCCGGCCAGGCTACCGCGCCGTCGGCCTGGCGCAACTGGTCCAGGTACTGCCGCGCCGCGTTGCTGCTGACGAACACGACCATGTCGTAGTCGGCCGGCCGGGGCAGGCTGGCAGCGGGGGCGGGCAAGGGATGGATTTCCAGCGCGGGCAGGATGAAGGCGGTCCAGCCGGCGGCGTGCAGCCGGCCGGCCAGGGCCTCGTTGCGGCCGGCAGGCCGCGTCAGGACAGCCACGCGCGGCGCTTGAGCGGCGGCGGCCTTGCCCATCAGTCGGGTTCGGCGTCTTGCAGCAGCTCGTCGAGAATGGCCTGTGCGCCGGCATCGAACAGCTCGGCGGCAACCGCCTCGCCGATCGCCTGCGCCTGGGCCAACGGGCCAGTGCGTTCGGCGTGCAGCATGCGCGTGCCATCGGGCGATGCCACCAGGCCCCGCAGGGTCAGGCTGTCGCCCGAGATTTCGGCATAGGCCGCCAGCGGCACCTGACAGGAACCGCCCAGGCGCCGCGACACGGCGCGTTCGGCCAGCGAGCACAAAGTGGCCTGCTCGTCATTGAGCGGGGCCAGCCAGGCGCGCAGGTCGTCGCGGTCGTCGCGGATCTCGATGGTCAGCGCGCCCTGCCCGGCAGCGGGCAGGCAATCGGCCGGATCGAGCAGGCAGCGGATGCGGTCGGTGAGGCCCAGCCGGTTCAAACCGGCGGCAGCCAGCACGATGGCGTCGTATTCGCCGCGGTCGAGCTTGCCCAGGCGGGTGTCCAGGTTGCCGCGCAGCGGCTTGACCACCAGTTGCGGATAACGCGCACGGATCTGGGACTCGCGGCGCAGGCTGGAGGTACCCACCACCGCACCGGCCGGCAGATCGGCCAGTGTGGCATAGCGGCTGGAGACGAAGGCGTCGCGCGGGTCCGCGCGGTCGAGCACGGCGCACAGTTCGAACGGCGCCAGCAGATCGACCGGCATGTCTTTCAGACAGTGCACGGCCAGATCGGCACGGCCGTCGAGCAACGCGTTTTCGAGTTCCTTGACGAACAAACCCTTGCCGCCCACCTTGGACAGCGTGCGGTCGAGGATCTGGTCGCCTCGGGTCGTCAGGGTGAGAAGTTCAACCGCGCACGCTGGGTACAGCGTGCGCAGCCGATCGCGCACATGCTCGGCTTGCCACAGGGCAAGCCGGCTGGCGCGGGTCGCAATGACCAGGCGTTGTGGCAGTGACACGAGGCGTCATCAAACGAAGTTGGAGACGATGACCGTCGCGACTACCCCGAGGATGGCCAGCACGAACAGGCCCTGCAACAGGCTCAGGCCCGATTCGGATTGCTGGGGATCGACGGATCTACGCAGACTCATGTGCTGATTCCTTGGAAGCGGTTTTGCGGCTTGCCAGCCACCGTCCAAGGACAACAACGAGCAAGGCGCCGATAATTTCAGCAGCGATTTTAACCGTAGTGGGCTGAACGCCGAATTGACGTTCGACAACCACATCGGTAATAAGCATGCCGCCCGCGATCCAGCCCAGCAGCGCCGCGCCAAACGTAACAACCAGCGGGTACTTGTCGATCAGCTTCAAAACCAGCGTGCTGCCCCAGATGATGATCGGCACACTGACGATCAGGCCGAAGGCAACCAGGCCGATCTGGTGGTCGGCGTGGGCATTCTGGGCCGCGCCGGCAATGGCGATGACGTTATCCAGGCTCATCACGAAGTCGGCGATGATGATGGTCTTGATGGCCGCGGCGATGGATGTCCCGCCCTTGACGTTGCCGTGCGCATCGTCCTCGGGAACCAGCAGCTTGACGCCGATCCACAGCAGCAGCAGGCCGCCCACGACCTTCAGGAAGGGAATCGACAACAGGGTCAGTGCGAAGGCGATCAGCACGACGCGCAGGATGATGGCGCCCGCGGTGCCCCACAGGATGCCCTGCATGCGTTGCTTGGGCTCCAGGTTGCGGCAGGCCAGCGCGATGACCACCGCGTTGTCGCCGCCGAGCAGGATGTCGATAAGGATGATCTGGAATACCGCTGCCCAACTCAGCGTCTGGAAAAACTCAAGCAATTTGAACCCCCGAAGGCATTTATCAAAAGAAAAGCCGGCCCCGTGCCGGCCGACCCGCCGCGTTGCGCACGCGGCGGGCCTATTCAAAACAACTTATTATTGTAGTTCAGCTTTCAGTCAGCTTTCTGGCGAATCAGCAAAACTTTACCGATCGCCAGGACCAGCATCGCGCCCAGTACCCCGGTCAGGAGCCCGAAGCTGTGCTGCGTCATGCCCAATGCCGCGTCGATGCGCGCCACCGGTTCTTGCAGGGCCGGATCACCCACCAGCAGTTCGCCGGCAATGAAGCCCAACAGCGCTGCCCCCACCCACACGATGAGCGGGAAGCGTTCGATGACCTTGAGCAGCAGCGTGCTGCCGAAAATCACCAGCGGAATGCTGATCGCCAGACCCAGCACCAGCAGGGTCGTGTCGCCCATTGCGGCCGCGGCGACCGCCACCACGTTGTCCAGGCTCATGACCAGGTCGGCAATCATGATAGTGCGGATTGCGGTCATCAGGTTGCCATGGGTCTTGCCATCGCCCTCTTCTTCGCCTTCGGGCAGCAGCAGCGTCACGCCGATGTACACCAGCAGCAGCGCGCCGATGAGCTTGAGCCACGGCAGCATCAGCAGCTTGGCGGCGACCAGCGTCAGTACGATACGCATGATGATCGCGGCGGCCGAGCCGATCACGATCGCTTTCTTTTGCTGCGCCGGGGGCAGCGACCTTGCGGCCAGCGCAATGACCACGGCGTTATCGCCCGACAGCAGAATGTTGACCCAAATGATCTGGAGCAACGCTAACCAGAATGCCGCTGAACTGAGTTCCATACCTCTCTTTCCTAGGACGTGATCCCCCTAGGACAAACCAAATGAATGGGTGAAAAAGACAAAAAGACGTACTGACCGTCTTGGTGCGAGCCCGACGGCATTCTTGCTGGGTACGTGCGGAATTTCTTTCATTATAGTTTCGTTCAGCTTTCCGTATGTTTCACCGGCCGCATCATGGACACGGGGTTTCCCTAGGAAACACCGCAAAACGAACGAAAAAAAGGCCCGCCAAGGCGGGCCTTTTTGCCATGCAACCGACTTTACAGCACCGACTTGAGCAGCTTGCCCATTTCGGAGGGGTTGCGCGTCGTGCGGATACCGCAAGCTTCCATGACTTCCAGCTTGGCGTCGGCCGTGTCGGCGCCACCGGAGATCAGGGCGCCAGCGTGGCCCATGCGCTTTCCGGGAGGAGCGGTGACACCAGCGATGAAGCCGACGACCGGCTTCTTCATGTTGTCCTTGGCCCACTCTGCGGCGTTGACTTCGTCCGGACCGCCGATTTCGCCGATCATGATGACGGCGTCGGTGTCGGGATCGTCATTGAACATGCGCAGGACGTCAACGTGCTTCAGGCCGTTGATGGGGTCGCCACCGATGCCGACGGCGCTGGATTGACCCAGGCCCAGCTCGGTGACTTGCGCCACGGCTTCGTACGTCAGGGTGCCCGAACGGCTGACGATGCCGATGCGGCCCTTGCGGTGGATGTGACCGGGCATGATGCCGATCTTGATTTCGTCGGGGGTGATCAGGCCGGGGCAGTTCGGGCCCAGCAGCAGCGTCTTGCTGCCCTTGGCCTTCATGCGGTTCTTGACTTCCAGCATGTCACGGACGGGGATGCCTTCGGTGATGCAGATCACCAGATCCAGTTCGGCCTCGACGGCTTCCCAGATGGCGGCGGCGGCGCCGGCCGGCGGCACGTAGATGACGGACACGGTCGCGCCGGTGTCGGCCTTGGCGTCTTTCACCGAAGCGAAAATCGGCACGCCTTCGAAGTCTTCACCCGCCTTCTTGGGGTTCACGCCGGCCACGAAAGCGGCCTTGCCATTGGCGTACTCACGGCACATACGGGTGTGGAACTGGCCCGTCTTGCCCGTGATGCCCTGGGTGATGACCTTGGTGTCCTTGTTGATCAGAATCGACATTTGTGAATCCTTGGGTTTTGCTTTACTTGACGGCGGCTACGACGCGGGTGGCGGCTTCGGCCATCGTGTCGGCGCTGATGATCGGCAGACCGGAGTCGGCCAGCATCTTCTTGCCGAGTTCTTCGTTGGTGCCCTTCATGCGGACGACCAGCGGCACGTTCAGGTTGACGGCCTTGCAAGCCGCGATCACGCCTTCGGCGATGACGTCGCAGCGCATGATGCCGCCGAAGATGTTGACCAGGATGGCCTTCACGCTCTTGTTCTTGAGCATGATCTTGAAGGCTTCCGTGACCTTCTCGGCCGTAGCGCCGCCGCCGACGTCCAGGAAGTTGGCCGGCTCGCCGCCGAACAGCTTGATGGTGTCCATCGTGGCCATGGCCAGACCGGCGCCGTTCACCAGGCAGCCGATGTTGCCGTCGAGCTGAATGTAGGCCAGGTCGAACTTGCTGGCTTCGATTTCAGCGGGATCTTCTTCGTCCAGGTCGCGGTAGGCGACGATTTCCGGGTGGCGGAACAGGGCGTTGGGGTCGAAGTTGAACTTGGCGTCCAGGGCGATGATGTTGCCCTTGCTGTCGCGGTTCAGCGGGTTGATTTCAACCAGCGAGGCGTCGGTGTCCATGTAGCACGTGTAGAGCTTCTGGAACACGTCAACGGCCTGGGCGGTCGAGTCGGCGGGCAGGCCGATCGCGTTGGCGATCTTGGTGGCTTGCTCGGCGGACAGGCCGGTCAGCGGGTCGATGTATTCGGTGATGATCTTTTCGGGGGTGGAGTGAGCCACTTCCTCGATGTCCATGCCGCCTTCGCTGGAGGCGATGAAGGCGACCTTCTGCGTGGCGCGGTCAGTGACCAGCGACACGTAGTATTCCTTCTGGATGTCGGCGCCGTCTTCGATGTACAGGCGACGGACCTTCTGGCCTTCCGGGCCGGTCTGGTGCGTGATCAGCTGCATGCCCAGGATTTCCGAGGCCAGCTTGCGCACGTCGTCGAGCGAGCGCGCCAGCTTGACGCCGCCGCCCTTGCCGCGGCCGCCCGCGTGGATTTGTGCCTTGACGACCCAAACCGGTCCACCCAGCTTTTCAGCGGCAGCCACGGCCTCGTCGACGGAAAGTGCGGGGATCCCGCGCGGCACGGGGACGCCAAATTGCTTCAGCAGTTCCTTGCCTTGATACTCGTGGATTTTCATGTGTTACCTGTCAGGACGTATGAGAAAGAGAAGGTGAATCGGAGGTCGAATCGGCCGATGCCTCAGCGCTGCCCCCGGTGTACCACTTGGGATAGTGCTCAGCCACCACCGGGCCGCCAGTGCTCAAGGCATGGCAGCCGTCCAGTTGAAATGGACGCCGGTTCGGGTTGCTTTCCTGCCGCCGGCGGTTGGCCATGGTCTGGACCGCCGCGGTGGGAAGCACCTGCGACAGCTCGGTCATGTGCGTACAGCCTTCGACATGGCCGAACCGCTCCTTGACCTGGCGGCGGAACCCCTTGAGCAGGTTCATGCCGATCAGATCGTTGTATGCGGGTTCGATGGCCATGCAATGCTCGCCATAGGGAGCGGCATCATAGACGGCCTGCGCGGCGACGATAGTGAAATCGCCGTCGATGGTGATGCGCAGGTGCATATGGTGGATGGGTTGCCCCGCCTTGAACATTTCGCCGTCGCGCTTGGGAAAATCGTACGCCTTGACGTCGATGAGCTCGGCTTCCAGGTCCCAGTTGCCGTCATCGCGCGCATACGACTGCACACGTATCGAACGCGTGTGCAGCGGCTGGCGAGGACAATCCGGCGGTGGCAAGGGCATGCTTGGGGCCTGCGGGGCGAAAAGGGCCGGGCAAAGAATGGTGCGCGGCAACAAAACCTTCAAAGTATAGCGCAGCCCGCCCTGCCCCAACCGTCTTGATGCGCGCCGCGCGGCCCTGGCGCCAGCCCCGCGGCCGCCAGGCGCATCAGCGCCGCGTCCACGGGGTGGCCGGACTGCCCATCCAGGCCTGGCCGGCGGGAATGCTTTCGCCCTTGAGCACCAGCGTCAGCGGCCCCAGACGGGCACCCTCCTCGACCCGGGTGTCGTACAGGATCGTGGTGCGCGGACCGACATTGACGCCGTTGCCGATGCGAACCGGCCCGATTTTCATGACCCGGTCTTCGAACAGGTGGGTCTGCGGCCCCGACCAGGCGTGCAGCACGGCATCGTCCCCAATAAATACGCAGTCGTACTCGGTGACGTCGGTGGTGTCCATGAACACCCGCTTGCCGATCTTGGCGCCCATGCAGCGCAGCGCCAGCGGCAGCCAGGGCGTGGCCCGCAGGAAATTGAAGAAGTTGGGCACCGCGATGGACTCGTACAGGCTGGTGACAGCTTCGCTCTTCCACACGAACGGCGTCCACATCGGCTCGGCGCGCGGCCGGTAGCGGCCGATCAGCAGCCATTTGAGCAGCACCAGGAACAGGAAGGTGCCCACGCCGTACAGCACGCCGGCCAGCATCAGCTCATCGAAGGCAGCCAGAAAGCCGTCGCGCACGGCGATGGGAATGACCTTCATGACCGTCAGATAGCCCACGGCGATCACGACGGCCAGCGGCAAGATCATGCGCATGCCCTCGACCGCGCCGCGCGCCACCTTGCGGCCCAGGCTGGGGCGGAAGGTCAGGTGCTCGGGGAAACCGGCGGTCTGTTCGCGCGCCGGCAAGGCCAGCGGCGGATTGCCCAGCCAGGTCTGGCCGCTGGCCATTCGGGCGTTGGCGGGGGCGCGGCTCTGCACGCCGATCAGCACGTCGTCCGGCAGCACCGAGCCGTCCGGCACGTAGGCGCCGTTGCCAACGAAGCTGCGGTTGCCGATGACGGTGGGCCGCATGGTCATCCAGCCACGGTCGATTTCCTCGTCGCCCAGCATCACGCCGTCGGCAATGAAGCTGTCGCGGCCCAGGGTCAGCATGTCGGGCACGATGCCCATCGCGGTGGAAATCTCGGTGCCCCGCCCGACCTTGGCGCCCAGCAGCCGGTACCAGGTGCCGGCGTAGATGGAGGCATACAGACCGTGCAGCACGCTCAGGCTGGATTCCTGGATCTGGTTGGTCAGCCAGCGCCGCAGGTAGATCTGGCCGTAGACGGGCCAACGCCCACCCGTCAGGCGCGGCAGCAACGCCCAACGCAGCATGGCCGAGACCAGCACGGTCAGGAACAGCAGCAAGGCGCTGGCAGGCAAGGCCAGCAGCAGGTAGGCCAGGAACGCGTTGGGCCACCAGACACGCGAGCCCATCAGGTCGAGCCAGCGCGCGTCGATCCAGTCGATCAAGACGAAACTGGGGAACACCGGCATGAAGAACAGCGCGGCGATCAGCGTGCCGCCGCCGGCATAGGCCAGCACATCCAGCCGGGCCCAACGGCCTTCGCGCACCGGACGCGGCGGCAGTTCGGGGGCACGGGCCTGCGGATCGTGGCGGGCCGGCGCGCCGGTCCAGATCTGGCCGGCGGGAATGCGCGAACCGGCTGGCAAGGACGACAGGCCTTCCAGGCGCGCGCCCGCTTCCATCGCGACGTTGCCCTGCACCACCGCATACGAGCCGATATAGGCGTTGTCGGCCAGGACGATCGGGGCGACCTCCCAGTGCGCGCCGCGCACTTCGAAGTTTTCCAGGTTGACCGCCGCGCCGATGCTGGCGCCGTCGCCCACGGTCAGCAGGTCGGGCGCGCGCACGGAAATGCGGCTGATGGCGGTGTCGCGGCCGATGCGCGCGCCCAACGCCCGCAGGTACCAGGCCTGCAACGGCGACCCGGCCAGCAGATGCGCGGGCGGGATGTCCAGCACGCGGTCGACCAGCCACCACCGGTAGAAGGTCCAGCCATACAGCGGATAGCGGCCCGGCTTGAGCCGGC
Source organism: Achromobacter sp. DH1f (assembly GCF_000633435.1). Taxonomy (NCBI): domain Bacteria; kingdom Pseudomonadati; phylum Pseudomonadota; class Betaproteobacteria; order Burkholderiales; family Alcaligenaceae; genus Achromobacter; species Achromobacter sp. DH1f. The sequence continues at coordinate 229,380 of NZ_AYMF01000033.1, read as the reverse complement.
CCAGGATGCCCCACTTGCACACCACCGCCACGCCGAAGCTCAGCAGGTTGCAGGCCAGGTAGCTGGCAATGGACAGCGCCACGGCGCCCCAGACCGAATCGCCTTCGTCGCCGGTGAAGTAGTGATAGGTGAAGAACGGCGTCAGCCAGATCAGCATGCGCACGCCGATCAAGAGCGGCAGCACGGCCAACTGCGCCAGGCCGCAGGCCCAGCGACGCCATTCGGGCGCACGCTCTGGCGCTGCGCCCTCGCCTGTGGCGCCAGCATCGGTCGGCACCACCGCCGCCTCGTCCGCCAGCGTGTCCAGCCGGGCCGCCAGCGCCCCCAGCACCGAATGCTGGTAGAGCTCGTGCATGGTCAGCGCGGAGAATTGCGGATGCTTGCGCAGCGACGACACCAGCCGCGCGGCCAGCAGCGAATGGCCGCCCAGGTCGCGGAAGAAGTCGCTGGCCAGGCGCAACGGCTGGCCCGGAAACAGCGGTCGCAATGCCTCGAACAGCGCGTGTTCGCCGGCCGATGCCGGGATGTCGTCTTCGCCGCTGGGTTCGGAAGCCGTGGCCAGTTCGCGCGCCTTGAGCGCCTTGCGGTCGATCTTGCCCGAGGTCAGCCGCGGCACCTCGGCCACCAGCTCGAAGCGGGCGGGAATCATGTAGGCCGGCAACTCGGCAGCCAGCGCCGCGCGCAGCGCGTGGGGGTCGAGCCGGGCGTCGCCCTCGGGCGTCAGGAATGCCACCAGCTGGTCGATACCGGCCAGATCGCGCAGCACCACGGCGGCGGCGCCCACACCGGCCTGGCGGTACAGGGCCGCCTCGATCTCGCCCAGTTCGACCCGAAAGCCGCGCACCTTGACCTGGTCGTCGCTGCGGCCCAGGCACTGGATCTGGCCGTTTTCGTCGATGCGGGCCAGGTCGCCGCTGCGGTACATGCGGGTGTCGTGCTCGCCCGTGGGGCGCGGGTTGGCCAGGAACTTCTCGGCCGTCAGTTCGGGGCGCCCCAGGTAGCCGCCGGCTACGCCGGGGCCGGTGATACAGAGTTCGCCGGTCTGCCCTTGCGGCAGCACCGCGCCGTCTTCACCGCGGATCAGCATGCCGTAGTTGGGCAGCGGCGTGCCGATGGTGACGGGCTGGCCGGGCAGCAGTTCGGCCAGGCTGGCCGACACGGTGGTTTCGGTGGGGCCGTAGGTATTGAACAGCCGCCGGCCCGGCGTGGCCCAGCGCTGCACCAGGAATTCCGGGCACATCTCGCCGCCCAGGTTGACGATGCGCAGGCCCGGCACGTCGCGACCGAACAGCGCCAACAGCGTCGGCACCGCATGCAGCACCGTCACGCCTTCGCGCACCAGGGCCTCGGGCAGCGCCTCGGGGTCGGTGGTCAGCATCTTGGGGGCCACCCAGAGGGTCGCGCCGACCAGGTAGCTGATCCAGATTTCCTCGAACGACATGTCGAAGGCGACCGAAAAGCCCTGGTACACCTTGTCGCCCAGGCGCACGCCCAGCACTTCGTTTTCGCTGCGCAGGAAGTGGCAGATGCTGGCCTGGCTGATGGGCACGCCCTTGGGCTTGCCGGTGGACCCCGAGGTGTAGATGACGTAGGCCGGGTGTTCGGGCAGCAGCCCCTCGCGCCGGCGCAGCGGCGCGTCGACCGGCTCGGACAACTGCCAGGTGGTCCAGGTGAGCATGCCGTCCAGCCGCACGTCGCCACCGGCGATCAGGCCGCGCGAACCCGCGTCCTGCAGGCAGACCAGCATGCGGTCGGCGGGCGTATCGGATTCGAACGGCAGCCAGGCGGCGCCCGCCTTGGCGATGGCCGCCTGCATGACCAGCAGGTCATCGCCGCGCGGCAGGCACAGGCCGACGATGTCGCCGGGCCGCACGCCCGCCTCGATCAGGTGGTGCGCGGCCAGGTCGGCGCGACGCCCCAGCGTGTCGTAGGTCAGTGATTGATCCAGCCATTGGATGGCGACAGCGGCGGGATGCCGCAGGATCGTGGCTTCCAGAATATCGGGCAACGTTTCCGCGGCAAGCAGATCCGGCCGATAAGGGCCTTGGAGAATCATAGGTACGGCAACAATCCGGTGAGTAGGATTTTTGCTTATTGACCCACAAGGCGCGGTTTCGTTCAAGCGGTGGCCCAAAAAAAACCCCTGATTTGTGCGTGAGGTGCACAAACCAGGGGGCCCGGCAGTCCGGGCGCGAACCTGCCCAGCGGATCAGGCCGCAGCCCGATCGGCCGCGCGCTTCTTATGAGGCGTGATTCTGCGGCGTGGTTATGCGGCGTTGCGCAGCGTGCGGGCCGCTTGCACCATGCCGATCAGGGCGGCTTCGGTTTCAGGCCAGGCGCGCGTCTTCAGGCCGCAGTCCGGGTTGACCCACAGGCGTTCCTTGGGCAGGCGGGCGGCGGCTTTTTCCATCAGGGCGACCATCCAGTCCACGTCGGGCACGTTGGGCGAGTGGATGTCGTAGACGCCCGGACCGATGTCGTTCGGATAACGGAAGTCTTCGAACGCCTTGAGCAGTTCCATGTTGGAGCGCGACGTTTCGATCGTGATCACATCGGCGTCCATGGCTGCGATGGATTCGATGATGTCGTTGAACTCCGAATAGCACATGTGGGTGTGGATCTGCGTCTCGTCGCGCACGCCGGCGGTCGACAGGCGGAAGCAATCCACGGCCCAGTCCAGGTACGCCTGCCAGTCGGCGCGGCGCAGCGGCAGGCCTTCGCGAATGGCCGGCTCGTCGATCTGGATGACGCTGATGCCGGCCGCTTCCAGGTCTACCACTTCGTCGCGCAGGGCCAGCGCCAGCTGGCGGCAGGTCTGTTCGCGCGGCTGGTCGTCACGCACGAACGACCACTGCAGGATGGTGACCGGGCCGGTCAGCATGCCCTTGACCGGCTTGTCGGTCAGCGACTGCGCGTAAGACGACCAGCCCACCGTCATCGGCGCGGGGCGGGCCACGTCGCCGAAAATGATCGGCGGCTTGACGCAACGCGAGCCGTAGCTCTGCACCCAGCCGTTCTTGGTGAAGGCAAAACCGGCCAGCAGCTCGCCGAAGTATTCCACCATGTCGTTGCGCTCGGGTTCGCCGTGCACCAGGACGTCCAGGCCCACCTTTTCCTGGAAGCGGATCACTTCCTCGATTTCCTTGCGAATGGCGGTCTCGTAGGCCGAGTCCGTCAGCGCGCCCGACTTCCAGTCGCGACGCAGCGCGCGGATTTCGGCGGTCTGCGGGAACGATCCGATCGTGGTGGTCGGGTAGGCGGGCAGACCCAGCTCTTCCTGTTGGCGAGCGATACGGCCAGCAAACGGCGCGCGGTCGCGCGACACGCTGGCCGAGACGGCCATGCGCTGGGCCACGGCCGGGTTGTGGATGCGGGCCGACGAACGGCGAGCCGCCAGCGCGGCGCGCTGCCTGGCCAGGCCTTCCTGCACCGACGGTTCCGTGGCGCTGTCCAGGGCGCGGCCTAACAGGCTCAGTTCTTCCAGTTTCTGCGCGGCGAACGACAGCCAGCTCTTGAGCTCGGCGTCCAGTTCGGTTTCGTTGGCCAGGTCCACCGGCACATGCAGCAGCGAGCACGACGGCGCCAGCCACAGGCGTTCGCCCAGTTGTTGCTTGACCGGCGCCAGCGTGGCGATCGCCGCGTCCAGGTCAGTGCGCCAGATGTTACGGCCATTGATCACCCCGGCGGACAGCACCTTGTCGGCGCCCAGGCCGGCCACCACATCGGCGAGTTGTTCCGGCGCGCGGACCAGGTCGACGTGCAGGCCGGCGACCGGCAGGCCCAGCGTCGTGGCAAGGTTGTCCTTCAGGCCGTCGAAGTACGTGGCAATCAGCAGTTTCACCGGGCTGGCCGACAGCGTGGCGTATACCTGCTTGAAGGCGTCGCGCCAGGCTTGCGGCAGGTCCAGCGCCAGGATCGGCTCGTCGATCTGCACCCATTCCACGCCGCCCAGCTTGGCAAAACGCGCCAGCACGTCTTCGTACACCGGCACCAGGTTGGCCAGCAATTGCAGCTTGGCCGGATCGGCGGCGCCCGCGGCGAACGCGTCGCCCTTGCCCTGGAACAGCCAGGTCAGCGGACCCGGAATGACCGGCTTGACGGCATAGCCTTGCGCCTGGGCTTCCTGCACCTGCTCGAACAGCGATTCGCGCGCGATGCGGAAGGTCTGGCCGGGAACGAGTTCCGGCACGATGTAGTGATAGTTGGTGTCGAACCACTTGGTCATTTCGCAGGCGGCGGCGGGCTTGCCCGACGGCGCACGGCCACGGCCCATGCGGAACAAGGTGTCCAGCGACACCGGTTCATTGTCTTTCTGGCCGAAGCGCGCGGGCACGGCGCCCAGCAGGGTGGTCCATTCCAGGATCTGGTCGTACCAGGCGAAATCGCCCACCGGCACGAACTTCAAGCCAGCGGCGGCCTGCAGCTTCCAGTGCTGGGCACGCAGGTCACGGCCCGTCTGCTCCAGCGCTTCGGCGGTCTGCTTGCCGGCCCAGTAGGCTTCGACAGCGCGCTTCAACTCGCGGTGGGCCCCGATGCGGGGAAACCCCAAATTATGAATCGTAGTCATGGCTATCCCGTTGTTCGACAAAATCTGTTCATGTGAAGGCTATTCTGCCGCCAAATCAAAATGAATCAAAATCAATGTCTACATTCATAAGATGAGGAAATCTCATACAATATAAGCTCATTCCCGGCCCCTGGGGTCGGGCCACCCGCCGCGCCGGCCTGCCCTGCCTTCCCCACTGCCTCCATGCTGGAAATCCGCCACCTAGAAACGCTGACTGCCATCCGTGAAGGCGGCAGCCTGCAGGAAGCCGCCGAGCGCCTGCACCTGACCCAATCCGCGCTATCGCACCAATTGCGCGACCTGGAAACCCGGCTGGGCACGCCGCTGCTGAACCGCCGCACCCGCCCGGCCCGGCTGACCACGGCAGGGCTGCGCGTGCTGGCCCTGGCCGACGACGTGCTGCCGCGCATGCGCGCCACCGAGCGCGAATTGCAACGCCTGGCCGCAGGCCGCACCGGCCGCCTGCACCTGGCGATCGACTGCCATTCCTGCTTTCAGTGGTTGATGCCGGCGCTGGACGCCTTTCGCGTGCAATGGCCGGATGTCGCGCTGGACCTGTCGGCGGCGTTTTCCTTCGCCCCCCTGCCGGCATTGGTACGGGGGGATCTGGACCTGGTGATCACGTCCGATCCCCAGCCGCTGGACGCCGTGCAATACCTGCCGCTCTTCAAGTACGAGCTGGTGCTGGCCGTGTCCGAATCCAATCCACTGGCGGGCAGCAAGTTCGTCATGCCCGACCAACTGGCTGACCAGACGCTCATCACCTACCCGGTGGACAAGCAGCGCCTGGATGTCTTCACGGCCTTCCTGGACCCGGCGGATGTCGAACCCGCCGCCATCCGCAAGGCCGAACTGACGCCGATCATTGCGCAGTTGGTCGCCAGCAACCGGGGCGTGGCCGCCCTGCCCAACTGGGCATTGACCGAATACATGAACCAGGGCTGGCTGCGCCAGTGCCGCCTGGGGCCGCAGGGCGTCTGGCGCACGCTGTACGCCACGGTGCGCAGCGAAGACACGGACGCGTCTTATATCGATGAATTCCTGACACTGACCCGCGACGTCTGCTTCAAGACGCTCAGCGGCATCAAGTCGGCGAAGTAAGGGCAGCGGCGGAGGCGGGGCCATCGCGCCACGAACCCGTTGCTCTCAGTCCGAGGTTCCAGCGGCCGGCGGTCCGGCGGCCCGGCGATCCAGCGATCCGGCGGCCCAGCGGTAGCGTGATTCGACGGGACGCCGCCAGGCGACGTCATTCGTCGTCGCCCGCCCCCAGGATGCGGCGAATGACATCGTGCGCAAAGCCGCGGCTGGCCAGAAAGCGCGCCTGCTTGGCATAAGCCGCGCGGTCTTCAGGCTTGGCGTCGAACTTTCTTTTCCAGACTTCCAGCGCGCGGTCGTATTCCGTGGCGCGCAGTTGCTCGCGCAGTTCGGCCACCTGGTTGTCGTCCACGCCGTGCTGGCGCAGTTCCTGGACAATGCGGGCCGCCCCCTGGCGCGAGGCGCGCCGGTGCACCAGGCTTTGCGCAAAGCGTTCGGTGGACAGCCAGCCTTCTTTTTCCAGCGCGTCTAGCACGGTGTCGACTTCGGCCGGATCTTCGGCATGGGGGGCCAGCTTGCGAGCCAGCTCTTCGCGGGCATGCTCGCGCCGCGACAGATACCCCACGGCACGCATTTTCAAGGACGGCCCCTTGGGCGGGGCCTTGGCCTTGCGGGGGGGATCGGACGGTCTGCCGCCCGACGGATCGCCGCCCGACGGATCGCCGCCCGACGGTTCGCTGCCTGAGGCCTCTCCCTCTCGAGCAGAACCTGCGCGCGAGCCGTATCGGCCGGACGCGCCCTTGCGGCCCGCCGCCCGCATTTCAGAACTGCGCTGCCATTGATCGGGCGGCGCGTCTTCGCTGCCCTGGCCGCCCGCCTGCGACCCGCGCCGTGCGTCCGACGTGCGGCGCAAGCCTTCGGGCTTGGCCACGGTTTCGAATTCGTCGTCCAGCTTGGCGCGTAGGCGGTCAGCGGACGCGGCGGAGGGTTTCCAGCTCATGCGCTTCCTGCTTGCTAAGTGCCAGCGGCAGGTCTCTCATGCCGGCCCCTGAGACATAGAGGCCGAAAGCATGGGAGCCTGCCGCTGGCCGCCGGGCAGGTGAGCCCGGCGGCGAAGCCAGGACCCGGCATCGGGGCCTGGCGACGGATTACCGAACGATTTACTCGGCGTCGTCTTCCGCGGTGGGGACGAATTCAGCGGCGCGGCTGACGATGCCCTGGTTTTCGCGCACGCGGTTTTCGATTTCGATCGCGATTTCCTTGTGCTCTTTCAGGTATTCGCGGACGTTGTCCTTGCCCTGGCCGATGCGGTTGCCGTTGTAGCTGTACCACGCGCCGGACTTGTCCACCACGTTGGCGGCCACGCCCAGGTCGATGATTTCGCCTTCGCGCGAGATGCCGGCGCCGTACATGATGTCGAATTCGGCCTGCTTGAACGGGGGCGCCACCTTGTTCTTGACGACCTTGACGCGGGTTTCGTTGCCGACGACCTCGTCGCCCTTCTTGATGGAGCCGATGCGGCGGATGTCCAGACGCACCGAGGCGTAGAACTTGAGTGCGTTGCCGCCGGTAGTGGTTTCGGGGTTGCCGAACATGACGCCGATCTTCATGCGGATCTGGTTGATGAAGATGACCATGCAATTGGTGCGCTTGATGGTGGCGGTCAGCTTGCGCAGCGCCTGGCTCATCAGACGGGCCTGCAGGCCCGGCAGCGAATCGCCCATTTCGCCTTCGATTTCGGCCTTGGGCACCAGGGCCGCGACCGAGTCGATGACGATCAGGTCGACCGAGCCCGAACGCACCAGGGCGTCGGTGATTTCCAGCGCCTGCTCGCCCGTGTCCGGCTGCGAGATCAGGAGGTCGGTCAGATTGACGCCCAGCTTGTTGGCGTACTGCACGTCCAGCGCGTGTTCGGCGTCGACGAAGGCGCAAGTGCCGCCGATTTTCTGCATTTCGGCAATGACTTGCAGCGTCAGCGTGGTCTTGCCCGAGGATTCCGGACCGTAGATTTCAACCACGCGGCCCCGCGGCAAACCGCCGACGCCCAGCGCGATATCCAGCCCCAACGACCCCGTGGACACCACCTGGATGTCGTGCGAGACCTCGTTGTCGCCGTAGCGCATGATCGAGCCCTTGCCGAACTGCTTTTCGATCTGCGAAAGCGCGGCGGCAAGCGCCTTGGCTTTTTCCGAAGCGGCGGCCTTGGTGGTTTTGTCGTCCATGTAGAGTCCTGTCTGTAACGTATCGGGGCGCGGTACGGGGTTGTCGAGAGATTTCGGATAGCGCAGATTATGGCACCGGATTGTACTGTACAAAAAACCAGTGTGCCAGAGTTTTCCACGTATTCCCTGAGTGGGCAAGCCCGGTCGCCTGTGACAGAATCGCGGATACCCCCGGCGATATGTCCCCTTTGCCCGCCGGGCCTCCCGCCCCAGGGCTCCGTGCCCCCCCGGCGGCCAGCGCGCGCCCAGTGCGCGATGCCGGATTTCCTTATTTTTCAGCAGCCCATGCGTATCCTGATCGCCGAAGACGACAGCATCCTGGCCGACGGCCTGTCACGCTCGCTGCGCCACAACGGCTACGCGGTCGACGCCGTACGCGACGGTCTCGCCGCCGATTCCGCCTTGGCGGCCCAGGCCTTCGACCTGCTCATCCTGGACCTCGGCCTGCCGCAACTGGCCGGGCTTGAAGTGCTGCGCCGCCTGCGCGCCCGCAATTCCGCCCTGCCCGTCCTCATCCTGACCGCCGCCGACAGCATCGAACAACGCGTCAAAGGCCTGGACCTGGGCGCCGACGACTACATGGCCAAGCCTTTCGCGCTGTCCGAACTCGAAGCCCGGGTGCGCGCCCTGACCCGCCGCGGCGCGGGCGGCGGCGCCACGCTGCTCAAGCACGGCCGGCTGGTGTTCGACCAGACCGGGCGCGTGGCCATGGTCGATGACCAGACGCTGGACCTGTCCGCGCGCGAAGTCAGCCTGCTCGAGATCCTGCTGACCCGCAGCGGCCGCATGGTCAGCAAGACCCAACTGGTCGACCATCTGTGCGAATGGGGCGAAGAAGTCAGCACCAACGCCATCGAAGTCTATGTGCACCGCCTGCGCAAGAAGCTGGAACCCAGCGGCGTGAAGATCGTGACGGTGCGCGGCCTGGGCTATTGCCTTGAACGGGACCAGGGTGCGGCGTACCTCGCAAGCTGAGCCCGCCACGCCAGAGGCGCTCAACCAGGAAGCGCTGGATGTCATGCGGGCCGGCGCCCGCGGCCCCAGCTTCGCGCCGCCGCAGCGCTCGCTGCTGGGCGAGATCCTGGACTGGATGCTGGCGCCCCTGTTCCTCTTGTGGCCCATGAGCGTGGCCATCACTTACGTGGTGGCGCAGAACATCGCCAACGTGCCCTACGACCGGGCGCTGGCCAACAACCTGCACGTGCTGACCCGCCAGGTGCACGCCCAGGACGGCCGCGCCGTGCTGCGCATGACCGATCCGGCGCGCGAGGTGCTGCGCGCCGACGAGACCGACAGCGTCTTCTGGCTGGCCCTGGGCAGCCGTGGCGAGTACCTGGGCGGCGACCGCGCCCTGCCGCTGCCCGCCTCGGTCGGCCAGCCGCGTCCCGGCGAAGTGCAGTACGAAGACGACACCCTGCGCGGCTTCGGCATCCGCCTGGCCTACACCTGGGTCGACCTGAACCTGCCCAATACCCAACCCGCGCTGCTGATCGTGGCCGAGACGGTCGAAAAGCGCACCCAGCTCGCCAACGACATCATCAAGGGCGTGATCATTCCGCAGTTCGTGGTGCTGCCGATCGCGGTGCTGCTGGTGTGGTTCGGGCTGTCGCGCGGCGTCGCGCCGCTGAACGCGTTGCAGCAGCGGCTGCGGGCGCGCCGGCCCGACGACCTGTCACCCATCGACGAACGCGCCGCGCCGTCCGAGATCGCGCCGCTGGTCGCGGCCATGAACGACCTGCTGGATCGCCTGTCGGCCAACGTGCAGGCGCAGCGCCGCTTCGTCGCCGACGCCGCGCACCAGTTGAAGACCCCGCTGGCGGGCCTGCGCACACAGGCCGAACTGGCGCTGCGCGACGCCAGCCCCGAGGAAATGCAGTCCAGCCTGCGCCAGTTGGTGACCGGCTCCGAACGCGCCACGCGCCTGGTGAACCAATTGCTGTTGCTGGCGCGCGCCGAGAACCCCAGCGCCATCGGCCTGGCCGCCACCGACCTGAACGCCATTGCCTACGAGCAGGCCATGCACTGGGTGCCGCAGGCGCTGTCGCTCAGCACCGACCTGGGCTTCGAAGGCTCGGAAACCCCGGTGCTGATCAATGGCAACCCGCTGCTGCTGGCCGAATTGTTGAACAACCTGGTGGACAACGCGCTGCGCTACACGCCACGCGGCGGCCACATCACGGTGCGGGTGCAGGAACAGGATGGCCAGGGCCTGCTGGAGGTCGAGGATTCCGGCCCCGGCATCGCGCCCGAAGAGCGCGAGCGTGTGTTCGACCGCTTCTACCGCGTGCTGGGCACGCTGTCCGACGGCAGCGGCCTGGGGCTGGCCATCGTCAGGGAGATCGCCCAGAAGCACCAGGCGACCGTGCTCATCAGCGACCACCCGACGCCGCACTCTGATCTGCCGGGCACCCGCATCCGAGTGATCTTTCCGCTCTACGCCGAACCCGCCGACGACCTCGACAGCTAGCTTTGGTGCCCTGACCGCACCTAAGGACTATCCCTAGCTCCCCACGACACAGTTACTTTTAGTTTCAATTTTAAGATTCAGGTAAGGGTCACGTCAGAACCTCGTCAGCCTCGCGCCCCAACCTTGCGCATAGCTCGATGTCGGTCTCGCCGGCGGAGGGTGACGCACGGCGGAAAACCGCCGGCCAGAAAAAATCGAGGAGACATCATGAGCACAACTACCATGGCAGGTCGCGGTCCATCCGCGGAACCGCGCCCGATGACCAAGGATGAACGCCGCGTCATCTTTGCCTCGTCGCTGGGCACGGTGTTCGAGTGGTACGACTTTTATCTTTACGGTTCGCTGGCCGCGATCATCGCGCAGCACTTTTTCTCGGGCGTGAATCCCACCGCGGGCTTCATTTTCGCGCTGCTGGCCTTTGCCGCCGGCTTCGCGGTGCGCCCCTTCGGCGCACTGGTGTTCGGCCGCCTGGGCGACCTGGTCGGCCGCAAATACACGTTCCTGGTCACCATCGTGCTGATGGGCCTGTCCACCTTCCTGGTGGGTGTGCTGCCCAGCTACGCCAGCATCGGCATGGCCGCTCCCGCCATCCTGATCATCCTGCGCCTCTTGCAAGGCCTGGCGCTGGGCGGTGAATACGGTGGTGCCGCGACCTACGTCGCCGAGCATGCGCCGCATGGCCGCCGCGGCTTCTACACGTCCTGGATTCAAACCACCGCGACCCTGGGCCTGTTCCTGTCGCTGCTGGTGATCCTGGGCATCCGCACCTACCTTGGCGAAGACGACTTCAAGGCCTGGGGCTGGCGCATTCCGTTCCTGATCTCGGTCATCCTGCTGGGCATCTCGGTGTGGATCCGCCTGCAGTTGAATGAATCCCCCACCTTCAAGCGCATGAAGGAAGAAGGCAAGGGTTCGAAGGCTCCGATCAAGGAATCGTTCGGTGAATGGAAGAACCTGAAGGTCGTGATCCTGGCGCTGCTGGGCCTGACCGCCGGCCAGGCCGTGGTCTGGTACACGGGCCAGTTCTACTCGCTGTTCTTCCTGACGCAGACGCTGAAGGTCGACGCCAACACCGCCAACATCATGATCGCCATCGCGCTCCTGATCGGTACCCCGTTCTTCGTGATCTTCGGCGCGCTGTCGGACAAGATCGGCCGCAAGCCCATCATCATGGCCGGCTGCCTGATCGCCGCAGCGACCTACTTCCCGATCTTCCAGGGCATCACGCACTTCGCCAACCCGGCGCTTGAAAAGGCCCAGGCCAGCGCCCCGGTCACGGTCATCGCCGACCCGACCACCTGCTCGTTCCAGTTCAACCCCGTGGGCACGGCCTCGTTCACCAGCTCTTGCGACGTGGTCAAGTCGTTCATGGCCCGCAACTCGGTGAACTACAAGAACGAAGCGGCCCCCGCCGGTTCGCTCGCCAAGGTCAAGATCGGCAACGACGAGTTCGCCTCGTTCGACGGCAAGGCCATGGCGCCCGCCGACTTCAAGGCCAAGGCCGCCGAACTGGACAAGGCCCTGACCGCCGCGATCCGCAGCCACGGCTACCCCGCCAAGGCTGACCCGGCGCAAAGCAACAACGTCATGGTCGTCGTGCTGCTGACCATCCTGGTGATCTACGTGACCATGGTGTACGGCCCGATCGCGGCCATGCTGGTGGAAATGTTCCCGACCCGCATCCGCTACACCTCGATGAGCCTGCCGTACCACATCGGCAACGGCTGGTTCGGCGGCTTCCTGCCCCCGGTCGCCTTCGCCGTCGTCGCCGCCACCGGCAACATCTACGACGGCCTGTGGTACCCGATCATCATCGCAGTCATGACCCTGGTCATCGGCACGCTGTTCGTGCGCGAATCCAAGGACAACGACATCAACGCCTGAACGACCATCCCCCGCCGGGTGGGACTGCTGCGCCTACCCGGCCTTTCAAAAGCTCCCTTGGGAGCTTTTTTTTTCGCAGGCCTGTCGCGCGTAGCGCGAAAGGCCCGCTGGATTCAGGACGCTGTCAGACCTTGACAATTAGACTGGCGCCTCAGATTACGGCCTTGCGCCTGATCGCCTGGCGATTGATCCCCCTGTCAGGCGGTTGCAGGGCTAGTGTTCTGACACCGATACCGCGTTCCCCGCGAGCCTTTTATGACGCGGTATTGTGTGCTCCCGTACCGGCCCGGCCTCTATTGAGCCGGGCCGCTTTTTTTTCATGCGCCCGAATGCTTGTGCACTCAGATGCGCGCACATGAAAAAGCGGCCGATGAATCGGCCGCCCGGGATGACGCGAAGGCGCGCTTTAGCGGCGCATGCCGACGCCGATGACCAGCACGCCCGCCACGATGGCCGCGATGCCGGCCCACATGGGGATCGGCACGGACTTCTCGGTTTCGGCCGTAGCCTTGACCGAACCCACCTGCAGCACGGTTTCCTCGGACTTGTAGCTGAAGCCCTTGTAGGCCAAAGCGGCAATGCCCAGCACGATCAGGATAGCGCCGACGACTTTCATGCTTTCTCTCCTCTTGCACACGGTTGCCGCGGACGTTACCGCAAGGCCGGGCATGTGTCAGTGACAGAACGTGTCGCCTCGCCCCATCGTATTGCACCGCTGCGGCAAAGCGGCCAGGGTCGTATAGAATCTACCCTTTTGGCCGACGCTCATGTGGTTCAAGAATCTCAAGATTTACCGCCTCTCCTCGCCGTGGACCCTGACCGGCGAGCAGCTTGAAGAAACGCTTGCGCGGCATGCCTACCAAGCCGGCAACAACCTCGAAATGCAAAGCCTGGGCTGGGTGCCCCCGCGCGAAAACGGGGGCCTGGCCCACGTCGTGGGCGGGCAGATCCTGCTCAACCTGCGCGCCGAAAAGAAACTGCTGCCCAGCACGGTCGTGAACCAGGTCGCCAAGGCTCGCGCCCAGGAAATCGAAGAGCAGCAAGGCTACAAGCCCGGCCGCAAGCAGATGAAGGAAATCAAGGAACGCGTCACCGACGAGCTCCTGCCGCGCGCCTTCAGCGTCTACCGCGACACCCGCGTCTGGATCGACCCGCAGAACCACTGGCTGGTCATCGACGCCGCCGCCTCGGCCAAGGCCGACGAAGTCATCGGCCTGCTGGCCAAATGCGTGGATCCTTTCCCGCTCGAAAACCTGTACGTCGCGCAGTCGCCCGCCTCGGCCATGACCGGCTGGCTGGCCGAAGACGAAGCGCCGTCCAACTTCAGCATCGACCAGGACACCGAACTGCGCTCGTCCGGCGAAAGCGGCGCGGCCATCCGCTACGTCAAGCACTCGATCGACGCCGACGACGTGCGCCGCCACATCCAGTCGGGCAAGCAGTGCACGCGCCTGGCCATGACCTGGGCCGACCGCATCTCGTTCGTGCTGACCGAAGGCCTGGACGTCAAGCGCGTTGCCCCTCTGGACGTGCTCAAGGAAGGCAACGACAACATGGCCACCAACGACGACGAGAAGTTCGATTCCGACATGATGCTCATGACGGGCGAGCTGGCCAAGATGCTGGCCGAACTGGTCGAGGCCCTGGGCGGCGAAAAGAAGATCTAAGGCGCTTGGCCGATCCGGCTACGCTCCATCAGGCCGCCCCTTGTTAGGGCGGCCTTTTTCATGGCCCAGCGGGATCGATGCGCATTGTGGCGCGGCAGCGCCACGATGCACTGAACCCGGCCAACCCTAGGCCGCAACGCTGCGGTCGCGCCCGCCCTGCTTGGCCTGGTACAGCGCCTTGTCGGCGCGATCGATCAGATAGGCGTAGTCAGGGTGGCCGTCAAACGTCGCTACGCCGATGCTGGCCGTGATGCGCAACGCGCCGGCCTCGGGAATGCTGAATGCATGCCGGCGGATTTCGGCGCCCAGCTTCTCGGCCACCGCCAGGGCGGCGTCGCGCGCCGTATCCACCAGCACCACCAGGAATTCCTCGCCGCCGTAACGGAACACGAAATCGCTGGACCGGCATGACTGGTGCACCACTTCGGCAAACTGGCGCAACACCTGGTCGCCGCCGGAATGGCCGTACTGGTCGTTGATGGCCTTGAAATGGTCGATATCCAGCAGCAGCACCGAAAACGCCGAATGCTCGCGTGTGGCGATCAGGATCTCGCGGCCGATCACCGACGGCAGGAAGCGGCGGTTCAGCACATTGGTCAGCGGGTCGCTGCCGCTTTCGATTTCCGCCACCATGTCAAAGAGCCCATTGAGCAGGTGCTTGATGCGCGCCACCAGTTCCTGAAGCTCGCGCACCTGGTCGGGCAACGATGGCTGGCCCGCCTGCCCGCCTTGCAGCAGGCGCGGCAGCACCACGTCGTCCAGGCGTGACACGGCCTCGGTGATCTGGCCCAGCGCCGGCGCGCTTTCGAACAGCACGCCCCCCTTGTGCTGCAGCCACAGGCCGAATTCGGACGCCGCCAATCGCGGCAGGACCTGCTCCGGCGCACGGTAGTGCAGGCCGATCAGCACGGCCTGGCTCCATTCGAGCAGGGCCGCGCGCTGGCGCTCGCGTTCGGTCGAGATGTTCTGCCCCAGCGCGAACAGCCGGTAGGCCTCGTCGTTGCGCGCGCCGCGGTTGATGTCGCGCATGAAGGCGCGGCTCATCTGCTCGATCGCCAGGTCGAAGAGATTACAGACGTACTGGGTCGCGATCGACGCCGCCGTGCCGTCCAGGTCGCTGACGCGCAGGCGTTGCGCGATCTCGTTCTTCAGGATGCGCGCGCCGGCCATCACCAGGTGGATCGGAATGTGCACGCGCGCATGCACTTCGCCGACCTTCTTCTGCGTCGCCATCAGCGCGGCGATGTCACCCTGGTCGCGCACGCACAACAGGCCTTTGAGCCAGTGCTTCATGCCCTTGTGCAGGCGGCTGGAGACGATCTCGTGCGACAGGCGCGGGCCGGCTTCGGCATCGGCCAGCAAGGTGGAATAGAAGGCGTCGACCAGTTCGATGGCGCTGTCGGACACGACCGCGGCGACCTGGCCGCGCGTGTAGGCATCCACCGACGAATAGACCGCCTGCCAGGCCTGCGCATTGGACGCGCTGAGATAGCAGGCCTGACCGGCAGGATCAGGGGACGACGGAACCGCGCGACTCATCGAAGACATAAAACCATCCGACCGAAGACTCCATGGCGTGTCTCGGAGCGACACGCGACAGGAAAAACCAGCGCGGATTATGCTTGAAATCGCGGGCGCGCCGCCGCAGCGGCGCCGCCCTGTGCGGTTTATTCCAGGCCGTGGAAGACCGAATCGTCAGGACCGACGTGCGACGGGTGCTGCCACGTCACGTCGCGCAGCGAGTGCTGCACCAGGCCTTCCACGCCCAGCAGCACCGCGAAGATGGCCATGCGGATGGGAATGCCGTTGTCGGTCTGGCGGAAGATCGCCAGGCGCGGATCATGGTTCAGGTCCACGCTCAGGTCGTTGGCGCCCGGACGGCTGTCGCGCGGCAGCGGGTGCATGACGATGGTTTCGGGGCTGCAATACGCGTCGATGATGGCGCGGTTGATCTGGAAATCGGGCGTGTAGCCTTCGTTTTCTTCGTTGGCGAAACGCTCTTTCTGCACACGCGTCGCATAGATGACGTCGGCGCCAGCCAGGCCTTCGGCCAGCGTGGTCTTCTGCTCGATGATGTTGCCGTTGCGGCTGGCCTGCTCGATGATGTACGAGGGCATTTCCAGGCCCTTGGGCGACACCAGCGAGAACTTGACGTTCTTGTACAGGGCCATCAGCTTGATCAGCGAGTGCACGGTGCGGCCGTACTTCAGGTCGCCGACCATGGCGATGTGCGCGCCGTCCAGCAGTTTGCCCAGGCGCGAGAACTCGGTCAGGATGGTGTACAGGTCCAGCAGGGCCTGGCTGGGGTGCTCGCCGGGGCCGTCACCGCCGTTGACCACCGGAATGTTGGTGGCGCGCGCGAATTCCGCGACCGAGCCCTGCTCGGGATGGCGGATCACCATGGCATCCACGTAGCCGCTCATGACGCGGCTGGTGTCGTAGATGGATTCGCCCTTGGCCATGGACGAGAACGTGAAGCCCGTCGTGTCGCACACCGAGCCGCCCAGGCGGCAGAATGCCGAGCCGAAGCTGACGCGGGTACGGGTGCTGGCCTCGAAGAACAGGTTGCCCAGCACGGCGCCTTCGAGCACGCGCGACACTTTCTGGCGGCGCGCGATGGGCTGCATCATGTCGGCCACGCGGAACAGGTCTTCGACCGATTCCCGGGTGAACTGGTCCACCGACAGCAACTGGTTCTTGCCTTCCACCGCGATCCGGTCACGCAGCGGGCCATCTTGTACGCTTTGCGTATACTTTTCGAGCAACACGCCGTTCTGAACGATTTCGCTGACGAAGCGCTGCACCACTTCCGGCATGGCCCGGAATTCCTGCGAGCCCTCAGGCAGCAGCCAGGTATCCAGGGCACGGCGCTTGACGCCGATCCGGGTCGCGAACACGTCGCGCGTGAGGTTCAGGCGTCGCATCGCGTCGCGCAGGAAAGCTTGCTGGGAAATGGTCATGACAGGTCCCGGATAAAGGGTTTATATACGCACTGCGCATATTATTCCCAACGCAAGTGCAAGTCCAACACTTTTGCGCACACGGGTTTACCCGTTGTTTTTATCGGCGAGCGTAGGTGGTCATGTGGGGCGAGGCGTCCGCGGCGGCTTGCCCGGCCGCCAACCAGCAGCCGGCGCAGAAAGCCAGGGCGCTGGCCACATAGCACAGCAGGGCCAGCGTCTGCGCCGGCAGGTGCCCGCGCGTCACCCGGCCGTTGTAGCCCTGGCGCAACAGGCTGACCTGCGCCAGATACCCGAACATGGCCCCCAGGCAGGCCGTCAGCAGGCCGGCCAGCAGCAGGAACAGGGGTAACTGCAGATCGGGGGCGGCGATATCACCGCCCACCATGCCCAGCGAAAACGCCGCCAGGCCCAGCGCCGCGGCGCCGTTCAACCAGCCCAGGAAACGAAAGGCGCCCGCCAGCAGCGCGAACGGCATGCCGGCGGCGCGGATCTGCTGGGCGCGGGGGTCCATGGATCAGCCTTTGCGGCAGACGGGCGTGGCGCTCTGGATCGAGGCGCGCGCGGCTGCGATTTCAGCGGCGTCCCAGCGGCCTTGGCCCAGGACCGTGACGGTGACCTTGGACTTGGCAGGGCCGTCGGACTCGGCGGACACCAGCTCGAGCACCGTGGCGGGCTCGCCTACCTTGAAGACCTGCACCTCGTCGGGTGCGCCCTTTTCGCCGATGGTGTGGCGCCAGGCGTAGGCCACGTTGTAGGGGTGCTGCACATTGACGTGGCAGGTACGCACGTATTCACCGGCGCGGCGGAAGGCCGCCTGGTAATTGGTGTCCACGCTGAAGGTTTCCTTGAGCACGGTATCGGACTCGTAGACGCCCTTGCTGGCGCATCCAGCCAGCACTGCCATCAACGTGACGCCCACCCATACAGACTTGCGCATGATTCTTCCTGCCTTCAGATTCGGATTCCCGCGATTATGCCAGCGGCAGTAAAAAGGCCACGCCCGAAATGCCGGAACATTTCTGCGTGGCCTTTGCGGCGCCGAGGGCGCGCGGACAACGTAACGCCACTACTTGTTGGCGGCACCCTCGATTTTCTCGCCGCCGCGCTGGATGTCCTTGCCGGCGCCTGCAACGGTATTGCACCCCGCCGTCAGGGCGGCAATCGAAAGCATCATGACAAGAATGACTTTGTTCTTCATGGGCATCTCCTATCGAGGCGTGGAAACCGAAGCCAGCATACCGCAAAGACCGCCGTTTGCGCAGGGTGGCCGCCCCAGCCCCCAGGCCGCGGCCAAGGTGCGACCGATTGGTCACATCGCCGGGCACTGCGCGCTTGTCGCCTATTTGCCGGCAATGGATTAGGATTCGCAAATGACCAAGAAACACCTATCGGAAAACAACAACGGCGGCTCGCCGCAGGCGTGGGGCTGGGAACAACCGCAATGCCGCGGACAAGCCGCATTGGCGCTCTTCATCGACGATCTGCACCGTATCCTGCAGAACCACGCCGCGGGCCAGTTGGCCGACAGCAGCACACTGGCCGACGCGCAGGAACAGGTCGATGACCTGCTGGCGCGCTACAACGGCATTGCCGCGGCGCCCGAGATTTTCCTGGGCCAATCGGTCCAGCTCAAGGAAGGCGTCGACCGCAATGGCGTTTCGCATACGGTACCCATTTTTTCGGCGCGCCTGAAACAATCGCTGGTCGCAATGCTAGGACAAGGACCCGGCTGACCCCCCAACCGGCGCGTGCCGCCGGCGGTCAGCCAGAACAGCTCTAACGAGGGAGACCGAACAAATGAATACAGACAATGTCGTAGAGTTCCTCCGCTTGCTGTCGCTGGACGTGTCGCTGGGCGCCGCCGCCCAGCACGCCGCCGGCCAGGCGGATGCACCTCTGGCGTTGGCACGCCTGGCCACCGCGCACGGCTTGCCTTGCAGCGCTTCTGACTGGTCTGTATTCGCCCGCAGCTGTCTGGATGCCTCGGAAGCGGCAGACGCCGAGATGCCTTCAGGCGAGGCCAAGATCTGGCAACTGGTGCAGGACCCCGGCCAGGATGCCAGCATGCCCGCCAGCGCCATCACCCGAGTCATCGGCATCGTCGCGCAACCCGACGGCGGCCTCGTGGTGGGCCATGTCGTCAATGACCTGGCGCCGCCGCGCCCTGGCCAGAGCGCCCAGCCCTATCCTCACGGTTCCTGAGGCCGCCCTGCCACTGCCGCCGGGCCCGGCGGCCCGGCCTTACGCGTTGGCGCCTGCCAGGAAGCCCGCCACGCCTCGCGCCGCGACGCGGCCGCTGGCCATGCACGCGGTGAGCAGATAGCCGCCCGTCGGCGCTTCCCAGTCCAGCATTTCACCTGCGCAGAAAACACCTGGCAAAGCCTGCAGCATCAAGCCAGGCGTCAGCGCATCGAAGCGCACACCACCGGCCGTGCTGATGGCTTCGTCCATGGGGCGAGCCCGCAACAGCGTCACCGGCAACGCCTTGATCAACCCGCCCAGACGCTGCGCATCGCGAAAATCGTCGGCCCCCGCGCATTCGCGCAGCAAACCCGCCTTCACCCCCGTCAGCCCCAACCGGCTCTGCAAGTGGCTGGACATGGACCGCGCGCCGCGCGGATGCGTTACCGCGGCCATGACCTTTTCGGCCGTCCAGTCCGGCGCCAGGTCCAACAACGCGACAGCGTGGCCCGCCGTGTCGATCTGGTCGCGCAGTGGCGCCGACAAGGCATAGACCAGACTGCCTTCGATTCCGTTTTCCGTCACCACGAATTCGCCCTGGCGGGCCCGCTCCGAGCTCGCCGCGCGCATGGCCACGGACTTCACTGGCTGACCCGCATGACGCTGACGGAAATGCTCGGACCAGGCCACGTCGAAACCGCAATTGGCGGGCCGCAGCGGCGCCACCCCGACGCCGTGCGCCGCCAGCCCGGGCAACCAGGCGCCGTCGGAACCCAGCTTGGCCCAGCTGCCGCCGCCCAGCGCCAGCACCACGGCATCGGCCGCCTGGCTGCGCACGCCGTCGGGGGTATCGAAGCGCAGATCAGCCGCCGTGGGCGTGACCATGGCAGGCCAACCCAGCCAGCGATGACGCATGTGAAAGCGCACACCCCTGGCGCGCAGCCGTGCCAGCCAGGCCCGCAGCAAGGGGGCGGCCTTCATTTCGGACGGAAACACGCGGCCGGACGACCCGACAAAGGTCTCGATTCCCAGTTGCCGCGCCCATTCGCGCAGGCCGCCGGCATCCAGCAGGTGTAGCCAAGGCTCGATCTGCGCAGCCCGATCGCCGTAGCGGGCCAGGAACGGCGCCGCGGCCTCGCTGTGCGTCAGGTTCAGGCCGCCGCGGCCAGCCATCAGGAACTTGCGGCCCACCGACGGCATGGCGTCGTAGACATCGACCGCCACCCCCTGCGCGGCCAGGCCTTCGGCCGCCATCAAGCCCGCAGGACCGCCGCCGATGATGGCGACGCGCTTGAGGGACGAGTTCATGGCGTCGACGCCTTGGCGCAGTCGAGCAACGGATGCGGGTGCAAGTACATGAAGAAGCGATTCGGAAGGACCAGGGCGGCAGGGGCCGTCGGGGCAGCGATTGTCGCATGCGGCCCTGGCGAGAGGCCCCACGCCGCGTATGGGACAAAAAAATGCCCCGAATGGGGCATTTATTCATCGTTGGCCACAAGCCTTTGATATGACAGGGATATTACGACATGCACAGTGGCTATCCCAAGGCTTGTCCACAATCACTGTGGGTAACTTGCGCCCGCTAGGCGTTGCCCGCAGCCTGCATGGGCCCCGACCAGGGCTCGGCGTCGAGCTGAAAGCGCAGCTCCTGGTATTCGCCATCGACCGACACCGACCGCAACAGGCCCGCCCCCAACGCCTGGCCCAACGCGCGGCGGCAGAGGGTTTCGGGATCGTCGGGCAGCGACTGGAATACGCCATCGGGGATGCGCAAGCGCAGCAGTGCCTGGGGATCGCCCCGTTCGGCCGGTCGGCCGATATGGATGTGGGCCGGATAGCCATGCGGGCACCAGATGCCCACGTGATACTTGCCTTCGGTGCCGGTATCGGCCACGTAGCCGGGATGATCGTATTTTGCTGTGCCCATGGACCCTCCTCGTGTGCGGCGAACTAGCGCGCGTGACCCATGGTAGCGCAGCGTCCGCCGGCTGTGCGGCCGCCAGACCCCGGGAAACTCCGGACTGGAACGATGACTTGATGCAAGGCAAGGCGGGGGCGAAAAAAAACCGCGACCTGTGTCGCGGTTTTTTCGTGGCGCCCTGGGCAGGCGGTAAAAGCGTGCTGCCGATGGGGCCAGGGACTGCTTGAAACTGGTTGCGGGGGCAGGATTTGAACCTACGACCTTCGGGTTATGAGCCCGACGAGCTGCCAGACTGCTCCACCCCGCGTCTGATGTGTGAATCATACATCATTTTGAAATCTTGTGCAGCGCACCCAGGCCATTTTGCCGATTATTTTTGCTGACGGCCCGAAAAACACCCCGGGCAATGGCCCAGAAACGCTGCGCGGGGCTGGGAACATCCAGGCAGATCGCCTGCGCCCGGCACAGCGCCGTCAACACCAGCGGCCCGCCTTCCGGCAAGGGGTAGCTTTCACCCGCGTTCAGGCGGACCGGCGGCGGCACATGCCGGCCAGGCGGCACTTCCGAGCGATACGGCGGCTCGACGACCAGCAGGCTGCCGCTGACGCAGACGACGGTCGCGCCCCCACGCAGGTGCACCTGCCGGCTGGCGCCGGACAGGATTTCAAGACGTTGGGCGGGCAATTCGGGGGCGGGAAAAAGGGCCATGGTCATCTCCAATCTGACCCCTGTAGCCTACGAGCCCCCTGCTTTGCGCAACAGCCACACAATTCGGCTTTCTGTACCGATGCAGACTCTCGATTTTGCCGCTGTTCTGGTGTACTTTGCGTGAATCTGTGCCTACCCTCACACCAACCTAGGGGAGCATGATCGGCGCATGGAACCGCAACCGCTCTATCTACGCCTGGCCAACCATTATCGGCGCGCCATCCAGACGGGGGTCCTGGCCCCGGCTCAGCGCATGCCGTCGGTGCGTACGCTGGTGCGTACCCATCATGTCAGCCTGTCCACCGCCCTGCAGGCCTGCCGCCTGCTCGAAGACGACGGCCTGATCGAGGCCCGCCCCCGTTCCGGCTACTTCGTGCTCAAGCCGCGCCGCAGCAGCATTCCCCCCGTGAACGAACCGGACATCCGCCAGTCCCTGGGCGCCGCGCAGTACGTCGGCATCCATGACCGCGTGTCGGATTTCGTGGCCAAGTGCGAGGCCCATCCGGTCAGTGCCAATTTCGCGCTGGCCGCGGCGCTGCCGGACGCCTACCCGATGGAAGACCTGAAACAGGCCATGATCCGCACGTTGCGGCAATCGCCCCAGGTGCTGGTCAGCCCGGTGCCCCCGCAAGGCCATCCGGACCTGCGCACCGTGCTGGCACGCCGCGCGCTTGCCAACGGCATCAATGCCACGCCCGACGACGTCATCGTCACGCACGGCTGCATCGAGGCCCTGAACCTGGCGCTGCGCGCCGTGGCCCGCCCCGGCGACACCATCGCGGTCGAGTCACCCACCTACTTCGGCCTGTTGCAGATCCTGGAAAGCCTGGGCATGCGCGCGCTGGAGATTCCCACCAGCCCGCAGCACGGGCTGTCGATCGAAGCGCTGGACCTGGCCTTCCAGACGCACGGCAACATCCGCGCGGTGGTGGTCGTGCCGAACTTCCAGAACCCGCTGGGCTGCGTCATGCCCGATGCCGAAAAGGCCCGCCTGGTCGCGTTGTGCGAGCGCCAGCAGGTGCCGCTGATCGAAGACGACACCTATGGCGCGCTGACCGACGACGACACGCCCCTGGCCGCCGCCAAGTCCTGGGACCCGACCGGCAACGTCATCTACTGCTCGTCGCTGCACAAGACGCTGGCGCCCGGCATGCGGCTGGGCTGGCTGCTGGGCGGCCGTTGGAAGGCCCGCATCGCCATGCTGAAGTTCGCGCAAAGCCGGCCCAATGAGCCGCTGGCGCAGATCGCGGTGGCCGACTACCTGGGCTCGCGCGCCTACGACCGGCACCTGGCGCGATTGCGCCGGCAACTGAAGACCCAGCGCGACCAGACCGCCGAAATCATCGCGGCACACTTCCCGCGCGGCACGCGCCTGAGCGTGCCCAAGGGCGGCATGCTGCTGTGGGTGGAAATGCCCGAAGGCCGTTCGGGGCTGGACGTGTTCGACGCCGCGCTCAAGCAAGGCATCCGCGTGGCGCCGGGCGCGATGTTTTCCAACAGCACCCGCTACAACCACTTCCTGCGCATCAGTTGCGGACAGCGGCACACGCCGGACATCGCGCAGGCGCTGGGCACCCTGGCGCGCATCGTCGGCGAGCGCCCGGCATGAATCCGCACCTGCACCAGTTCATCGTCGACTACGGCCTGTGGGCGGTCTTTGGCGGCACCCTGCTCGAAGGCGAAAGCGTGGTGGTGCTGGCGGGCTTCCTGTCGCACCAACGCCTGCTGCATCTGCCCTACGTCATGCTGTGCGCGTTCGCCGGCTCGTTCCTGGCCGACCAGGCGCTGTTCTACCTGGGACGGCGCTACCGGGACCATCGCTACGTGGCGCGGATCCGCGCGCAGCCGGCATTTGGCAAGGCGCTGGCCGCCATCGACCGCTATCCGCACGGCTTCATCCTGGCGCTGCGCTTTCTGTATGGCCTGCGCACCGTGGGGCCGGTTGCGCTGGGGGTATCGCGCGTGTCGCCACTGCGTTTTCTGGTGCTCAACGCCATTGCCGCCGCGATCTGGGCGGTGTGCTTCAGCCTGGTGGGTTATGTGTTCGGCGAGACCATCGAGTCGATGCTGGGCCGCTTGCACGGTGTGGAGACCAAGCTGGCGGTGGCCGCCGCCATCGGCATTGCGGTCTGGCTGGCCTACCGTCTGTATGCGCGGCGGCGGCGCAAGCAGGGCTGAAAGACGTTCTGGCCCGCTGCGTGGTCAAGCCAGGCGTCGGCCGCCCCTGACCTGCCGTGTCAGAACACCAGCTTGCCGCTGGCGAGCATGACGTGGCGGCGCCGCGCCTTGCGGTACAGGGGGCCGATGAACGGCAGCAAGGCCAGCCGTCGCAGGATGGGATGGCGCTGGTCGAAGTCGTGCCACGCCTTGAAGCCATGGCCCAGGCGTTCCCAGCTTTCACGCGCCTCGGGAGAAAGTTTGCCGGGGTCGAACGCCGCCAGCTTTGCCGCTTCCGAAACCCGCGCCGCCAGGGGCTTGTTCCGGTATTCCAATGGATACTGATTCCGCATGGGGCCGCATATTACCCGGCTTGGCGGGTGCGTGCCGGCCTTGCACGCATGGCGGTTACAGAGCCATTTGGCGCGGCCTTTGATCGCCTTTTGCAAGCCCTTGTAATCAAAGGAAAAAGGCTGTCTATGCCCGCACTATCCCAAGGCTTGTCCACAGAAGTTGTGGGTAACTTTGCCGGCGGCAGCCGGCCGAAGGCCTACTTGAGGGCGGCGATGACCTGGTCGCGCACGCTTTCGAAGCCGGCCACATACTGCGGATTTTCCGAGCGGGCCAAGAGGCTGGAGTAGTTCTGTTCGAGCTGGGCCTCGATGGCCTCGCGCAGGCCGGGCGAGCCCTTGGCCAGATGCAGCATCGTTAGCAAAGCCGAATTGAGCGCGTCGATGCGGCCGCCCTGGTGCGAGATGGTGTGCACGATGACCGCGATTTGTTCCTGGGTGTCCATGGGTAAGCCTCCTGGCAATGATGTCGGCGCAAATCCTAGCATGGGTGCGCGCGGCCGCTGGGCAAGCCCCGCCGCCCGCGCTAGCATGAAGCGTAGCGCGGCGCCGACGGCGCGGCGCAACCGGAGCGTGCCCATGAAGACGATCCAGAACTACCTGCCCCCGGATGCGGCGTCCCTGCGGCGCCTGCAGGAACGGTTGGGCTACAGCGACGCGCAGATGACCGAACTGGCCGGACTGGACGATGCCACGCCCTGGTCCAGTTATGTCGGCGGTCCGCAGCCGCGCACCCTGGGCCGGCAGCGGCTGATCGCCATGGCCGCCCGGCTGGCGCTGGATGAGGCGGCTTGGCAGCGCGTGCTGGCCGCCATGCGCGATGCGGGTGCGCGTTTCGACTACGGCGCACCCGCCGCCGCCCCGACCCCGGCGGCCCCCGCCCCCAGCCCCGAGGAAGAAAGCAAGTTCGGCATGCGCCTGGTCAGCGACCACGGCGCCTTCCACGAGATGGAGCAGCTGCGCGAGTTCGCGCACTTTGCCAACGAATTCGGCGTCAGCGAACTGGTGCGCGCCGCCCGCTACGACAGCGGCGCCGACCTGTGCCGCTTCACGCTCGATACCGCGCAGGCGCAAGACCCGGTGCGCCGGGACCGCGTCTTCGATGCGGCCTTCAAGACCATCACGCGCTTCGAGTTCGACGGCCGCGTCTACCAAGGCGGCATCCCGCCTGAGTCCGACGGTTGACGATGCGCTGGACCGTTAGAACGGCAGGCCCGCGCGCGCGCATTGACTTGCGCCGCGTCGCCCTTGTATGGTCGGGCGCATGAACGAACGCCTGGACGCCATCGACCGCCAACTGCTCAGCCTGCTGCAGGCCAACGCCCGCGAACCTGCCGCCATCCTGGCGCGCAAGCTGGGGCTGGCCCGCACCACCGTGGTGGCGCGCATCGCCCGCCTGGAACGCGAGAGCATCGTGGCCGGCTATGGCGTGCGCCTGGGACGCCTGCTGGAAGAAGCCGCGGTGCGCGCCTATTGCTTCATCAGCGTATTGCCCAAGACGCCGGCAGCGGTGATCCGCGAGCTGGAAAAAATGCCCGAAGTCGAAGAGGTCTCGTCGGTCAGCGGACCGTACGACTACCTGATCTTCCTGCGCTGCGAAACCCACGAACAGCTGGACGCGCTGCTGGACCGCATCGGCCTGATCGACGGCGTCAAGCAGACCCAGACGTCCATCGTGCTCAGCCGCAAGGTCGACCGCCGCAGCGCGGTCGGCGCGCCCTGACCCCCGCCTGGCCCCATCCGGCGCCCACCCTGCCCGCGGGGACGGCGGGGGCGGCATAATGTTGTAATGTGGTCTACCGCCAATTACGGATCTCCCATGCTTGCACGCCTTGCCTTCACCTCTGCCCTGATCGTCCTGCTGGCCGCCTGTTCCAGCATGAGCGACGTGACGCCCACCGGCAAGAACAGCTACAGCGTCACGTACAGTTCAGGCACGCAGCTGCTGACCTGGGTCGAGATCAAGAACCAGGCGCTGCAACGCGCCGACCAGTACTGCCAGTCCATCGACCGTAAGCTGCAAAAGCCCGCCGTCACGTCCAACCACGCGACGGGCCTGGGATCCAAGCGCGCCACGGTCAACTTCGAATGCGGCGCGATCGATCCACCCAAGACCGACAAGCAATAAGCCAGGAACCCATCGTGAAGACTCCGCCGCCCGTGGGAATCACCATGGGGGATGCCGCCGGCATCGGCCCCGAAATCGTCGTCAAGGCCTGTGCCCAGGGCTTGAACGCGCCCTGTGTGGTGTACGGCGATGCGGGCGCGCTGCGGCGCGCCGCCGCATTGCTGGGCGCGCGCCTGGACATCGTCGAGATCGCCCATGCGGGCCTGGCGACGGGCGACGCCGGCCAGATCGAAGT
This sequence comes from Achromobacter sp. DH1f, assembly GCF_000633435.1. Lineage (NCBI taxonomy): Bacteria > Pseudomonadati > Pseudomonadota > Betaproteobacteria > Burkholderiales > Alcaligenaceae > Achromobacter > Achromobacter sp. DH1f. Next base: position 202,895 of record NZ_AYMF01000033.1, on the reverse strand, counting down.
CGTGGCCTGCGGCCCCGCCCTGCCGCCCGACCTGCCCTATGGCCAGATCAACGCGGCGGCCGGACGCGCCGCCTACGATTACGTCTGCGCTGCCATCGATGACGCCCAGGCCGGCCGCATCCGCGCCATCGTGACCGCACCGCTGAACAAGAAGTCCATGCACGAAGGCGGCATCGACTACCCCGGGCACACCGAGATCCTGGCCGAACGCTCGGCCACGCAGGACTTCGCCATGATGCTCGCCAACGACGAGCTGCGCGTGCTGCTGGTGACCATCCACGTGGCGCTGGCCGACGTCATCGCGCGCATCACGCCGCAGGCGGAACTGACCGCCATGCGCCTGGCCGATCGCGCCTGCCGCCAGATGGGCATTGGGCAGCCGCGCGTGGCGGTGGCCGGCCTGAACCCGCATGCCGGCGAAGGCGGCAAGTTCGGCCGCGAAGACCTGGACATCATCGAACCGGCCATCCGCCAGGCGCGCAACGAAGGCATCGACGCCAGCGGCCCCTGGCCCGGCGACACGGTCTTCATGCGGGCGCGCCGCGGCGAATTCGACATCGTGGTGGCCCAGTACCACGACCAGGGCTTGATCCCGGTGAAATACCTGGGACTGGACCACGGGGTCAACGTCACCGTGGGCCTGCCGTTCGTGCGCACCAGCGTCGACCACGGCACCGCCTTCGACATCGCCGGCAAGGGCGTCGCGGACCAGGCCTCGCTGGTGGCGGCCTTCGACCTGGCTCTGGCCATGACGCCCTGAGCGGCCTGGCCCCAAGGCTCCACACGCTCGGCTGACGGACACCGGCGCCCCGCCGCCGGGCGGCCTGCGGGCCCCGGGTCTACAATACGCCCCGATTCTGGCGCCCGCCGCGCGCCGCCGCTTTCCGTTCTACCACCTACCTCCATGTCACGCCTTGTCCGTCTCCTGCCCGACCGCTTCACCCTCTACCTGATCTGCACCGTCATCATCGCCAGCATCGTGCCCGCTCACGGACAAGGCGTGGTGGTGTTCGGCTGGATCACCAACGTTGCGGTCGGCCTGCTGTTCTTCCTGCATGGCGCGCGCCTGTCGCGCGAGGCCGTCGTCGCCGGCCTGACCCACTGGAAGCTGCACCTGACCATCTTCTCGACCACCTTCCTGATGTTCCCGCTGCTGGGCCTGGCGCTCAAGCCCGTGCTGGAACCGCTGGTCACGCCCGAGCTATACCTGGGCATCCTGTTCCTGTGCTGCCTGCCGGCCACGGTGCAGTCCGCCATCGCCTTCACCTCGATGGCGCGCGGCAACGTGCCCGCCGCCGTCTGCAGCGCATCGGCCTCCAGCCTGCTGGGCATCTTCCTGACCCCGCTGCTGGTGGGCACGGTGGTCGCCAATGCCGGCAGCGCGCCGATCTCGTTCGATGCCGTCGGCAAGATCATGCTGCAACTGCTGCTGCCCTTCGTGCTGGGCCAGTTCGCCCGCCGCTGGATCGGCGCCTGGGTGCACAAGCGCAAGGCGATGCTGAAATTCGTGGACCAGGGTTCGATCCTGCTGGTGGTCTACACCGCGTTCTCGGAAGCCATCAACGAGGGCCTGTGGAGCTCGACGCCGATCCCCGCCCTCCTGGGTCTGGTGGTCTGCTGCGCCGTGATCCTGGCGTTGGCGCTGGGCCTGTCGGCGCTGGCGGGCAAGGTGCTGGGCTTCAACGTGGCCGACCGCATCACTCTGCTCTTTTGCGGCTCCAAGAAAAGCCTGGCCAGCGGCATTCCCATGGCGCAGGTGCTGTTCGCCGGCCACGCCGTGGGCGCCATCGTGCTGCCCCTGATGCTGTTCCACCAGATCCAGCTGATGGTCTGCGGCGTGCTGGCCGCGCGCTACGGCAAGCGGCCCGAATCGGAAGAGTGAGTTTCCGGCTACCCAATGAAAAACCGCGCCCAGGCGCGGTTTTTCATTGGCGGAAAGCGGCAGCGATCAGTACATGTCCTTGGGCTGCGAGCCCGAGAAGTTCAGGAAGCGCGTGCTGGAACCCTGGAAGGTCAGGCGCACGGTCCCGATCGGGCCGTTACGCTGCTTGCCGATGATGATCTCGGCCGTGCCCTTGTCCGGCGAATCGGGGTTGTAGACCTCGTCGCGGTAGATGAACAGGATCACGTCGGCGTCCTGTTCGATAGCGCCGGATTCGCGCAGGTCGCTCATCACGGGGCGCTTGTTGGGGCGCTGTTCCAGGCTTCGGTTCAGCTGCGACAGTGCGATCAGCGGGCAGTTCAGCTCTTTGGCCAGGCCCTTGAGCGAACGGCTGATTTCCGACACTTCGGTAGCGCGGTTTTCGCCCGATCCGTTACCCGACATGAGTTGCAGGTAGTCGATGATGATCAGGCCAAGCTGGCCGCACTGACGCGCCAGGCGGCGCGTGCGCGCGCGCACTTCCATCGGGCTGAGTGCGGGCGTTTCATCGATGTAGACCTGCGCGTCCTGCATGAGCTGCACGGCGTGGGTCACGCGCGGCCAGTCTTCGGCGATGAGCTTGCCGGTCCGCATGCGGTGCTGGTCGAGCAGGCCGACCGAACCCAGCATACGCATGGCCAACTGCACGGCGCCCATTTCCATGGAGAACACCGCTACCGGCAGGCCCTGCTCGATCGCGACATGCTCGCCGATGTTCATCGAGAACGAGGTCTTGCCCATGGACGGACGGCCGGCCACGATGATCAGGTCGCCGCCGTGCATACCCGAGGTCATCTTGTCCAGGTCGGCAAACCCGGTGGGCACGCCCGTCACATCGGAATTGCCCTCGCGGTGGTAGAGCTCGTCGATGCGCTCGACCACCTGCGTCAAGAGCGGCTGGATTTCCTGGAAACCCGCGGCGCCGCGCGAGCCTTCCTGGGCGATCTGGAACACCTTGGATTCCGCCTCGTCCAGCAGTTGGCGCGCTTCCTTGCCCTGCGGGTTGAGCGCGGCCGACGAGATCTCGTCGGCGATGGACACCAGCTTGCGCAGCATGGCGCGCTCGCGCACGATCTCGCCGTAGCGGCGGATGTTGGCGGCCGACGGCGTGTTGTGCGCCAGCGCGTTCAGGTAGGCCAGGCCGCCGGCGTCTTCGGCCTTGCCGGCGCTGATCAGCGATTCATTGACCGTGATGACGTCGGCCGGACGCGCCAGCCCGATCAGGCGGGCAATGTGGTGCCAGATCAGCCGGTGGTCGTGGCGGTAGAAGTCTTCTTCGACCAGCACGTCGGCGATGCGGTCCCAGGCCGAATTGTCGAGCAGCAGGCCGCCCAGGACCGACTGCTCCGCCTCGATGGAATGAGGGGGAACGCGCAGGTATTCGAGCTGGGAATCGGCGGGTGTATTCATGGTTTCAATAGTAACGGCTGCAGGATATCCGCGACGCGGAAAAATCCCTGCACATCGCGCGACGGCAGGCGGCCCAGCAGGGGGCGCAGGGGCGTGGCGATGAAAGTCAGCACCCGCGTCAGGCGGCGCAGGCGCGCCTTGACCTCGGGGTCGGGGTTGCATTCGAAGTAGACCTCGAGCGCCAGTTTACCCAGCGTGCGGCCCACGTCGTCGGGCAATTTACGCAAAGACGCCAGCGAAGCCAGCATCTGGAACAGGTCATAGGCCTGGGCCAGCGGACGCGACAGCGTCGAGCCGATGTTCTCTTCGAAATCGATGCGCCACAGTTCGCCGTCCTGCAAAGTGATGTTGCGGATCTGGGCGCCGCCGTGCCACAGTCCGCGGGCATGGAAGGCAGCCAGGTCGGCCGCGGCCGCGCGGGCCAGCCACAGGCGCGAGGTGGTGTCTTCGTTGCGGATCAGGTCGGCCAGGTCTTCGCCCACGAATTCCAGGACGAGCAGGCCTTGTTCCTGCCACCAGACTTCAGGCACCCGGCAACCGGCCTGCAGCAGCTGCTGCAGGCGCCTCGCCTCGTGCTCCAGGCCATTGCGCAGCAGCACGCCAGGACGCGGAAATTCGCCCAGGAACAGCTTGCAGCCCACGCCCAGGAACAGCGCCCGCACATAGCGCAACGCATAGCTGACACCACGCGCGAAACTGGGGCGGCGGCGTTTGATGATGCAGCGCACGCCATCGATGGTCGCATCCCGTACTGACGGCTCGGTCTCGGCGTTCAGGCTGTCGAGCCAGGCGCGCAATCCGGCAGGCGCATTGTGGTGGACGGGCGGCTGGGTCAAAAGGTCCTCTGTACAAAACAGCGTGCGACAGGCGCGCAGCCCGAAAGACTACACGCAAATGTCCACGGGCAAAGGCGGTAAAAGCATGGCAAAAAGAAAAAAAGCCGGCACGCGGGCCGGCTTTTTTTACCGCGAAGTCCGGATTAGGACAGTTCGCCTTCGATCAGCACGGTGACATCGACAACGACGTCGGCGTGCAGGGCGACCTGGACCGGGAATTCGCCGACGGCCTTCAGCTGGCCATTGGGCAGACGCACTTGCGCCTTCTCGATGCCTTCGAAACCGGCCTTCTTCAGACCTTCGGCGATGTCGGCGTTGGTGACCGAGCCGAACAGGCGACCGTCGACGCCGGCCTTCTGGGCGATCTTCAGCTGGAAGCCATTGACGCGCTCGCCCAGGGCTTGGGCAGCGGCCAGCTTCTCGGCCTGGACCTTTTCCAGTTCAGCGCGGCGGGCTTCGAATTCCTTCAGGGCGGCGTCGGTTGCACGACGGGCCTTCTTCTGGGGGATCAGGAAGTTGCGGGCGTAGCCATCACGCACGCGAACGACTTCGCCGAGGTTGCCCAGGTTGACGACTTTTTCGAGCAGAATAACTTGCATTTCAGTGCCCCGGATTAGTTGTGGTTGTCGGTGTAAGGCAACAGGGCCAGGAAGCGCGCGCGCTTGATGGCGGTGTCCAGCTGGCGCTGGTAGATTGCCTTGGTGCCGGTCAGGCGAGCCGGGATGATCTTGCCGTTTTCTTGCACGAAGTCGCGCAGGGTGTCCAGATCCTTGTAGTCGATCTCTTCGACGCCGGCTGCGGTGAAGCGGCAGAACTTACGACGCTTGAAGAGCGGGTTCTGCTGCGTGAATTTGCGTTTTTCTTTGCGTTTTCCGAAGAAAGCCATGATATGTGCCTCTATGTTTGAGGGGACCGGTTCAGCCCTTTTCGGGTCCGATTCCCCATAACCTATCCGTATTCAGAAGGCGCTCTCGCGCCCGTTGCCCTTTCCCGTCAAGCCACCAGCGGATCGCGTCCTGCGCTGCCGCTGATCTTGCGTGCCTGCTGCAGATGCAGCTTGAACTTCACCGAGTCCTTGCGGACGGGGGCCAGAAACCCCTGCACCTGCAATTCGGACCCCAGCGCCGTTCCTTTCAACAGCAACGCCAGATCGCCCAGTGCCACGGCCGAGATCGTCAGTTCCACACGGCGCGGATGGCCGGCTTCGATGACCTCGGATTCGTGCGCCAGCACCATTTCCAGTGCGGGCAGGCCGGCGGGCGTGTGGCGCAAAGGCTCGCATTCGAGAACGCGGGCGCTGAGTTCCAGCTTGTTCATCCTGCCAGGCACCAAGGGGACTTCATGGGTGGGCTCTGCGTGAGCCCTGCTTACTCGGCCTGAGCCGCGACAGCTTCCGCCGAAGCCTTGCGGGCTTCTTCACGCTCGACCGACTTCATCATGATCGAGGGAGTGGTCTGGGCCTTCTTGGTCTTGATGACCAGGTGGCGCAGCACGGCGTCGTTGTAGCGGAACGAGTGTTCCAGCTCATCCAGCGTGGCTTGGCCGCACTCGATGTTCAGGCAGACGTAGTGAGCCTTGACGAGCTTCTGGATCGGGTAGGCCAGTTGACGGCGACCCCAGTCTTCCAGGCGGTGAACCGAGCCGCCTTGGCCCGTGACCAGCGCTTGGTAACGCTCGACCATGGCGGGCACTTGCTCGCTTTGGTCGGGGTGAACGATAAACACTACTTCGTAGTGACGCATGAGTAAAACTCCTTGAGGATGTCTTGCAGGCCGTTTTCCAGTGCTTTCTCTATCACTGGTCTTTTGCTTCAGACTTGGCTTGCAAGGGGCAGCCCGCTACCCAAAAAGCATGGGTGGTCGAGCAAGAAAGCTCTCGATTATCACCGATCGGGCCTGTCGATGCAAGCCGCAGCCGGATCAAGAAATGGGGGACGCTTTATTCGAACCGTCCTGCCCGACCGATTGCGGCGCATCCGCAACGCCGATGGGCTGGGGCCGACTGACGAGACTGACCATCACGTAGCTGATGATCATGAGCAGGAACCAGGACCCGAGCTTGGCGATGGACACCATCTGCCAGACCTGGGCCTGGCTGGGATAACGCCAGGCGTTGGCGAAGGTGCCGATGTTCTCGGCGAACCAGATGAACAGCGCCACCAGCACAAAACCCAGCAACAGCGGCATGCGCCGATAGTCGCGCCAGATGCGGAAATACACCCAGGTGCGCGCGAACAGCACCGCGGTCAGGCCGAACAGCGCCAGCCGAAAATCAGGGACAAAATGGTGCGAGAAGAAATTCACGTAGATCAGCACCGACAGCGCCACCGTCGCGGCCAGCGGCGGATGGGCGCGGAAGCGAAAGTCGAACAGGCGCCAGACGCGTGCCAGGTAGCTGCCGACCGCCGCGTACATGAAACCGGTGAATAGCGGCACGCCGCCGAGGCGCAGCACGCTGGCCTCGGGATAGATCCAGGAACCGGCCGCCGTCTTGAACAGTTCCATGCCGGTGCCCACCACGTGGAACATCAGGATGACCTTGGCCTCGTCCCAGGTTTCCATGCGCAGGGCCAAGAGCGCAGCCTGGATGCCCAGCGCGGCCAGGGTCAGGAAATCGTAGCGGGCGAGCCAGGCGTTCTGCGGATACCACCAGTGCGTGGCCAGCAGCAAGGCGCACATCAGGCCGCCGAACAGGCAGGCCCAGGCCTGCTTCACCCCGAAGCGGAAGAACTCATAAAGGGCCAGGCCAAAACGGCCGCGGCCGGCCAGGTGTCCGGCCAGCCGCGCTTCCCAATCCGCCAGTCTCGCGATGAGCGGCCAGTCGGTGGCCGCCGGATGACTCACGGCAGGGCTCAGCCTTCCACGACGGCGTAAGCCGAGTGGTTGTGGATCGATTCGAAGTTCTCGGCCTCGACGCGGTAGCGGGCGATGCCGGGGTGGGCGTTCAGGCGAGCCGCCACGTCGCGCACCAGGTCTTCGACGAACTTGGGGTTGTCGTAGGCGCGTTCGGTGACGTATTTCTCGTCGGGGCGCTTGAGCAGGCCCCAGAGTTCACACGAGCCTTCGTCTTCGATCAGGCGGATGACGCCGTCCATGCTGATGTCGGATTCCAGGATGGCCGAGACCGTGACGTGCGAACGCTGGTTGTGCGCGCCGTACTCGGAAATGGCCTTGGAACACGGGCACAGGCTGGTCACCGGCACCTGCACGACCAGTTCGAATTCGACCTGGTCGCCCTGGGCGCGGGCGATCCACTGGACTTCGTAGTCCAGCAGGCTTTGCACGCCGGAGATCGGGGCGGACTTGTTGATGAAGTACGGGAAAGCGGCCGTGATGTCGCCACGTTCGGCGTGCAGCAGCGGCAGCATGTCGGCAGCCATGGCGCGGAACAGCGTCGGCGTCATGGGGGTGCTGCGGTACTTTTCGAGCAGGGCCACGAAGCGGGACATGTGCGTCCCTTTTTCTTCGGGCGGCAGCGCCACCGTCAGGGTCCAGTTGGCCACGGTGCCCTGGGGCGTACCGTCGGCGTTCTCGATGAGCATGGGGTGGCGCACGCCACGGATACCCACGCGCTGGATCGGGATGTGCCGCGTGTCCGCCGAGCTCTGGACGTCGGGCATCACGATGGCGGGGTCGATCGGAGAATTCATGTCGGCTTACCTGTCTGGGCAACGAGCGTGGCGTAAGCACGCAGACCCAGTAATCTTTAAGAGGGGCCCATTATCGCCCAAAGTCCAACGAGCGCCAGGGAAAACCCTTTCATTCGTAGGCCGACGGGGCCGGAACACAGTGTTTCGCCAGGCGGGCCAAATACGGCCTGGGCCCGCCCGACAGATGTCAGCCCAACAGCGCGGCGTAACGGGTGCGGATCGATTGCTCGATGCCCGCGGCATCCAGGCCGATACCGGCCAGGAGCGCCATCTGGTCGCCGTGGTCGATGAATTCGTCCGGGAAGCCCAGTTGCAGGACGGGAATCAGCACGCCTTCGGCGCTGAGCACTTCGAGCACGGCGCTGCCGGCCCCGCCCATGACCGAGGCGTCTTCGATCGTGACCAGCGCGTCGTGGCGGCTGGCCAGGTCCAGGATCAGGGCGCGGTCGATGGGCTTGACGAAGCGCATGTCGGCCACCGTGGCATCCAGCTTTTCAGCGGCGGCCAGCGCGGGCTGCACCAGGGTGCCGAAACCCAGGATGGCGATCTTGCGGCCTTCGCGGCGCACCACGCCGCGGCCGACCTCGACCGTATCCAGGCCGGGCGCTTCGGCGGCACCGCAACCCGCGCCGCGCGGATAGCGCACCGACGCCGGGCCGGGGTACTGATAACAGGTGGACAGCAGCAGGCGGGTCTCGGCCTCGTCGGACGGGGTCGCGACCACCATGTTGGGCACGCAGCGCAGGAAGGCGGTGTCGTAGTTGCCCGCATGGGTGGCGCCGTCGGCGCCGACGATGCCGGCGCGGTCCAGCGCGAACGTGACGTCCAGGTTCTGCAAGGCGACGTCGTGGATGAACTGGTCGTAGCCGCGCTGCATGAACGTGGAATAGATGGCCACCACGGGCTTTTGCGCTTCGCAGGCGATGCCGGCGGCGAAGGTCACGGCATGCTGCTCGGCGATGCCGACATCGAAGTAGCGCAAGGGGAAGCGCTTTTCGAATTCGACCAGGCCGCTGCCCTCGCGCATGGCGGGGGTGACGGCGACCAGGCGGGAGTCCTGTTCGGCCATGTCGCACAGCCAGGTGCCGAACACCTGGGTGAAGGTGCGCTTGCCCGGCGCCTTCGACTGCTGGATACCGACGGCAGGATCGAACTTGCCCGGGCCGTGATACAGCACCGGATCGGCTTCGGCCAGCTTGTAGCCCTGCCCTTTCTTGGTGACCACGTGCAGGAACTGCAAGCCTTGCAGCGCCTTCAGGTTCTGCAGCGTGGGAACCAGCGCGTCCAGGTCGTGGCCATCGATGGGACCGACGTAGTTGAAGCCGAACTCCTCGAACAGCGTGGCCGGCGTGACCATGCCCTTGGCGTGTTCTTCGAAGCGTCGCGCCAGTTCCAGCACCGGCGGCACGTGCTGCAGCACGGCGCGGCCGACGTTCTTGGCGGCCGCGTAGAAACGACCGGACATCAGGCGGGCCAGGTAGCGGTTCAGCGCCCCCACCGGCGGCGAGATCGACATATCGTTGTCGTTCAGGATCACCAGCAGGTTGATGTTGGGCGTGACGCCGGCGTTGTTCATGGCTTCGAAGGCCATGCCCGCCGACATCGCGCCGTCGCCGATCACGGCGATGTGCTGGCGCTGTTCGCCGGCGTTGCGCGAGGCCACCGCCATGCCCAGCGCGGCCGAGATGGACGTGGACGAGTGCGCCGTGCCGAACGCGTCGTATTCGGATTCGCTGCGCTTGGGAAAGCCCGAGATGCCGTCCTGCTGGCGCAGCTTGGCCATGCCGGCGCGGCGTCCGGTCAGGATCTTGTGCGGATAGGACTGGTGGCCGACGTCCCAGACGATGCGGTCGTGCGGCGTGTCAAAGACCTGATGCAGCGCCAGCGTCAGTTCCACCGTGCCCAGGTTCGACGACAGGTGGCCGCCGGTCTTGGAGACCGACTCCAGCACGAAGCCGCGCAATTCGTCTGCCAGCCGCTTGAGCTCGCGACGATCCAGGCGCTTGAGGTCTGCCGGGGATTGAATGCGGTCCAATAAATCTGTCGTCATGCTTGTATGGGGTTCGTTTGCCCGGCCTGCAGCCAGCCCGGACGGATCACGGTTCAGCGGTCTCGAAGGACGATGAAATCTGCCAACTGGGCCAGGCGCGAGCCGGCATCACCCAGCGGTTCGAGCGCGGCCAGCGCGGTTTCGCGCAGTTCGCCAGCGAAGACGCGGGCCTCGTCCAGGCCCAGCAGCGACACGTAGGTGGGCTTGTTTTCGGCCGCGTCCTTGCCCGGGGTCTTGCCCAGGCTGGCGGAATCGGCCGTGACGTCAAGAATGTCATCCACCACCTGGAAGGCCAGGCCCATGGCCTGCGCATAGACGTCCAGCGCCTGGCGCGAGGCCGAGCTGGCGCCCGCCACGATGCCGCCCAGCGCCACGCTGCAGGCCAGCAAGGCGCCGGTCTTCAGGCCGTGCATGGTCTGCAGTTCGTCGCGCGAGAGCGCGCGGCCGACGCTGAAAAGATCAATGGCCTGGCCGCCGGCCATGCCCTGGCTGCCCGCGGCGCGCGCCAGCGACTGGGTCGCCTGCACGATCAGCGCGGGCGCGATCGGCATGGACGCCAGCAGGTCGAAGGCCAGGGGCTGCAAGGCGTCGCCGGCCAGCATGGCGGTGGCTTCGTCGAATTGCACATGGGTGGTGGGACGGCCGCGGCGCAGGACGTCGTCGTCCATGCAGGGCAGGTCGTCGTGCACCAGGGAATAGGCGTGGATCAGTTCGACCGCGGCCGCGGCGCGGTCCAGCGAGGCCTCGACGGCCAGCACGCTGCCGCTGACGGGGCAGGCCTGGCCTGCGGCGTAGACCAGCGCGGCGCGCACCCGCTTGCCACCGCCCAGGACGGCGTAGCGCATGGCTTCATGCAGGCGGGCGGGCATGGCGTCGGCGGGCGGCAGCAGATCGTCGAGCACGTCTTCGATGTGCCGCACACGCCCCTGCAACCACTCGGGAAAAGCGAGTTGAGTTTGCTTCATCCGGTTCTTATTCGTCATCCAGCGCCGCCGGGTCCAGGGGGCGCAGCAAATCGCCTTCCAGAACCTTGACCTGCTGTTCAGCCTGGGCCAAGCGGTCCTGGCAGACCCGCGTCAGCGCCACGCCGCGCCGGTAGGCAGTCAGCGATTGCTCAAGCGGCAACGAGCCGTCTTCCATGGCCGCGACCAGCGATTCCAGTTCGGCCAGCGCCGTTTCGAAATCCTGGGGCAAGGGACGGTCGCCGGTCTGCGGATCGGCTTGTGTGGGTTTGGCCAAACGGGTCTCCGAGGGCGCTAGGGGTGGATCAATCCGTGAATTGTACGAGATACCAGGACCACGCCCCGACGCGCCGCCTGACTCAACCCGACGAGCCCGCAAGCCCCGCGATGGCGGCACGCAATGCGGGCGCCACCTGCGTGCGCAAGCCGGCTTCGGGCAGGAGGCCCGCGGGGCCGCCGCAGCTCATGACGAACACGCCCTCGCCCGTGACGGACGTGAACGGTACGGCGACGGCGTTGATGCCGGACTGCCATTCGCCGATGGCAAAGCAGCAGCCGTTGTCGGCCAGTTCGATGCGCGCGCGTTCGATCGCGGCTGCCGCGGGCGCGGCCGCGCCCAGGCGATCCAGCACGTCGGCGCAGGCGGCGGGCGGCAGGCTGGCCAGGTAGGCGCGGCCCATGGCGCTGTCCAGGCTGGCGCGGTAGCCCACCGGCAGGCGCAGATACAGGGCGGACGAGCCGTGGATGGCCTCGACGTAGGTCATGGCGTCGCCGTCGAACGCGCCCAGCGCGACCGCGCCGCCGGTTTCCCGCGCCAGGTCGGTCATGGACGCCTTGGCCAGTTCGCGCACTTCCAGTCCGGCCAGCAGGCCAAAGCCCAGGGCCAGCACGCCGTAGCCGGGCGAATACTTGCCGGTGTCCGGGTGGTAGCGCAGGTAGCCCAGCTCGGTGAGGGTGTAGGTGATGCGGCTGATGGTGGGCTTGGGCAGACCGGTCAGGCGCGCCAGGTCCAGGTTGCCCAGCGCGGCCACGCCCGGCCGAAAGCAGCGCAGGACTTCCAGGCCACGCGCCAGCGCGGTGATGAAGTCGGGCGACACCGGCCCTTCGCCCACGGCGCCGGCCCGCTTGCGGCGGGCGGGGGCGCTCAATTCCAGCTTCTGGTCGGGCTTGGCGGCGGGATGGGGAATGCGCTTGGGGTCAGAAAAAGATTGCATTTCTATTCGCTTCGTTTTTATAGTTTATTTCGAATGACAAAACTAAATTCCAATATACGGAATATTAATCGCGATTTCAAGGGGAAAACATGATTCGCAAACGCTACAAATTCCTGGCCGCCCTGCTGCTCGGCGTGGCCGCGCTGGGCAGCGCCCAGGCCGACACCTATCCGTCGCGCCCCATCAAGGTCGTGTCGCCCTTCCCGGCCGGCGGCGCCACCGACGTGCTGACCCGCGTGCTGGCCGAACGCATGGCCAAGACGCTGGGCCAGCCGATGATCGTCGAGAACAAGGCCGGCGCCGGCACCTCGATCGGCGCCGCCTTCGTGTCGCGCGAACAGCCGGACGGCTACACCATCCTGATGGCCACCAACTCCACGCTGGTGACCAACCGCTATCTGTATAAAGAGCTGCCCTACGATCCCGACGGCTTCTCGCCCATCGGCATGGTGGGCATCGGCCCGCTGGTGCTGCTGTCCAGCCCCAAGCGGCCGTTCAACAGCACCCAGGACATCGTGGCCTATGCCAAGCAGAACCCGGGCAAGCTGACCTTCGCCACGTTCGGCGCCGGCACCTCGTCGCACCTGGCAGGTGAACTGTTCAAGGAACGCGCGGGCATCGACATCCTGCATGTGCCGTTCAAGGGCGCGACCCAGGCGCTGCCGGCCCTGATCAGCGGCGACGTGGACCTGTTCTTCGACATGGTCGCCACCGGCATGCCGCAGGCCGAGGCCGGCAAGGTCAAGGTGTTCGGCATCACCAGCGCCACCCGCCTGGCCACCGAACCCAACCTGGCGACGCTGGCCGAACAGGGCTACCCGGCCTTCGACATGACGGCCTGGTTCAGTTTCGTGGCCCCGAAGGGCACGCCCGCGCCGGTACTGGACAAGCTGCAGATGGCGCTGACCGAGACGCTGAAGGACGAAGCGGTGCGCAAGCGCTTGCTGGACATGGGCATCGACCCGCGTTCCGGCACCGCCGCCGAGCTGGACAAGCAGGTCAAGACCGAACAGCCGATCGTGTCGCAACTGATCAAGCACGCCAACATCGTGCTGCAGTAAGCCGGACAGCGACAAGGCTGTCCACGCGGTCTTCTGAAGACGGGCCGCGGTTTCCTGAAAAAACAGGCCCTAACGCCTGGATACAGAAGCCGCGCCGCCCCGGCTGCTAAGGTGAAAAACGAAGGCGGGCGCCGCGCCCGCGCCCGTTACACCAACGCCCGGGAGCCCGATGCCACTGACCGATGACCGCTACGCCCGACTGGATGCCGCCCGTTGGCTGGCCGCCGCCGCGGTGGTGCTACTGCACAGCGCCGCCCTGATCGTCAGCGAACCATCGGCCTACGGCCACGGCGCCTGGCTGGCCGCCAACCTGTACGATTCGGCGGCCCGCTGGTGCGTGCCGGTATTCGTGATGGTCAGCGGCGCACTGCTGCTGGACCCTTCCAAACCGCAGGACGCACGCCGCTTCTACACCCGGCGCATGGCGCGGATCTGCGCGCCGCTGGTGTTCTGGACCCTCTTCTACCTGCTGTGGCGCAGCGGCCTGGACTGGTGGGATGACGGCCGGGTGGACGTTTCATTCTGGCCCCGCAAGGTCGCCCAGGGCGAGCCCTACTACCACCTCTGGTATCTCTACATGATCGTGGGCCTGTACCTGTTCGCGCCCCTGGTGCGCGCGTTGTACGTGCGCAGCACGCCGCAATCGCGTTCGTTGTGGGTGGTGGGCATCCTGGGGCTGGCGATCCTGGAGGCGCTGTACCGCCGCGCACTGGGCGCGCAGCCCGGCTTCTTCCTGACCTGGTTCCTGCCCTACCTGGGCTATTTCGTGGCGGGACGCCAGATCTTCGACGGTGAAATGCGCGTGCCGCGCCCCGGCTGGGTGCTGGCCGCCAGCGTGGCCGCCACGGCCCTGGGCGTGCACGTGATGTCCAGCGGCCGCACGCTGGACACCTATTTCTACGACTACTTCAGCCTGACCGTGCCGTTCATGTCACTGGCCGCATTTCAATGGATCGTCTCGTCGCCCCGGGTGCCACGGCTGGCCGCGCTGGCGCCGCTGACCTTCGGCGTGTACCTCATCCATCCGGTGTTCCTGGACCTGGCGCATCGCGCCGGGGCCTTTACCGGTGGACGCAACGACGCCTGGACCGTGCCGCTCCTGACCCTGGCGGTGTTCGCCCTGTCGGCCGCCAGCAGCTGGCTGCTCAGGCGCCATCCAGCCACGCGCAGGCTGGTCTGAAAAACCTATGCCACGTAGGGTTAATCGGCTTTTGCGCAGGGTCAAATCGGCGCGCCCCGATCTTCACTAAGCTTCACCGATCTTCACGGGCGTGGGGAAAAGGGTTGGGGTACAATTTGCGGCCCCAAGCTCAAGCCGTGCCGGCTTTTTATCGCCGGGCCGCCCCCGAGAAAGACGCCCCCAATGAGGGGCATCCAGCCAAAGGCAGCCAGCCCACCGGCATTGAACCCAACGATGTGGGCGCGGCTTTTGGGGGAAATATTCATCCGAGCGGAGGGAATCATGACCGACATCGGTCGGATGGCACATGTTGTGCCAGCTCGCACCCAGCTACCCGTCAGTGCTTATTTTGACGAAGCCCTCTTTGCCCGCGAGCAAGAACTCATTTTCAAGCAATCCTCGCAGTACGTCGGCCACCAGAAGCTGGTGCCGGACGTCGGGGATTGGCGTACGTTGGCCCAGGAAAGCGGAGGGCGCGTGCTGGTTCGCAACCAGCACGGCGTTGAACTCATCTCAAATGTCTGCCGCCACCGCCAGGCATTGATGCTGGGCGGCCAGGCCGGCGACGTGACGGGCACCTGCAATTCGCACGGCAACCTGAAGGCCACCGGCGGCAACATCGTCTGCCCGCTGCACCGCTGGACGTACAACAGCCAGGGTGAGCTGCTGGGCGCGCCGCAGTTCGACACGACCCCCTGCATGAATCTGCAGAAGTTCCGCCTGCGCGATTGCCACGGCCTGCTGTTCGAAGGCCCGCGCGATCCGGCCGCCGACATGGCGCCGCTGTTCTCGCGGCCCGAGTTCGACTTCGGCGACTACGTGCTGGACCACGTCGAAGTGCACCAGTGCAACTACAACTGGAAGACCTTCATCGAGGTCTACCTCGAGGACTACCACGTCGGCCCGTTCCATCCGGGCCTGGGCCGCTTCGTCACGTGCGACGACCTGACCTGGGAGTTCAACGACTGGTACAGCCTGCAGAAGGTCGGTGTGCACAACGCGCTGGCGCAGCCGGGTTCCGATGTGTACAAGCAATGGCACGATCGCCTGCTGTCGTTCCGCGAGGGCGACGCCCCGGATTTCGGCGCGGTCTGGGTCACGTATTTCCCGACCCACATGATCGAGCTCTATCCGCACGTGCTGGTGCTGTCGACGCTCTACCCCAAGAGCCCGCAGGAAACCGTGAACGTGGTCGAGTTCTACTACCCCGAGGAAATCGCCGCCTTCGAGCGCGAATTCGTCGAGGCGCAGCGCGCGGCCTACATGGAAACGGCCATCGAAGACGACGAGATCGCCGAACGCATGGATGCCGGCCGCAAGGCCCTGATGCTGCGCGGCGTGAACGAAACCGGCCCCTACCAGTCGCCGATGGAAGACGGCATGCAGCACTTTCACGAGTGGTATCGCCGCATCATGCAAGAACGGCTGTAACGCCCCCCCCTCATGAAAAAAGGCCTTGCGATCGCAAGGCCTTTTCTTTGGGGACGAGGTCTCGGGCGAGGTCTAGGCCGACAGCTGGCGCCCCGCCCGGCAATCGCGTCAGCGCCCCAGCACGCCCGCCACGGTGCGCTCGCCGATGGCCAGCCCCACCGTCATGCCCACGCCCGAATGCATCACCGCCACCGTCGTGGCCGTGTCCACCGGCAGCACCGAGAACGGCGCCGGGCCGTGCGTGCCATACACGCCCTGCCAGCGCTCCACCACCCGCAGCCGTGCGCCCAGCGCCTGCGAGGCCAGGTCCAGCATGGCGTCATCGACGGCTTCGTCGTTGAACGGAAACGCGTCCTGGCCATAGCGATGCGAATCGCCGATGATCAGCTCGCCATGCGGCGTGGGGCTGATCAGCAGGTGGATGCCGTTTTCCAGCAGCATGGGACTGCGCGCCTGGATCACGTCGCGCAGCGCAAGCGCCGACGGCAGGTCGGAAAACGCGCCGTAGTGCACGCAGGACAGGCCCGTCAGCAGCGGCCGGTCCAGCGCCATGGGACGCGTCTCGAAAGCGGCGCGCAGCATCTGCAGGCGCGTCACCTCCAGGTTCAGCGGCGCAAAGTGCTCGGGCAGCAACGTCAGGTAGTCGTGGCCTGGGCAGACGAACACGTGCGAGCCCGCGAAGTCGCCCGCGGTGGTGGCGACCTGCCCCTGCTCGACGGCGCGCGCCAGCGTGCCGGTGATGAATTGCACCCCCAGCGATTCGGCCAGGTAGCGGGTGATGGCGGGCAGCGCTTCACGCGAATAGATCTGCAGGTCGTCCTGGCCGTGCAGCGCGGCGCAGTGATGCGCCAACTGGCCGTCGTACAGCTTGGCCACTTCGCGGCCCGACAGCAGTTCGGCGCGATAGCCTTCCTGGCGCAGGCGGGTCTGGGCGAATTCGTCCAGCACCTCGGCCTCGTCGGCATTGCGCGCCAGCACCAGCGCGCCGTTGGCGCGAACATGGAACTGCGCCTTGTCGGCCAGTTCCAGCCACAGCTCGCGCGCCTGCTGGGCGTGCGACAGCATCATGCCCGGCGCCTGGCCGGTCACGATGACCTGGCCGAAGTTGCGGATGGTGGCGCCGTGCGCCTGGCGGCTGCGCTCGATCACGGCCACGGACAGGCCGCGCTTGGCGGCCGCCCAGGCGTGCGCGATGCCGAGCATGCCCGCGCCGACCACGATTACGTCGAATTTTTTCATCTGAATAGCAATGCGAGAAGACTGGCGGGGGAAGCGCCCGCAGGCGCTTCCCGGCTTGCGGCCCGAAGGCTTACTTCTTCTTGGGCTCGGACTTGCCGTCGTAGCGGCGGGTCCACTCGGCGATGATGCGTTCGCGGTTGGTGGCGGCCCAGACGAAGTCGTTCTTGATCATGCGCTTGGTCAGGTCGGCCGGCAGGTTGGGGTTGGACGTGGCGATCGAGGGAATCGCGAGCACGGCGAAGTTGGCCTTGTACAGCTCGTTGGCTTCGCGGCTGGCCGAGAAGTCAGCCAGCTTGCGCGCGGCATCCAGGTTCTTGGTGCCCTTGACGATGGCGGTGGCTTCGACTTCCCAGCCCAGGCCTTCCGACGGGAACACGGCTTCGACCGGAGCGCCGTCGGCCTTCAGCTTGGCGGCGCGGTAATCGAACGACACGCCGATCGGGAACTCGCCGGCGGCAGCCATGTTGCAAGGCTTCGAACCCGAGTGCGTGTACGAACCGATGTTCTTGTGCAGGGCGTCCATGTAGGCCCAGCCCTTCTCTTCACCGAAGATCTGCAGCCAGGCGCTGACGTCCAGGAAGCCCGTGCCCGACGAGGCCGGGTTCGGCATGACGATCTTGCCGGCGTAGACCGGCTTGGTCAGGTCTTCCCACGAGGTGGGCTTGGGCAGCTTTTGCTTTTCGGCTTCGACGGTGTTGAAGCAGATGGCGGCGGCAAAGCCGTCCATGCCGACCCAGGTGGGCTCGGCCTTGGCATCGCGCATGTTGGCGGCGATCTGGTCCAGGCCCTTGGGGGCGTAGGGCTGCAGCATGCCTTCCTTGTCCATCAGGCCCAGCGAGGTGCCGGCCAGGCCCCAGATCACGTCGGCCTTGGGGTTGTTCTTCTCGGCCAGCAGCTTGGCGGTGATGATGCCGGTGGAATCACGGACCCACTGGATCTTGATGTCGGGATTGGCCTTCTCGAAGGCGGCCTGGTAGACCTTGATCTGGTCCGCTTCCAGCGCCGTGTAGACGGTCAGCGAGGTTTCGGCGGAAGCGGCGCCCATCGTGCCCATCAGGGCGGCGGCCAGTGCAAGCAGCTTGAAGCGATTCATGAGGAAACTCCGTGGGTGAGCGGAAAAAAGGGTGAGTCGGGTCGCCGCGGCGGGCCGATGCCAGCCGCGGTGCAGTGCGAAAAAGGATCCAACGGTCGTTCGGCAGCGGCCTCAGGGACGCTGCCCCGCCGCCAGGCGGGTCTCGATATCGGCGATGACACCGGGCAGGTCGGCCACGGTGTCGATCAGGTAATGGGGGGCGGCCGGCGCCAGTTCCTGGGTGGCGCGCTCGCGCGCCTGCTGGCGGCCGGCGTCATCCAGGCTCAGGTATTCATCCAGCGTCAGGCCGGCGGCATTGCCGGACAGCAGCAGGCCGACGGTCCACATGCCGGCGCGGCGGCCCTCTTCGATGCCGGGGGCGGTGTCGTCGACCTTGATGCAGCCGGCCACGTCGGACAGGGCCAGTTCCACCACATTCTTGAGCGCCATGGCGGGCGCCGGGCGGGCGCGCGGCACGTCGTCGCTGGCGACGATGCAATCGGGTTCCAGGCCTTCGCCCGCGGCACGTTCCACCACGCGGCGCATCACGCTGGCGGGGTAGCCCGAGCACGAACCGATCTTCAGGCCCCGCTGGCGCAGCGCGCGCAGCAGCTCGGCCGCACCGGGGATGGCGGCCGAATACTGCGCCACCTTGTCCAGCTGCATCGGCAGGAAGCGTTCGTAGATGGCGGTCACGTCGTCATCGGTGGGCAGGCGGCCGAACTGGGCCTGATACTGCTGGGCGATGACGGGCTCGTCGCACAGGGCGCGGATGTGGTCCCACTTGCCCACGCCCATCGGGCCGCGGGCCTGCTCCAGCGTCACGTCCATGCTGAACTGCGCAAAGGCATCGACGAACACTTTGGTGGGCGCGAAGGAACCGAAGTCCACCAGCGTGCCGGCCCAGTCGAAAATCACCGCTTCCAGGCGGACGGGCAAGGGCGAAACAGTCATGAGGGTCTTCCTTCAGAAATATTCAATCAAAGGGCAGCGGGACGGCGCCAGGCCTGGCTGCGCGCCACCAGGGCACGGCTGGCCAGGTGCAACGCCAGCGCCGCGACCGCCGAACTGGCCATGATCACGGTGCACATGGCGGCGGCCGGGCCGATGAAGCCGGCGTCGTCCATGTTCAGCACCGCGACGGCGGCCAGCACCGTGTTCGGGCTGTACAGGAACACCACGGCCGACACGGTCGTCATGGCGGACACGAACAGGTAGCGCGCCACATCCAGCGCGGCGGGCAGGCACATCGGCAGCGTCACGCGGACGAACGTGGTCAGGCGCGGCACTTTCAACGAGGCGGACGCGGCTTCGAATTCCGGGTCCAGCGCGTTCAGCGCAGTCGCGGCCGTGAGGTGGGCGCTGGTATAGAAGTGCACCACCGTGCACAGCACCAGCAGCGGCATCGTGCCGTACAGCAGGTTCAGCGGATTGGCGGGGCTGTTGAAGAAGAAGATGTAGCCCAGGCCCAGCACCAGGCCCGGCACGGCCATCGGCATCAGCGCCAGCATGCCGACGGTGCCGCGCAGGCCGCGCGCCACGGCGCCGCGGGCCGGCACCTTTTCCATCATCCAGGCACCCAGGAACACCACCACGGTGCCCAGCACGGCCGTGCAGAACGCCAGTTCCAGGCTGTTGCGCCAGGCCAGCCAGCCGCCGCCGTCCATGTTGTCGAAGTCATACGAACGCAGCGACATCGACAGGTTGTAGGGCCACATCTTCACGAACGAGGCCCACACGGCCACGCCAATGATCAGCAGCAGGAAACCCGCCATGACGCCTGCCAGCAGCAGGAAGGCCGCATCGCGCCGACGGTTGACGCCGGCCGCGTAGGGCTGGGCGCGGCCGCTCATCTGGGCGCCCTGGCGGGCACGCAGGCGGCGGTCCAGCACGAAGGTCAGCACCGCGGGCAACAGCAGCAGGATGCCGATGGCGGCGCCCTTGGGGAAGTTCAACTGGCCGACCACGGCCTTGTAGGCTTCCATCGCCAGCACGTTGTAGTCGCCGCCCACCACCTTGGGCACGCCGAAGTCGGTGACGGTCAGCGTGAACACCACGCAGCAGGCCGAGAACACGGCATAGCGCGTGCCGGGCAGCGTGACCGTCATGAAGGTGCGCAGCGAGCCCGCGCCCATGGCCCGCGCCGCGTCGTACAGACGGCCGTCGGCCAGCGTCAGGCCCGTCAGCAAAATCATCAGGGCATGCGGGAAGGTGTAGAAGACCTCGCCCGCCACGATGCCCCAGAAGCCATAGATGGTGGCCCCGCCGAACAGGCCCTTGAGCAGGCCCTGGTTGCCCAGCAGGTACACCAGCGCAATGCCGGGCAGCAGCGACGGCGCCAGCAGCGGCAGCAACGCGATGGTGCGCAAGAGGCCCTTGCCGGGAATGCGGCTGCGGGTCAGCGCATAGGCAAAGGCGTAGGCGCACGGCACCACCAGCATCATCGTGACCGCACCCACGGTCAGGCTGCGCCCGACCATGGCGAGAAAGCCATCGGCGCCGATGATGCCCAGCACCACCGACAGGCCCGCCCAATCGCCGTTGCCGTCGGTGACGGACTTGACCAGGATGGCCGCCAACGGCAACGCCAGGAACAGCAGCAGGAACAGCGCCAGGGCGGCTTGCCCCAGCGTCAGGCCCAAGCGGCCGATCCAGCCCGGCAGGGGCCGGCGGCCCAGCGGCGAGGCGGCGGCCAAAGCGGCAGGTACAGCGGGGGCGGCGGCGGGCGCGGGCACGGCGGGGGCGCTGGCGGGCACGGCGGAATCAAGCGTAGGCGCGAATCGCATGGCGCGGCAGCTCCACCCAGCAACGGCTGGCAGCGTGAGGGCCCAGCAAGGCGTCTCCGGTTTCGGGGGATACGATCGAATGCACCGTGGCGCCGGGCACCCCTTCCAGGCGCAGCGCCAGGCGGTAGCCGCGGCCCAGGAACACGCCGTCCAGCACGTCGGCCAGCATGGTGTTGGGTTCTTCGGGACGCGCCACGCTCACGCGCACGGCCTCGGGACGCACGAACAGCTTGCCGACGTTGCGCACCAGCGCCTCGTCCACCGCCAGTTCCTGGCGGCCGACCCGGGCCCGGTGGGCGTCGATGCGTTCGAACGGCAGCCAGTTGGCCTCGCCGACGAAATCGGCGATGAAGGCCGAGCCCGGCTGGCGATACAGTTCGCGCGGCGTGCCGAACTGCTCGATGACGCCGCCATTCATGACCGCGATGCGATCGGCCATCACCATGGCCTCTTCCTGGTCATGCGTCACCATCAGCGTGGTGATCGACAGGCGCTTTTGCAGGGCACGCAATTCGATGCGCAGGTGCTCGCGCACCCGGGCGTCCAGCGCCGACATCGGCTCGTCCAGCAGCAACAGCGACGGCGACGGGGCCAGCGCGCGGGCCAGCGCCACGCGCTGCTGCTGGCCGCCGGAGATCTGCCCCGGATACTTATTGGACGCGCCTGCCAGGCCGACCAGCGTCAGCATTTCCTCGACCCGGTCGGCCACGTGCTTGCGGTGGGCGCGCTTGCCGCTCAGGCCGTAGGCCACGTTCTGGGCCACAGTCAGGTTGGGAAACAGCGCGTACGACTGGAACAGGATGCCGTAGTCGCGCTCTTGCGGCTCGGCATGGGAAATATCGCGGCCGGACAGCAGGATCTTGCCGCTGTCCTGGCGTTCCAGCCCGGCGATGGCGCGCAGCAAGGTGGTCTTGCCGCAGCCGGACGGCCCCAGCAGGCACACCAGCTCGCCCGCCCGGATATCCAGGGACACATCGGACAGCGCCGTGTGGGCGCCGAACCGCTTGACCAGGTTGCTGACCGACAGAAAGCCCCCGCGCTGCGCTCCGCTCTGGGGCGAAGCGCCCGTCGGAGTAGTGTCTGTATCGCGTTGGGGCTGTAGGGGCATGGTGCCTCCGGTCTGGGAACGAAGGCAGTATGGAAGCGGCGTATTGAGTGTTTATGACACTTCGCGCAAATGCAGTAATAAAAACATCAAATTATTTTGGTGTACTGGCGGTCTTGCGCATTGCGTCCATTACCAGGCCCCAGAACACCGTGCTCGTCGCCGAACTGAAATCCTTCTATGCCGTGGCTCGCTGCGGCACCGTCACCAAGGCCGCCGCCCAGCTGGGCGTGAGCCAACCCACGGTGACGGGGCAACTGCGCCAGTTGGAATCGCGCTATGGCGTCGAACTGTTCCACCGCCAGGGCCGCGGCATGCGCCTGTCGGACGCCGGCCACAGCCTGATGCCCATGGTGGAAAAGCTGGTGCAGCAGGAAACCGAGATCGATTTCCGGCTCCGCGACGCCAGCGACCTGCGCGAAGGCAACCTGCGGGTCGGCGCCACCGGCCCCTTCTACATCATGGATACCGTGCGGCGCTACAACCAGCGCTACCCGGGCATCGACCTGACGGTGACCATCGGCAATTCGCAAAGCATGCTGCAGGCGCTGCATGACTATCGCATCGAGATTGCCACGTCGTCATTTCTGATGGATGACAAGCATCTGTATCGCCGCTTGATTGCGGCGGACCCGATCCGCGTGGTCACCCACCGCGACCACCCGCTGGCCCGACGCGGCCAGGTGGCGCTGGCGGACCTGGCCGACCACGCGCTGCTGCTGCGCGAGCCCGGCTCGATGACCCGCCAATTGACGGAAGACGCCCTGCAGGCCGCTGGCGTCAGCGTCAAGCGCACGCTGGAGATCGGCAGCCGCGAATCGATCCGCCAGGCGATCCTGTGCGAGCTGGGCATCAGCCTGATCCCGTCGCGTGAAATTCCGTCCCATCCCGATCTGGTCGCGCTGGACATCCAGGGCGCGGACATCGTGATGCATGAATACCTGTACTGCCTGCGCGAGCGCCAACCGGTGCAGCTTATCGCGCGCTTTCTGGAGATGGCGCCGGCAGCCGGCTGATCCAAGGATCACTGCCCGCCTCTTCCCCTTGCGGCCACTAGGAGACAAACATGGCCTTGACCTTGCAGGACATCGAACAGCTTTTCCTGGAACGCGGGCACCGTTCCTATCATGGCGAATCCGTCAGCCATCTGCGGCACGCGCTGCAGACCGCGGCGCTGGCCGAGCGCAACGGTGCCAACGCGCCGCTGATCACGGCCTGCCTGTTGCATGACCTGGGCCACCTGATCGCCGATCACCCGGGCACCCCCACCCTGCGCGGCGTCGACGACAAGCACCAGTATTTCGTGCTGCCGTTCCTGCGCGGGCTGTTCAGTTCGGCCGTGCTCGACCCGATCCGGCTGCACGTGGAGGCCAAACGCTACCTCTGCTACGTGGAGCCGCAGTATGAAGCGTCGCTTTCGCAGGATTCGAAGCGCAGCCTGGCGCTACAGGGGGGCAGCTTCGATGCGGGCCAGGCGGTGGATTTCGCCAGCATGCCGGGCGCGCCGGATGCGATTCGGCTGAGGCGCTGGGACGACATGGCCAAGGTGCCGGGCCTGGCCACGCCGCCGCTGGACCACTTCCTGGAGATCGCCGAAAGCGTCTCGGGGCGGGTCAAGCTGGCGGCGGTCTGGTAAGACAAAAGGCGCTTATTCGCCCTTGGCCACCGGCCGGGACGGATCGCTGCACCATTCGCTCCAGGATCCCGGGTACAGGCGCGAACCGGACAGGCCGGCGATTTCCATCGACAGCAGGTTGTGGCAGGCGGTGATGCCCGAGCCGCACTGGTGCACGATGGCCTTGGGATCGCGGCCGTCCAGCAAGGCCGTGAATTCCTCGCGCAGCACGGCCGCGTCCTTGAAACGGCCGTCGGCTTGCAGGTTCTGGCCGTTCGGCCGATTCAAGGCGCCAGGAATGTGGCCGGCCACCGGGTCCATGGGTTCGACCTCGCCGCGGTAGCGGTTGGCCGCACGCGCATCGATCACCGTAAAGGCGGGCTGGGCAATGTTGTCCAGCACGGCTTTCGCGTCCACGCTGCCCACCCGCGGCGCACCAGGAGCCACGGGTGCGCCCGGCTGCACGGCGGGCGCGGGTTCGGTGGCGGTGGGCAGGCCCGCGGCCACCCAGGCCTGCCAGCCGCCGTCCAGCACCGCGACCTGGTCGTGGCCCAGCCAGCGCAGCATCCACCACAGATGGGCGGCGTACATGCCGCCGCTGGCGTCGTAGGCCACCACCAGGGTCTGGGGCGTCACGCCGTGCGCGGCCATCAGTGCGCCGAATTCGGCGCGGTCAGGCAGCGGATGGCGGCCGTTCTTGCCGGTGCGCGTCGCCGCCAGCTCGGTTTCGTGATCGAGGTAGCGGGCGCCGGGAATGTGACCGGCGGCATAGGCCTCGCGACCGGCGGCGTGATTGGTCAGGTCGTGGCGCACGTCGAACACGCGCACGTCCGCGGCGCCAAGGCGCGCGGCCAGGTCGGCTGCGGAAATCAGGGTCGTCGTCATCAGGCAGGCTCCTTTCGCTTCATCGGATTCGCGGCGTCAGGCCGGCTTGGGGTCGCGCATGGTGCGCCAGACCGACAGCAGGCCCGCTGAAATGATCAGGCCCATGCCGGCCCACGCCAGGCCATCCAGGGTGTCGCCCCAGAAACCCATGCCGATCAAGGCCGCGAAGATAATCGTGCTGTATTGCAGGGCAGCGGTCAGCAGCGCCGACCCCATGCCGAATGCGCGGGTCATGGCCAGCTGGCCGAACAGGCCCGCCACGCCCACCCCCATGAGGGACGCATAGCCCGTCCAGTCGGCGTGGCCCCAGCCCTCGAAGCCCAGGCCGGCGAAGCTGGAGACGCAGACGGCCACCGAGAAGAATAGGACGGTGCGCCATTCGGGTTCGCCGATGCGGCCCAGTTGGCGGATTTGCATCATGGCGATGGCGGACATGGCGCCGGCGCCCAGGCCCAGCAGGGCGGCCAGCCACTGGTCTTCGTTGATGCTGGGACGCAGCACGGCGATCACGCCCAGGAACCCCAGCGCCACGGCGGCGATGCGCACCGGATCGCGCTGCGCCCCGCCCCACCCCAGCATCCAACAGGCGATGAACAGCGGCGCCGTGTAGTTCAGGCTGGTGGCGGTGGCCAGCGGCAGGTGGGCAATGGCGAAAAAGCCCAGCCACATCGAGGTGACGCCGGACAGGTTGCGCCAGATGTGCAGCTTCCAGCTGGTGGGAATGATGGATTGGCGGCCGGCGCGGGCCCAGAGCAGCAGCAAAATGACCGAAGGCAAGCCGCGGAACAACACCACCTGCGGCAGCGACGCGCCGTGCTCGGTGCCCAGTTTCACGAACGAGCCCATGACGGCGAACATGGCGGACGCCAGCAACATCCAAAGTGCCTGCATGGGGGGATTGCGCTCAGGTGAAAGTGAGGAGGAATAAGGGAAAGCGATACTATACTCTCCGTCACCGGACGCAGCGCCGCCAGTCGGGGAACTGGCGCGGCGCCGCACAGTCAAAGCCGGGGTATTTCCCGCTCGCAGAGGAACAAAAAAACATGAAACGCATTGTCCTGTTCGTCATCACCAACCTGGCCGTCATGCTCGTACTGTCGGCCACGCTACGCATCCTGGGCGTAGACCGCTACATCACGGCCAACGGCCTGAATCTCAACGCCCTCCTGATCTTCTCGGTGGTGGTCGGCTTCACCGGCGCGATCATCTCGCTCCTGATCAGCAAGCCCATGGCCAAATGGAGCACCGGCGCCCAGGTGCTGGATCCGAATGCGCCGCGCAGCCAGCGCGAAGCCTGGCTGCTCGATACCGTTCACCAACTGGCCGACCGTGCCGGCATCGGCCGCCCCGAAGTCGCCATCTACGACGGCGCGCCCAACGCGTTCGCCACCGGCGCCTTCAAGAACGACTCGTTGGTCGCCGTGTCCACCGGCCTGCTCGAAAGCATGAGCGAAGAAGAAGTCGCCGCCGTGCTGGCCCACGAAGTGGCCCACATCGCCAACGGCGACATGGTCACCCTGACCCTGATCCAGGGCGTGGTGAACACCTTCGTCGTGTTCCTGGCCCGCGTCGTCGGCTACTTCATCGACCGTGTCGTGTTCAAGAACGAACGCGGCATCGGCCCGGGCTACTACGTCACGGTGCTGGTCTGTGAGATCATTTTCGGCATCCTGGCCTCGATCATCGTGGCCTGGTTCTCGCGCCAGCGCGAATACCGCGCCGACGCCGGCTCGGCCCACCTGATGGGCGCCCGCGAACCCATGATGCGCGCCCTGGCCCGCCTGGGCGGCCTGGAACCGGGCGAGCTGCCCAAGTCGTTCGAAGCCTCGGGCATCACCGGCAAGGGCGGCCTGGCAGCCATGTTCGCCTCGCACCCGCCGATCCCGGCCCGCATCGCCGCCCTGCAGAACGCCCGCGTGATCTGATCCCGGCCGCGGCATCGCCGCGCCGGACCCGCCGCCGTGGCAACGCGCCGGCCATAAAAAAGCCCCTTGAGCGATCAAGGGGCTTTGTCTTTGGCGACGCTGCGCCTCAGCACTCGACGATGTTCACCGCCAGGCCGCCGCGCGCCGTTTCCTTGTACTTGGTCTTCATGTCGGCGCCGGTTTCGCGCATGGTCTTGATGACCGAATCCAGCGACACATAGTGCTGGCCGTCACCGCGCAGCGCCATGCGGGCTGCGTTGACCGCCTTGATGGACGCCATGGCGTTGCGCTCGATACAGGGAATCTGCACCAGGCCGCCGACCGGATCGCAGGTCAGGCCCAGGTTGTGTTCCATGCCGATCTCGGCCGCGTTCTCGACCTGCTCGACCGAGCCGCCCAGCGCGGCGGCCAGGCCGCCCGCCGCCATCGAACACGCCACGCCGACTTCGCCCTGGCAGCCGACCTCGGCGCCCGACAGCGAGGCGTTGTACTTGTACAGCAAGCCCACGGCCGCCGCGGTCAGCAGGAAATCGCGCACGCCTTCGCGGTTGGAACCGGGGACAAAGCGATCGTAATAGTGCAGCACCGCCGGGATGATGCCCGCCGCGCCGTTGGTGGGCGCCGTGACCACCCGGCCGCCGGCCGCGTTTTCCTCGTTGACCGCCATGGCGTACAGATTGACCCAGTCCATCACCGACAGCGGGTCGGACAGCGTGCGTTCAGCCCGCTGGGTCAGGTTGCGGTACAGCTCAGGGGCGCGGCGGCGCACCCGCAGCGGCCCGGGCAATTCGCCGTCCGCCTCGGGGTAATTGATGCCACAGCCGCGCGAGACACAGTCCTGCATGACCTGCCAGATGCGGTCCAGGCCGCCCGCGATCTCGCCGGCATCGCGCCAGGTGAGTTCGTTCTGCATCATCAGCTGCGCCACGGACAGGCCGCTTTCGCGGCACATGGTCAGCAGCTCGCGGCCCGTGCGGAACGGGTACGGCAGTTGGTCGTGCGCCGCGATGACCTGGCTGTTGGACGCCCCCGCCGTCACCACGAAACCGCCCCCCACCGACAGGTAGCGAGCCTCGCGCAGCGATTCGCCCTTGGCGTCGAAGGCATGGAATTTCATGCCGTTGGGATGCTCGGCCATGGCTTCGCGGCGGTAGAACATCATGTGTTCCTTTTCCACGAACGGCACCGGGTAGTGGCCCAGCAACGGCAACTGGCGGCTGGCGCGCACCGACGCGATCATGCCGGCGATGGCCGCCGGGTCGACCGTGTCAGGGGCTTCGCCCATCAGGCCCAGCAGCACGCCCTTGTCGGTGCCGTGGCCCTTGCCGGTGGCGCCCAGCGAGCCGTAAAGCTCGGCGCGCACGTTGGCCACCTGCGGCAACAGGCCGTCGCGTTCCAGGCCCTGCGCGAACAGCAAGGCCGCCCGCATCGGGCCGACCGTATGGGAACTGGACGGGCCAATGCCTATTTTGAACAGATCGAATACGGAAACGGCCACCAGAACTCCCATGCATCCACGAATGATCCGGCAATGATACGCGCAAGCCCCGGCCGCGCGCAGCAAAGCCCTGCGGGGCGTATGCTGTATTGCAGGGACGGGTTTCCCCGCCCGCCCCGGCATGCGATCATTACAGAATTATTTCTTGTCATAAAAAGAATGGAACGACTCCAGGATGTCCGGACTTATTACCCTGCTTGACTTCGCCGGCTACGTCGCCCTGCTGCTTTGGGGCGTGCACATGGTCCAGACAGGCGTGCAGCGCGCCTTCGGCGCCGCCCTCGGCGCCGCACTGGGCCGCGCCCTGGGCACCCGCCTGCGGGCCTTCGCCGCCGGCCTGGGCATCACCGCCGCCCTCCAGAGCAGCACCGCCACCGGCCTGATGATCACCGGCTTCGCCGCTGGCGGCGTCGTCGGCCTGGTCCCCGCGCTGGCCGCCATGCTGGGGGCCAACGTCGGCACCACGCTGATCGTTCAGCTGCTGTCGTTCGACCTGACCTCGCTGGCCCCCATCCTGATCCTGGCCGGCGTCTGGATGTTCCGCCGCTATCCCCCGGGCCGCACCCGCGACCTGGGCCGCGTCTTCATCGGCCTGGGCCTCTTGCTGCTGTCGCTGCACCAGCTGGTCGAACTGTTCGAACCCTTCCAGACCGCTCCCATGCTGGGCATGATCCTGGACGCCCTGGCCACCCAGCCCGTCGCCGCCGTGCTGCTGTCGGCCGCCTTCACCTGGGCCGCCCACTCCAGCGTGGCCGTGGTGGTGCTGGTCATGTCGCTGGCCAGCCACCACATGGTCGCCCCCCACGTCGCCTTTGCCCTGGTGCTGGGCGCCAACCTGGGCACCGCCATCAACCCCATGATCGAGGGCGTCACCGGCGACGATCCCGCCGCCCGCCGCCTGCCCCTGGGCAACCTGCTGACCCGCGTGCTGGGCGTCCTGGCCGGCCTGGTGCTGCTGCCCTGGCTGCAACCGCTGATGAGCGACCTGTCCAGCGACCCGGCCCGCGCCGTCGCCAACTTCCACACCCTTTTCAACGCCGTCATCGCCGTGGTGTTCCTGCCGCTGTTGGCCCCCTACGCCGCGCTGCTCACCCGCTGGCTGCCCAAGCGCACCGACCCCAACGACCCGTCCCGCCCCCAATACCTGGACGAATGGGCCCACGACGTGCCCGCCGTCGCCCTGGGCAACGCCGCCCGCGAAGCCCTGCGCATGGCCGACATGCTGCAGACCCTGCTGCTGTACGCCCGCGCCGGCTTCAAGCGCGACAACCGCCACCGCATGGTCCAGGCCCGCCAGCTCGACGCCGCGCTCGACAAGCTCGAAAACGCCATCACCACCTACCTGGCCACCCTGGACCAGGAAAACATGACGCGCGACGACCTGCAACGCATGGACGACATCCTGGCCTTCACCAGCAACATCGGCCATGCCGGCGACATCGCCCACCACGGCCTGCTCAGCCACATCGCCAAGCTGCGCAAGCAAGGCTGGACCTTCTCGCCCGAACAACGCGCCAGCCTGGACGACACGCTGGGCGAACTGATCGCCAACCAACGCCAGGCCGCCGCCCTCTTCGTCAACGACGACCTGCGCCAGGCCCGCGCCCTGGCCGGCGAAAAAGCCCGTTTCCGCACCATCGAAACCCAGGCCGCCGACACCCACCTGCAAAAGATCAAGGCCGGCCAGGTAGACGCCGCCGAAGTCGGCGCCCTCTACCTGGACATCCTGCGCGACATGAAGGGCATCAACTCCCACCTGGTAGGCGCCGCCGCCTACCCCTTGCTCGCCCGCCACGGCGAACTCCTCCCCAGCCGCCTACGCGAAGCGGGGAATTAGAGCCCCCACGCGGCGCGCTTCGCGCTTGCTGCCCCCCGAGGGGGCTGCCCGGCCTTCGGGCGGCCGGGCGGCCGGGCGGCTATGGAATGTGGACCCCCACGCCGCACACGCTTCGCGTGCTTGCTGCCCCCCGAGGGGGCTGCCCGGCCTTCGGGCGGCCGGGCGGCCGGGCGGCTATTTTTGCGTGGCGCTGTCGCTGCGCACTATAGGTCAGGCTCGCTCATCGCGTAGATGACACCCAAACCAAGAAGTTTCAGGCGAGCGCAGCGACGCCGCGCAAGCGCGCAGCGTGCATCGTCACGACGTAGCAGGATGTGTATGCCCAGAGCCGGCCGCCCGCGCGGCCGGTCTGGGCGGGCGACGCAAACCTCTCCCCTAACCCTCGGCCTAGCAGCGCTTCAATTCTCGAAACCGGTAGCCCGGCGCGGGTGGTGCACACGTGGCGCGCGCCGTCGATGCGCCCGAGGGAATCTGAAGGGAAGGCCGAAGGCCTGGACGAAGATGACGAAGGGGAAGTCCGGAGCGAAGGCTCCGGACCGCAATCGTTGGCGCGCGCCACGTGTGCACCACCCGCGCCGGGCGGCCTACGAAGAAGCCCCCCCACAGCACAAAAAAAGGCCGCGCCCCGTCGCGCGCAGCGACACACCCACTCCCTTACAGGTACCGCTTGAACCACTCCAGCATCCGCCCCCACCCATCCTTGGCAGCCGCAGCCTGGTAATTCGCCCGATAATCCGCCATGAACGCATGATCCGCGTCCGGATACACCACAAACTCCGACCGCTTGGCATTCTCATTGCCGCCGGCAAGCTTGCCCTTCATGATCTCGATATCCGACACCGGAATGCTGGCGTCCTTGGCCCCATACAAGCCCAACACCGGCGCATGCAGTTCATTGACCACGTCAAACGCCACGCGCTTGATCAACGGCCCGTGACCCGTGCTCAACTTCCCGTACCAGGCCACGCCCACCTTCACATCCGGGTTGTGCGCCGCGTACATCCACGTCAGGCGCCCGCCCCAGCAAAAGCCCGTCACGGCCACGCGCTTGGGGTCGCCGCCGTGCTGCGCGGCCCAGGCCACGCTCGCGTCCAGATCCGCGAACACCTGCTCGTCGGACACCTTGCTCACGATCTCGGCGATCAGCTTCGGAATATCGGTATAAGTAGAGGCATCACCCTGGCGCTGGTACAGATTCGCAGCCACGGCCAGGTAGCCGGCCTTGGCGACGCGGCGGCAAACGTCCTTGATGTGCTCGTGCACCCCGAAGATTTCCTGCACCACCAGCACCACGGGCAGGTTCTGCTTGCCCTCAGGGGCGGCGTAGTAGGCGTCCAGGGTTCCATCAGCCACGGGCAGCTGGAAATCCCCGTGGACCAGCCCCTGCGTATCCGTGTGGATCACGGTGGGGGCGACGTTGCCTGCGGCGGCGGAAAAACTCATGGCGAACTCCTGTGTAGGGATCAACGCGGGACCGGCGTCCCGCGATTCGCCAACGAGGCATGCGCGACACGACCGGCCAGGATCAGGACAAAGCCGGGTATCGCGAACGCCGCGCCTCAGTGCGTGTGGACGTGCTCCGTGCGCGCCGCGCCGTGGCCGGCATCATGCTCGTGCTCGTGCCCGTGGTGCATCAGCGTCGTCACGCTGTAGATCAGCGCCACGCCCACGCCCACCAGCAACAGCTGCGGCACCGCATCGGCCAGGGATACCCGTTCGTGCATCTGCGGCATCAGGTCGGCCACCGAAATGTAGAGGAAGCTGCTCGCGGCAACCACCAGTACGTACGGCACCCAGCCCTGCGCTTGCTGCAGCACGAAGTAGCCTATTATGCCGCCCACGGCTGAACACAAGCTGGTGAAGAGGATCAGCGCAAACGCCCGGCGGCGCGCCAGGCCCGCGTTCAGCAACACGACGAAATCGCCCAGCTTGTGCGGCACTTCGTGCACGATGATCGAGGCCGCCGTCAGCACGCCCAGAAGCGGATCGGTCAGGAACGCCGCCGCCACCAGCACCCCGTCGCACAGGTTGTGCAACGAACTGCCGATCAGGATCAGCACCCCGCCGCGGCCCGCCTCGTGGCGGTCGTGGCCCGAATGGTGATGGTGCCCGTCGCCTTCGTGATGATGGCTGTGGCGCAGCAGCGCGATCTTTTCCAGCACGAAGAAACCGATCAGCGATGCCAGCATCAGCCCGAACAGCACGTGGGCGTCGCCCACCGCGCCCTCGAACGCCTCGGGCAACAGGTGCAGCAGCGCCACCGACAGCAGCACGCCCACCGACAGGCTCACCATGTGGTGCAGGTATTGGGCGAACACCTTGTAGGCCAGCCAGCTGGCGACAAGGACGGCAATGAGGCCACCGGTGACGGTAGCAAGCAGGACCCAGAGCAGCAACATTTGGGGGACGGTTTATTGGCGGGGGAAGCGCAACATTATATTGTTGCAACCGCAAAAGCGGAAATGGGCCGCCCTCGGCGGCCCCGCGCTCAGTGCGCCTGTTCCCAGTTCTTGCCTACGCCCACTTCGGCCACCAGCGGCACGCGCAGCTCGGCCACATTGCACATCAGGCGCGGCAGCGCTTCCTTGACCCGTTCCAGTTCAGCGTCCGGCGCTTCCAGCACCAGTTCATCGTGCACCTGCATGATCATGCGCGTCTGCAGCTTTTCGGCTTCCAGCCAGTCCTGCACCGCCACCATGGCCATCTTGATCAGGTCGGCCGCGGTGCCCTGCATGGGCGCGTTGATCGCCGCACGCTCGGCGCCCTGGCGGCGCGGCCCGGAGGCGCCCCGGATTTCCGGCAATTGCAGGCGGCGTCCGAACACGGTTTCCACGTAGCCCTGTTCGCGGGCCACGCGGCGGGTGTTTTCCATGTACATCGCCACGCCGGGATAGCGGGCGAAGTAACGGTCGATGTAGGCCTGCGCGGCATCGCGCGTGATGCCCAGGTTGGACGCCAGGCCGAACACCCCCATGCCGTAGATCAGGCCGAAGTTGATGGCCTTGGCCGCGCGGCGCTGCTCGGACGAGACGTCCTGCAATGACACACCGAACACTTCCGAAGCGGTGGCGCGGTGGATGTCTTCGCCGGCCGCAAACGCGCGTTGCAGATTGGCGTCGTCCGACACGTGCGCCATGATGCGCAGCTCGATCTGCGAATAGTCGGCCGACAGCAGCAGGCCCTGCTCGGCGATGAAAGCCTCGCGCACCCGGCGTCCGGCTTCGGTGCGCACGGGAATGTTCTGCAGGTTGGGATCGGACGAGGCCAGGCGGCCGGTGATCACCGCGGCCTGCGAATAGCGCGTGTGCACGCGGCCCGTATCGGGGTTGATCATGCGCGGCAGCTTGTCCGTGTAGGTGGACTTCAGCTTGGACAGCCCGCGGTATTCCAGCAGCACCTGCGGCAGCGGGTAGTCCTGCGCCAGCTTGCTCAGCACTTCCTCGTCGGTGGACGGCGCGCCGCCCGCGGTCTTGCGCACCACCGGCAACTGCATGCGGCCGAACAGGATCTCGCCCAGTTGCTTGGGCGAATTCAGGTTGAACGGCTGCCCGGCCAGTTCGTAGGCCTTTTGCTCGAGCTGCAGCATTTCCTGGCCCAGCTTGTGGCTCTGGCGGCCCAGCTCGGCCGCGTCCACCTTGACGCCGTTGCGTTCGATGGTGGTCAGCACGGCGGACACCTGCATTTCCAGCAGGTAGATGCGTTCCAGCCCGGCATCGGCGGCCACCTGCGGGCGCAGCACCTGGTGCAGTTGCAGCGTGAAGTCGGCGTCTTCCGCCGCATAGTGGCCGGCCTTGTCCACCGCCACTTCGTCAAAGCCGATCTGCTTGGCGCCCTTGCCGCACAGGTCCTCGTACGACACGCCGCTGCGGCCCAGGTAACGCTGCGCCAGGTCGTTCAGGCCGACCCGGTTATGCGATTCCAGCACGTAGGCCTGCAGCATCGTGTCATCGGTGATGCCGGCCAGGCGGATGCCTTCGTTGGCGAATACGTGTGCGTCGTACTTGGCATGGTGCAGCAGCTTGGCGCGCGAAGCGTCCTGCAGCCAGGGGCGCAGGCGTTCCAGCACTTCGGCCTTGGGCAATTGCGTGGCGTTGTCCGGGCCGCGGTGCGCCACCGGGATGTAGCAGGCCACGCCCGGCGCCACCGCCATCGACAGGCCCACCAGCCTGGCCTGCATCTCGTCCAGCGAAGTGGTCTCGGTGTCCAGCGCCACCCGCTCGGCGGATTGCAGCTTTTCCAGCCAGGCATCGAACGCGGGCCAGTCGGCAATGATCTGGTAGTCCAGTTCCGTGGGGGCAACCGGCACTTCGACCGCCACGCGGGCATCGCCCGCCGGCACGCGCTCGGCATCGCCGGTCAGGTCGCGCAGCCAGGTGCGGAAACCATAGCGTTCGTAGAGTTCGGTCAACGTCGCTTCATCGCGGCCGCGCGGCGTCAGGTCGTCGACGCTGTCCACGTGGCCGGTCAGGTCGCAATCGCATTTCACGGTGAGCAACTGGCGGGTCAGCGGGAAATTGGGAATGGCTTCGCGCAGGTTGCTGCCCGCCACGCCCTTGATGCCCTCGGCGCCTTCGACCAGCTTGTCGATCGAGCCGAATTCCGAGATCCATTTGGCGGCCGTCTTGGGGCCCACCTTGGTCACGCCCGGCACGTTGTCGACCGTGTCGCCGACCAGCATCAGGTAGTCCACGATGCGGTCCGGCGGCACGCCGAACTTGTTGACCACGCCCGCTTCGTCCAGCACTTCGCCGCTCATGGTGTTGACCAGCGTGACGTGGCTGTTGACCAGCTGTGCCAGGTCCTTGTCGCCGGTGGACACGATGGTGTGCACGTCGCGCTCGGCAGCACGGCAGGCCAGCGTGCCGATCACGTCGTCGGCTTCGACGCCTTCGATGGCCAGCACCGGCCAGCCCAGCGCGCGCACGGCGCGGTGGATGGGTTCGATCTGGGCCGCCAGGTCTTCGGGCATGGGCGGACGATGCGACTTGTATTCCGGGTACAGATCGTCGCGGAAGGTCTTGCCGCGCGCGTCGAAAATACATGCGGCATACTCTGCCTTATAGTCGGCTACCAGCTTGCGCAGCATATTGACCACGCCGTACAGCGCCCCGGTGGGTTCGCCTTGCGCGTTGCGCAAATCAGGCATAGCGTGGAAAGCGCGGTACAGGTAGCTTGAACCGTCGACCAGCAATAGGGTTTTTTTCATGGTTACAAAGGCAGATATGGCAACAACTGCGGCAAATACGGCGGCAACGACGGCGGAAACGCCCGCCAACAAGCAAATTCCGCTGATTATGTCAGAGATACGGACGGCGGCAGACAAGCTCGCCCATATCGGGCCCGCAGTCAGCGTCTTTGGCAGTGCGCGCGTCAGCCGCAACTCGCCGCACTACGAAACCACCGTCGCGATTTCGGCCGCCCTGGCCGAGGCGGGTTTCGCGGTCATCGCGGGCGGCGGCCCCGGCATCATGGAAGCGGCCAACAAGGGCGCTTTCGAAACCGGCGGCACCAGCATCGGGCTGAACATCAGCCTGCCGCACGAAGCGCACAACAACGAATACCAGACTATAAGCCTGTCGTTCGAATATTTCTTTTCGCGCAAAGCCACCTTCTTCATGCACAGCTTCGCCTATGTGGCGATGCCGGGCGGCTTCGGCACCCTGGACGAGCTCTTCGAAGCGTTGACGCTGATCCAGACCGGCAAGGTCCCGCCCGCGCCCATCGTGCTGGTGGGCAGCGAATACTGGTCGGGCCTGGTCGAATGGCTGGGCGGCCAGGTGCTGGCCAATGGCATGATCGGCGCGCACGACCTGGATCTTTTCATCATCGAAGACGATCCCCGCAAAGTCGTGCGCAAGGTGGTCGAATTCCACCAGAAGGTCAACTCCGACGCGCAATACGCGCCGTCGCTGCCGGCCTGACAGGAAACGGGGCCAAAGCCCCGGCGGCCCCAGGCGGGGCCGCCGTCCTGCCCTACTTGCGCATGAAAGACGGCAGCACGTCCGCCGGAATCGGGCAGACGTAAGGCTGGCCGCGGCGCATGTCCAGCAGCTCTTGCTTGGCGCGCGCCAGCGCCTCGGGCTGGCGGTACAGGTCCGCGGCGGTCGCGGCGATGATCTTCGCGGCGTGCACCATGCCCTTGTGGGCCAGCGACAGCTTGCCCTGCGCCACCATCTGCCACGAATGGAATGGCGTGCCGTAGGCATAGCAGGCGCCCCAGCACTGCGCCGTGGGCGTAACCCAGCTAACGTCGCCGACGTCGGTCGAACCGTAGCTGATCTCGGTCTTGCCCGGCTCAAAGGGCGCCACGCCGCTGAACAGCGGCGTCGGGTTGCGCAGCACCGCGCCCAGGTTCTTGCCCGCATTGTCGATATCGTCGGGGGAAATCGCATCCCACATCCGGCGTGCGGCCTGCTGTTCGCCTTCCGTGTAGGACGGCCCCTGCAGCGCCTGCATATTGGCGTACATGACCTCGTTCAACACCCCATTGGGGATGTAGTTCGAGCAGGCCTTGTCGAAGACGATTTCCAGCTCGCAGCCGGTCATCAGCGCCGCCCCGCGAGCCACGTTCTTGACGCGCTCGTACAGCTCGGCCGCCTGCGAATTGATGGGCGCGCGCACCAGGTACAGCACCTCGGCGCGGGCCTGCACCACGTTGGGCGAAATGCCGCCGCTGTTGGTCACCGCGTAATGCACCCGCGCATCGGGCACCATGTGCTCGCGCAGGTAGTTCACGCCCACGTTCATCAGTTCCACCGCGTCCAGCGCGCTGCGGCCCAGGTGCGGCGAGTTGGCCGCATGCGCCGCCACGCCGCGAAAGCGGAAATAGGCCTGGATATTGGCCAGGGAAGAATGGTGAAAAATGCCTGTGTGCGAGGCCGGGTGCCAGGTCAGCGCCGCATCCAGGTCATCGAACAGCCCGGCGCGCGCCATGAAGGTCTTGCCCGAGCCGCCCTCTTCGGCCGGACAGCCATAGAAGCGGATGGTGCCGGGCAAGCCGTTGTCCTGCAGGAATTCCTTGACCGCCACCGCGGCGAAATGCGCGGCCGTGCCCAGCAGATGGTGGCCGCAGCCGTGGCCGTTGCCGTTGGGCGTTTCCGGCGACGGCTGGCAGGCGAAGGCGCCACTTTCCTGGCTCAGCCCCGACAGGGCGTCGTATTCACCCAGAATGCCGATTACCGGGCCGCCGCTGCCCGCCTCGGCCACGAAGGCCGTGGGAATGCCGGCCGCGTCGCGGGTGACGCGAAAGCCCGCGTCTTGCAACATGGCAATGTGCAGTTCGGCCGATTTGTGCTCGTCGTAGCGCAGTTCGGCCAGGCTCCAGATGCGGTCGCTCAGTTCCGCATAGCGTTCGCTGCGCGCGTCGATGAACGGCGCAAGTTTGTCAATGGCTCCCATCGCGTCTCCAGTGGCGGGTCTATAGGGTCTACCCCCGCTTTCGCGGGCGGCGTAAAACCGTTTACTCGTCCAGCTTGATGCCGGCAGTTTCAATGATTTTTCGGTTGGCGGCCAGCGTCTGCGCAATGCGTTCGCCAAAGGCCTGCGGCGTGCCGGTCAGCGGCTCGGCGCCCAGGCCCGCCAGGCGCTGCACCAGCGCCGGGTCCGCCAGCGCACGCTGTGCCGCGCCATTGACGGCCTGCACCACCGCATCCGGCGTGCCGGCCGGCGCGACCAGGCCAAACCAGGTCTGGCCCAGCGCGTTCAATTGCGGATAACCCAATTCGGCCAGCGTCGGCAATTGCGGCAGGCCGGCCAGCCGCGTGGGCGCCGACACGGCGATCGGGCGCAGCTTGCCCGCCTTGATCAGCGACTGGGCCGAGGCGTACTGGTCCTGCTGCACTTGCACCTCGCCGCCCACGGCCGCCGTCAGCGCCGGCCCCATGCCGCGATAAGGCACGTGCAGCACCTCAACCTTCAGGTCGGCATTCATGGCGGCCAGATTCAAATGGCCCAACGAACCGACGCCGGGCGACCCAAACGAATACTTGCCCGGATGGGCCCGCAGTTCGGCCAGGAATTGCGCGAAATCAGTCGCCGGAAACGCCGGGTTCACCATCCACACCACCGGCACGGTCGCCACCGCGCCCACCGGCGTCAGCTGGGTCGCCGGATCCACCCGCCTGGTGCCGTACAGCAGCGGGTTCACGGCCATCGTGCTGACCGTAGCCATGCCCAGGGTGTAGCCATCCGGCTCGGCCCGCGCCACGGCCTCGGTGCCGATCAGCCCGCCTGCGCCGGCGCGGTTTTCCACCACCACGCTCTGGCCCAGTTCCTTGCGCAGCCCGTCGGCCACCGCTCGCGCCAGCACATCGGTCGAGCCGCCGGGGGCGAATGGCACGATCAGGCGCACCGGCTGGGTGGGATAGGCGCCCGCTGCCAGGGCCCCGGCAGAAACGCCGGCGGCGACGGCACAGACGACAGC
This sequence comes from Achromobacter sp. DH1f, assembly GCF_000633435.1. NCBI lineage: Bacteria > Pseudomonadati > Pseudomonadota > Betaproteobacteria > Burkholderiales > Alcaligenaceae > Achromobacter > Achromobacter sp. DH1f. Next base: position 164,797 of record NZ_AYMF01000033.1, on the reverse strand, counting down.
ATGCAATAGGCGGAACGTCATGGAACAGCCCCTCCTGGGCGTGATCACGTGAAAAGCGTCATTCTGGGCAGGGCATATCCTTATTTCAAATACATTAATGCGTCGATATATTCGAAATTTGAATAGCTAAAACACCCCTGCCCCTGCCATGGACGTCGCTCCCGCCACCCTGCTGTCCCGCCTCCTGGCCAAGGGCCGCCTGCGCCACCTGCAACTGCTGGCGGGCGTGGCCGACCTGGGCAGCGTGCAGCAGGCCGCGGCCCAGATCGGCATGAGCCAACCCGCCGCCACCCATGCCCTGGCCGATATCGAAGCCCTGCTGGGCGTCCGCCTGTTCGAACGCCACGCACGCGGCATGCGCACTACCCGCAGCGGACAATTGATGGCGGAATGCGCCCGCGGCATGCTCACCACGCTGCGGGCCTCGACCAATTCGGTCGCGGCGCTGCGCGACGGCGCCGCGGGCAGCCTGCGCCTGGGCGCCATTCCCGCGGCCAGCGGCGGCCTGCTGGCCGAGCGCCTGCCGGCCTACATGCTGGCCCACCCCGACCTGCACGTGGAAGTCCAGGAAGGCAGCCGCGAACAACTGCTGCCACTGGCGGCGGCGGGCAACCTGGACATGCTGCTGTGCCGGCGCCCGGAAGCCATGCCCGCCGGCCTGGAATTCGTGCCGTTGCAGCAGGACACGGCCGTCATCGTCGGCACCGAAGGCCATCCGCTGCTGGCCGGCCCTACCCCGCCCACGCTCGCCCAGGTCGCCTCGCAGTTGTGGATCGAACCACGCCCCGAGCTGGCGATCCACGCCGTCTTCAGCGCCTTTTTCGAGCGCGCCGGCATCGTTCCCCGACTGTGCCGGCTGGCCAGCGCCGCACCGCCCATGCCTTTGCTGATCGCCGTGATGCAGGCGCAGCAGGCGCTGGCCATGGTGCCGCTGACGCTGGCCGACTGGTACCTGCGCCATGGCCACTTCCAGCGCATACGGATCGATTCGCCTGGCGCCTTCCAGCCCATCGGCGCCGTCGTGCGCGAAGACGGGCCCGGCCGGGAGTTCCTGGACTGGCTGATGGCGGCGCCCCACCCCTAGCCGATATCAGCGCATCGCCCGCACGATGGCCTCGCGCGCCAGTTCGATGAAGCGGTCTTCGCCCGGCCGTGGCGGCAGCAGGCGGAATTCAACCTCGGGCAGCGGCGGCAAGCCCGGCCACTGCGCGCGGGTGATGCCTGGCGCCAACGCCGACTCGTTCAGGCAAGCCACACCCAGCCCCGCCGCAATCGCCAGTTGCAGGCCCGCCACGCCAGACGCCACGTGCGCCACCGCATACGGTACGCTGCGCCGCGACAGCAGGCGCTCGGCATATTGGCGCAGCGCGCAGGTTTCCGGCAGCGCCAACAGCGGCAACGCTCCGCGCGTTGCCTGGGCGCCATCCGCCGCCATCCACAAGAGCGACTCGCGCCGCAGCACCGGCCCTTGCGGGCGGCCTTTGCCTGCGCCGCGTTCCAGGATGACCATCGAGATACCCACGTCGATCTCGCCGCGTTCATAGGCCGCTTCGATCGCGCCGCTTTTCATGATGGTGACGTGCATGCGCACCTGCGGATACTGCTCGTTCAAGCGCCGCAGCATGCCCGCCACATCACCCGGGCGAAAGTAGTCGGTGATGCACAGGCGCAGTTCGCCCTGCAACGCCACGCCGCGCAAGTCGCGATAGGCCTCTTCGCTCAGCGCCAGGATCGCGCGCGCATGCGCCAGCAGCCGCTCACCGGCCGGCGTGGCGGACACGCCCGATTTGCCGCGAATCAGCAGCGCCTGCCCCGCGCGTTCCTCCAGCTTGCGCATCTGCTCGCTCACCGACGATTGCGACAGGAACACCTTGGGCGCCGCCGCCGTCAGGCTGCCCGCATCCAGCACGGCGACCAGCGTACGCAACTGGTCCAGGTCGAATCCAGACATGGTCTATCCAACGGTTTATTCGATGGTTGAAATCGTAAATTCCCGCTTTTCCGATGTCAATCGGCTTCCTACACTGGCTCCATACCATCACCCACTGGAGCCTTCCATGCCTCACATCGTCGTCCATGTTTCCGGCCAATCCGATGCCCGCGTCAACCGCCGCATCGTCGACGCCGTCGCCGGCCTGACCCAGACCGTTCTGGGCAAGAAGCTGCCGGTCATCGCGATCACCTTGCAGCACATTCCGCATGATCTCTGGTTCATCGGTGCACAGCCCCTGTCCGAAGTCGGCAAGAACGCCTTTCACCTGGACATCAGCGTCACGGACGAAACCAACACCAAGGCCGAAAAAGCGCGCTTCATCCAGGAGATCTACGCGGCGTTCCGAGAGATCCTGGGCGAGCTGCACGAATGCTCGTACGTGCATGTGATCGATGCTCGCGCGGCGGCGTATGGCTACGGCGGCAAGACGCAGGAATATCGCCATCAGCATGCCTGAACCGAAGGCAACGTGATCCCGCCGCGCCGCGTCGGGACGTAAAAAAAAGGCCGTACACCCTTGGGGCGTACGGCCTTTTCGCTGCTTTGGCAGGCGGGGCAATGCCCCGCTTGGCGCTTAGACGGCGGATTCGCGCGCGGCGCGCTTGCGCTCGTTTTCCAGCAGGTAGCGCTTGCGCAGACGGATCGACTTGGGCGTGATTTCGACCAGTTCGTCGTCGTCGATGAATTCCACGGCGTATTCCAGCGACATCTGAATCGGCGGAACCAGGCGCACGGCTTCGTCGGTGCCCGAGGCGCGCACGTTGGTCAGCTGCTTGCCCTTGATGGGGTTCACGACCAGGTCGTTGTCACGGCTGTGGATGCCGATGATCATGCCTTCGTACAGCGCATCGCCCGGATTGACGAACATGCGGCCGCGATCCTGCAGCTTCCACAGGGCGTAGGCCACGGCGTCGCCGTTGTCCTGGCTGATCAGCACGCCGTTGCGGCGCTCGCCGATCGAGCCTTCCTTGACGGGCGCGTATTCGTGGAAGATGTGGCTCATCAGGCCCGTGCCGCGCGTCAGCGTCAGGAACTCGTTCTGGAAGCCGATCAGGCCACGGGCCGGAATCAGGTATTCCAGGCGGGTGCGGCCACGGCCGTCCGGCTGCATGTCCTGCAGGTCGCCCTTGCGGCGGCCCAGTTCTTCCATCACGCCGCCCTGGTGGGCGTCTTCCACGTCGATGGTCAGGGATTCAAACGGCTCGCACTTCACGCCGTCGATGTCCTTGAACACCACGCGCGGACGCGACACGGCCAGCTCGTAGCCTTCGCGGCGCATCGTTTCCAGCAGAATCGTCAGGTGCAGTTCACCGCGGCCCGACACTTCGAACACCGTGTCGTCGCCCGTATCACGCACACGCAGCGCCACGTTGGACTTCAGTTCGCGATCCAGGCGGTCGCGCACTTGGCGGCTGGTCACGAACTTGCCTTCGCGGCCGGCCAGCGGCGACGTGTTCACCATGAAGTTCATGGTCAGGGTCGGTTCGTCGATGCGCAGCATCGGCAGGGCTTCCTGCGTGGCCACGTCGGTCACGGTGCAGCCAATGCCCAGTTCTTCGATGCCGTTGATCAGCACGATGTCGCCGGCTTCGGCTTCGTCCACCACGACGCGCTCCAGGCCGTGGAACTTCAGGACCTGGTTGATGCGGCCGCGGCCGCCCTGGCCGTCAGGACCGAACTTGTAGGCCACTTCCATTCCGGGGCGCATGCGGCCGCGGTTGATGCGGCCCACGCCGATCTTGCCGACGTAGCTGTTGTAGTCCAGCGAGATGATCTGCATCTGCAGCGGGCCGTTGGGATCGTCGTCACGTTGCGGCACGTGTTCGAGAATGGCTTCGAACAGCGGACGCATATTGCCTTCACGCACGTCCGGGGTCAGGCCGGCGTAGCCCGACAGGCCCGAGGCGTACACCACCGGGAAGTCCAGCTGCTCTTCGGTCGCGCCCAGCTTGTCGAACAGGTCGAACGTGGCGTTGATGACGAAGTCGGTACGGGCGCCCGGACGGTCCACCTTGTTGACCACGACGATCGGCTTCAGGCCCAGGGCCAGCGCCTTGCGGGTCACGAAAATGGTCTGCGGCATCGGGCCTTCAACGGCGTCGACCAGCAGCAGCACGCCGTCAACCATGGACAGCACGCGTTCGACTTCGCCGCCGAAGTCCGCGTGACCCGGGGTGTCGACGATGTTGATGTGCGTGCCTTCGTATTCAACGGCACAGTTCTTGGCCAGAATCGTGATGCCGCGTTCTTTTTCCAGATCGTTCGAGTCCATGACCCGTTCGGTCAGCGCCTGGTTTTCGCGGAAGGTGCCGGATTGGCGCAGCAGCTGGTCGACCAGGGTGGTTTTACCGTGGTCCACGTGGGCGATGATGGCGACGTTGCGCAAGGCGCGAGTCATAGCGAGTCCTTTAAGGTCAGGGTGGAGGGCAGCAAGCCCTCCGGCAATTCGTTCAGTGCAAGCAATGCCTGCTTGGGGTCTGGCATCGCCTGCAAGGCATCCAGCGCAACGGCGCGTTCCAGAGAAAAAGGCCCGACGTGCGTGCGCCGCAGCGCCGCCAGGTGGGCGTAACAGCCCAGCGCGCGCCCGATGTCCTGGGCCAGCGTCCGGATGTATGTGCCTTTACTGCAAGCCACATCGATCTCTGCCTGCGTCCCGTTCAGGGACAGCAGCTCGATGCGGTAAATCGTAATCTGCCGCGGCGCGCGTTCCAGCTCGATGCCGGCCCGGGCGTATTCGTACAGCGGCTTGCCGTCGCGCTTGAGCGCCGAATACATGGGCGGAATCTGCTCGATCGTGCCCGAGAAACGTGACAGCGCTTCGCGCAGAGCCTGTTCGTCGACCACGAAGCCAGGCTCGGCGGTGGACACCACGTTCCCGGTCAGGTCGCCGGAATCGGTTTCTTCGCCAAATTGAAGCGTAGCGCGATACGCCTTGTCGGCGTTGAGCATCGCGCCGGAAATCTTGGTCGCCCGGCCCATGCAGCACACCAGCAAGCCGGTGGCAAAGGGGTCCAGGGTACCGGTATGGCCGGCTTTCGCCGCATCCATGGCACGTTTTGCGCGCTGCAAGGCGTGGTTGCTCGACAAACCTACGGGTTTGTCGAGCAACAGCACACCGTCGAGCGCAAGCCCGCGTCGTTTAGCCATCGTCGGAATCCGGAAATTAAAGCAGTGACGACAGCCCGATCAGGACTGGTCTTCAGGTTCGTCGGGCACGCCCGAGTGCGGGCCGGGCCGATTTGCGCGGTCGATGAGGATCGACATCTCGATACCACGGGCGATCTGCTCGTCGTGGAAGAAGCGCAAAGTGGGGACAGTGTGAATGTGCAGCAGCTTGTACAGCTGGGAGTGCAGCCAGCCGGCCTTCTCGTTCAGCAAGGTGGTCGCGGCTTCGGGCTCGGCGCCCAAAACCGTGAAATACACCTTGGCATGCGCGTAGTCGGTCGACAGTTCCACACCAGAGAGCGTGATCAGTCCCGCGCGAGTCGTATCGATCTCGCGCTGGATGATCCCGGCCAGATCCTTCTGGATCTGGTCGGCCAGTCGCAGATTGCGACCGGGGATGGCTTTGGACTTGTGACGGCTCATTAGCAATAATGCCTCGCGACGCTTTACAGCGTGCGCGCGATTTCCTTGATTTCAAAGACTTCCAGCTGGTCGCCCACCTGGATGTCGTTGTTGCCGCGCAGCGTAAGACCGCAATCGAAGCCCGACTTGACTTCCTTGACGTCGTCCTTGAAGCGGCGCAGCGATTCGAGATGCCCCGTCCAGTGAACCACGTTGTTGCGCAGCAGGCGTACCTGGGAATCGCGGCGCACGATGCCATCGAGCACCATACAACCGGCGATGTTGCCGAGACGCGAGATGCTGTAGACCTCGCGGATCTCGACCAGGCCGATGATCTCTTCTTTCTTCTCGGGCGCCAGCATGCCCGACATGGCTGCCTTCACTTCATCCACGGCGTCATAGATGATGTTGTAGTAGCGCACGTCGATGCCGTTGTTCTCGGCCAGCTTCTTGGCGCTGGCTTCGGCACGCACGTTGAACCCGATGACGACCGCGTTCGAGGCGATAGCCAGGTTGATGTCGGTTTCCGAGATGCCGCCCACGGCCGCGTGCACCACTTGCACACGGACTTCGTCGGTCGACAGCTTGACCAGCGACTGCACCAGCGCTTCCTGCGAACCCTGCACGTCGGTCTTGACGATAAGCGTGAGGGTCTGCGTGCCTTCGCCCAGGTTGTCGAACATGGACTCGAGCTTGGCGGCCTGCTGGCGGGCCAGCTTGACGTCGCGGAACTTGCCTTGGCGGAACAGCGCGATTTCGCGCGCCTTGCGCTCATCGGACAGCGCCATCAGTTCGTCACCGGCGGCCGGCACTTCGGTCAGGCCCTGGATTTCGACGGGGATGGACGGGCCGGCCGACTGGATCGGCTTGCCGTTTTCGTCCAGCATGGCGCGCACGCGGCCAAAGCTCGCGCCGGCCAGCACCACGTCGCCGCGCTTGAGCGTACCGCTCTGCACCAGGATCGTGGCGACCGGGCCGCGGCCCTTGTCCAGGCGGGCTTCGATGACCAGGCCCTTGGCGGGTGCGTCTTCGGGCGCCTTCAGTTCCAGCACTTCGGCTTGCAGCAGCACGTTTTCGAGCAGCGCGTCGATGCCTTCGCCGCTCTTGGCGGACACACCCACGAACGGCACATCGCCGCCGTATTCTTCCGGCACCACTTGCTCGGCAACCAGTTCCTGCTTCACGCGGTCGGGGTTGGCCGAGGGCTTGTCGATCTTGGTGATGGCAACCACCATGGGCACGCCGGCAGCCTTCGCATGGTGGATGGCTTCGCGCGTTTGCGGCATCACGCCGTCGTCGGCGGCCACCACCAGGATGACGATGTCGGTGGCCTTGGCGCCGCGGGCACGCATGGCGGTGAACGCCTCGTGGCCCGGGGTGTCAAGGAAGGTCACCATGCCGCGCTCGGTCTGAACGTGGTAGGCGCCGATGTGCTGCGTAATGCCGCCGGCTTCGCCTGCGGCAACCTTGGCGCGGCGGATGTAGTCCAGCAGCGAGGTCTTGCCGTGGTCGACGTGGCCCATGACGGTCACGACCGGGGCGCGCGGCAGCTGTTCGGCTTCCGACACGCTGGCGGTTTCGTCCAGGAAGGCTTCCGGGTCGTCCAGCTTGGCGGCGATGGCCACGTGGCCCAGTTCCTCGACCACGATCATGGCCGTTTCCTGGTCCAGCACCTGGTTGATGGTGACCATCTGGCCCAGCTTCATCAATTGCTTGATGACCTCGGCGGCCTTGACGGACATCTTGTGGGCCAGGTCGGCCACGCTGATGGTTTCCGGCACGTGGACTTCCCGTGCGATGAATTCCTGCGGCGCGGGCTCGTTGCGGCGATCGTTCTGCTGGTTGCGGCCACCGCGGCCGCCACTCTTGCCACCGCCCTTGCCACCTGCACGCCAGCCGTCACGGCTGGCGGGCGCTGCCGGCTTGTCGGCCGGCTTCTTGCGCGAGGCGTCGTCGGACCAGGTCGAGGCCACTTCGGCCGTCTTGATGGTCTTCTTGGTGCCGGGTGCGGCGGGCTTGGCGTCCTTCTTGGCGCCAGGCGCGGCGCCGGGCTTGCCGGCGGGCTTGTGCAGCGTGCCCGAGATCGGGGCTGCCGGTGCGGCGGCGGGCGCTTCGGGTTCCGGCGCACGCAGCACCTTGCGGGGACGGTTCAGCATCTCGCGCAGGGCAGCGGCTTCGGCCTCGGCGGCACGGCGCGCTTCGTCGCGGCCAGCGCCAGTGGCGGAGGCGGCAAGCGGAGGGCCGGCGCGGCGATTGTCGGCGCGGTTACCCACCCTGGCGGCGGGTGCAGCGGCTTCGACCGGCTTGGCGGCGGATTTGACGGATTCGGACTTCGCGGCAGGCTGGGCCTGGGCGACAGGCGCGGCGGCCTGGGGGGAAGATGGTTCGGACGTATTAGCTAGCACAACGGGTTCCGGCTTGGCTTCTTCAGCCTTGGGCTCGGTGGATTCAGTCTTGACTTCGGGCTTGGCCACATCGGCCACGGGCTCGGCAGGAGCGGGCGCCGGCGTCGGTTCCGGTTCAGGCTGGGCCTGGACTTCGGGGGCTTGCGCCTCGACGGGGGCGGGCACTTCGGCCGCGACGGATTCAACAGGCGCGGGCGCTTCTACCGGCGCGGGCGCTTCTACTGCAGCGGGCGTTTCCGCCACAGCCGAGGCCGAAGCCTCTGCCTGGACGGGCGCGGTTTCGCGCGGCTCGACCGGGGCGGGCGCCTCGGTCACGGCCGGCGCGGACACCTGCTGCGATTCTTCGACGGCCGCTTCGTCTTCGGCGCGAGCGCCTGCGGCCTGCTCCAGGGCGATTTCGGAGGGATCACGCTTGACGAACACGCGCTTCTTGCGAACCTCGACCTGGATGGTGCGCGAGCGGCCGGTGGCGTCAGCCTGCCGGATCTCGGAGGTTTGGCGGCGCGTCAGGGTGATCTTCTTGCCTTCGGTCGCGCCATGAGCGCGACGCAGCGATTCGAGCAATTTCGCCTTGTCGCTGTCGGTGACGGAATCGTCAACCGATTTGAGGTCAACGCCAGCCGAGCGCAGCTGATCCAGCAGCACATTGGCAGGCATTTTCAGCTCGGTAGCGAACTGGGCGACGGTGTTACTCGACATTAGGCTCTCTCTTCCCTATATGCAGCTATTACAAACAACGTGAACTTGCGGCGGACATGACGGCATCCGCCGCAGACCCGTGTCCTTATGGTTATTCTTCGTCGAACCAATGGGCGCGGGCACGCATGATGAGGTCGCTGGCTTCCTGCTCGGTCAGGCCGGCGATTTCCGCCAGCTCGTCCGTTGCCAATTCGGCCAGATCATCACGCGTATGCACTTGACGCTCGGCCAGCTTGGCAGCCAGTTCCTGCGTCATGCCTTCGAGTTCCAGCAAATCCTGTGCCGTTTCAAGACGCTCTTCCTGGGCGATGGCCTCGGTCAGGAGCGCATTGCGGGCACGGGCGCGCAACTCGTTGATGGTGTCTTCGTCAAACGCCTCGATTTCCAGCAGTTCCTGCATGGGCACGTAGGCGATTTCCTCGATACCGGTGAAACCTTCGTCGATCAGGATGTCGGCGACTTCCTCGTCGACGTCCAGCTTGCTCATGAACGTGGCGCGTAGGCCCGAACGCTCGACTTCCTGGCGATTCAGGCTTTCTTCCGGCGTCATGATGTTGATCTGCCAGCCGGTCAGCTCGGACGCCAGGCGCACGTTCTGCCCCTTGGCGCCAATGGCCTTGGGCAGGTTTTCTTCGTCGACCACGACGTCCATCGCGTGCTTGTCTTCGTCCACCACGATGGACTCGACGTTGGCGGGCGCCAGGGCGCCGATGACGAACTGCGCGGGGTCTTCCGACCAGAGCACGATATCGACCTGTTCGCCGCCCAGCTCGTTGCGCACGGCGGTCACGCGCGAACCGCGCATGCCCACGCAGGTACCGATCGGGTCGATGCGCTTATCGTATGCCACCACGGCGATCTTCGCACGCACGCCGGCATCACGGGCAGCCGCCTTGATCTCGAGCAGGCCCTGTTCGATTTCGGGCACTTCGTTCTCGAACAGCTGGCGGATGAACTCGGGCGAGGTACGCGACAGGATGACCTGCTGGCCACGGGCCGCGTGGTCGACGCGCAACACGAAAGCGCGGACACGGTCGGCGACCCGGAGGTTTTCCTTCGGGATCATTTCGGAACGCGGCAGGCGCGCTTCGATCTTGCCCGTTTCAATGATGGCGTCGCCCTTGTCCATGCGCTTGATCGTGCCGGACACGATGGTTTCGCCACGGTCCAGGAAGTCGTTCAGCACCTGTTCGCGCTCGGCGTCGCGGATCTTCTGCAGGATGGCCTGCTTGGCAGCCTGGGCGCCGATGCGGCCGAATTCGATGGGCTCGAGCGGCTCTTCGATGTATTCGCCTTCCTTGATGCCAGGCACGATCTCGACCGCGTCCGACAGCATTTCCTGCTTGTCGGGTTCTTGCAGGCCGGCTTCGTCCGGCACCACCAGCCAGCGGCGGAAACCTTCGTGGTCACCGGTTTCACGATCGATGGCAACACGAATGTCCGCATCATCCTTGAAGCGCTTTTTCATGGCCGAGGCCAGCGCGCTTTCAAGCGCTCCGAACACGACATCACGCGTGACGTTCTTTTCACGCGCCAAGGCATCGACCAACAGAAGAATTTCGCGACTCATCGCTTTTTGCCCTTGAAATCCAGAACGGGATCCAGTTTTGCACGCTCGATATCATCGACCGTGAAATTCAACACCTGGACTTCGTTCTTTTTTGCCTCAAATTCGAGACCGAACACGGTCTTGTGCATACCCGCCGCGGCATCCGGGGCTGCGGGCTCGCCCTCGGGCACGGTCAACGTGCCGGAGAAGACTTTGCGCCCGTCCAACGCCTCGCGCAGCTTGATCTCGATGCGCTCGCCTGCGAAGCGACGGAATTCGGTCTCGTTGCGCAGCGGGCGGTCAATGCCCGGCGAACCGACTTCCAGCCGCTTGTAGTCGACATTCTCGACCTCGTACACCCGCGACAATTGGCGGGACACCTGCTCGCAGTCTTCGATGCGCACACCGCCGACCCGATCGATCGTGACGCGCAAAAGGCCCAGCGCGGCACGCTCGACGTCGACGAGTTCGACATCCATGCCGGCAAGAGCCTCTTCGGTCAATGCGAATAAATCAGCCATATACTCAAAAAAAATGGGCTGTACGCCCAGCCCACCGTATTGCACAGTGCCCAGCCGCCACCCTACTGCACGTAAGGAGCAATGCTGGGCAGTGCCCTATATTGCGACCTAAATTTCGGCTTGCACCGCCACTTGCGGCGCACCAGCCCGCCCCACGCAACCCTTCCGCGGCCAAAAGCCAAGGCGCGAAAGCAAGAACGCGAAGCCATGAAAACCATTGATTTTACCAGATAAACTGGAAAAACGCCTGATTCGTCACGGGCTTACGTTTATGTGGGACACATCCGACAGGCGACGCCACCCTGGCGCCGCCCGGCAGGCGGCTCAGCGCCCTCTTCCACCTCGACCGCCCATCACACCCAGGCGGGATTCGTGGGCCGACGCGCCACGGGGCTGCCAGTCATCGCCCCGCGGCGAAGACGACGTATTGCGCGGTGCGCGCGGCTTGCCGCCGGCGCCCGGACCCTTATTGTTACCGCCACCAGCGTTACCGCCACCGGCGCGCGAGCCTTCGGCCTTGTTGCCGCCGCGACCCGCGCCCGCGGGCTTGGCGCCCCGGCCCGCATTGCCGCCACGAGCACCCGCCGGCTTGCCGCCCGGCTTGCCACCGCCAGCCGGCTTGCGACCGGCGCCAGCCGGCGCCTCGGCCACATTGCCGGCCGCCGTATTGGCCACGGGACCGTTGGCGGCGGCTGCGCGCGGACCGCGCGGCTTGCCACCGGCCTTGCCGCCACTGCGGCCGCCCGGCTTGCCGCCGGCGGCGCCTGCGCCCCGGCCACCCGCGGGCTTGCCGCCCTTGCGGTTGCCGTTGCCACTGCTATTGCCATTGGCCTCGCCGGCCAGCGGATGGCCGTTGGCGTAACCACCGGCGATCATCAGGCCGGTGCCAAAGGGATCGGACGGACACGCCGCCGCCTGGCCGGCGCTACCCGCGCGGCCACCCTGGATCTTGCCGCGGCGGCCGATACGGGCGCCGTTCATGCCGTTGCGGTCCAGCGTGCCAAAGCCCGGAGGCAAGGCGCTGTCGTGCGACTGGGGCTGCTTGGAACGGCGGCGGTTGCCACCGGCATCGTCGTCTTCGCGCAACAGTCCCAGCTGCACCATCAAGGCGGTGACCAGCGAGGCGTCCAATTCTTCCCAGCGGCCACGGCGCAGCGTGCGCGGCAGCACCACGTCGCCAAAACGGGTGCGGATCAGGCGGCTGACCGTGACGCCGACCGCTTCGAACATGCGGCGCACTTCGCGGTTGCGGCCTTCCTGCAGGGTCACGCGGTACCAGCGGTTGCTGCCGTCGCCGCCCAGGTAGTCCAGGGCGCCGAAAGCGGCCACGCCGTCTTCCAATTCGATGCCGTCGACCAGCGACTGGCGTTGGGCTTCGTCCATCTCACCCAGCACGCGCACGGCGTACTCGCGTTCGGTGCCGTAACGCGGATGCATGATCCGGTTGGCCATGTCGCCCGACGTGGTGAATATCAGCAGGCCTTCGGTGTTCAGGTCCAGCCGGCCGACCGACAGCCACTTGCCGGTACGCAGCTTGGGCAGGCGCGCGAACACGCTGGCACGGCCGCCCGGATCGTCATGGCTGACGATTTCGCCCGAGGGCTTGTGATACAGGATCACGCGCGGCGGCTTCTTGGTGTTGGTCCGCATGATGGGCTTGCCATTGACGCGGACCTGGTCGTTCGGGGCCACGCGCTGGCCGATATGGGCCGGCTCGCCGTTGACCGACACGCGGCCGGCGACGATCAGCTCTTCCATTTCGCGGCGCGAGCCGATGCCGGCATCGGCCAGCACCTTGTGCAGCTTGGGCATGACCACATCGCTGTTCAGGTACTTGCCCAGCCGCTGCTCCATACGGTCGGCGGTATCCAGGTACGACAATGCCTGCTCGGCTTCCTGCTCGCCGCCACGGGTATCGGCCGTATCAGCGACGGCCGCGGGGGCCTGCGCATCGGCGGCGGCAGCGGGCGCCTGCTCGGCGGCGGGGGCATCGCCACGGCGGCGGCGGAACGGCGTGCGCAGCTTGCGGCCACGGCCTCGGGCTTCGCCTTCGGCGGCCGGCTCGCGGGTGGCAGAGGCTTCCGGCTGGCCGTTGGAAACGGCATCATCCGGACGGGGATTATCGTCCTGCATTGCTGTATTCGTTGTCACTGGGACAGCTCCGAATTTCAAACTTGGGTAGGCTTGCCGGGGGCAGGCGCATCATCATCTGGGGACGCCGGTTCGCGATCAGCCTCGGGCTGATCGGAATCCGGCTCGGCAGGCTCCGCCATGGCGGAGCCGGTATCGGGCTCGAACGCGTCGGCGCCAGGCGCCAGGGGTTCGGCCTTTTCTATCGGTTCGGTCGGTTTCGCGCTTTCCGCGTGCTCGACACGCTCATTCACGGCGCCAGGGTCGGCGGCCGCATCGGAACGGTCAGTTTCAGCAGGATTTTCGGACAACCCGCCATGCGCCTCTTGGGCGGCATCCCCGTCCGGCGCCTCGGCTTGATCGAAGCGCCCGGCATCCTCGATGCCCACGGATGGCGCATCGGGCAAGCTTTCGGCTTGCGCCCGGACGGTGGAATCGTCTGCGGGAATCGCGTCTTCTTCTGGGCGCGAAAGCGGGGATTCTACGCTATCGCCCGCACCTATGGTTGCATCGTCGTCCGAAACAGACAATTCCGCAACCGGGATACTCCCTTGCTCGCCGGCCGGGCCTGCGCCAGCGTCGACCGCCGCTTCAGCATCCGCCACGGCGATTTCATGCTGCGCCTGGCCTTCTGCGGCAGCCGTGGCATCCTGCGCCTCAGCCTCGGCGGCCTCGGCCAGTTGCTGGACTTCGCCCAGATCCAGGCCGGCCAGGGCGGCGGCCGCATGCGCGGACTCCAGCGCCGGCAGCTCGTCCAGGGCACGCAGCCCCAGGTCATCGAGAAACTGGCGGGTGGTGCCGAACAACGCCGGCCGACCCGGGGCGTCGCGATGGCCGATCACCTCGATCCAGCCGCGGTCTTCCAGCGCCTTGACGATATTGGACGATACGGTGACGCCACGGATGTCTTCGATGTCGCCCCGCGTGACCGGCTGGCGCCAGGCCACGATGGCCAGCGTTTCCATCACCGCGCGCGAATACTTCGGCGGCTTCTCAGGATTCAGCCGCTCCAGGTAGCGCTGCATGTGCGGCCGGCTCTGGAACCGCCAGCCCGTGGCCAGCTGCACCAGTTCCAGGCCGCCATCGGCCCAGTTGCCCTGCAGGGTCTCCAGCAACGTGCGCAAGGCACTGTTGTCGAACTGCTCATCGTCACCGAACAGCTTGCGCATTTCGGACAGTTGCATCGGCTGCACCGCGCATAGCAGCGCGGTTTCCAGCACGAGTATCGCCTCGCTATCGTTCATCGACATTCAAATTCAATAAAAAGGGGCTAACTTGCGTTAGGGTGAAAATAAGGTTAATATTCTTTTCTCAGACGCGGGGTGGAGCAGTCTGGCAGCTCGTCGGGCTCATAACCCGAAGGTCGTAGGTTCAAATCCTGCCCCCGCAACCAAATTGATCAAGGCCTGGCGATTGCGCCGGGCCTTTTTCATTTGTGCTCGCGATTGCAAAATCAGGGATTGCGACAGATTCAAACCGGCAGCGAAATCGACAGCAATACCGGCGGCAATACCGGCAAGACCCGACACGCCACCCGATACCGATACGCCACCCCACGCAGCCGCCCGAACCCACCGCTGGGCGGTACGGCGACAGACTGCGCGGGTTTGCGAATTTCTCACGAGAATCCTGTGTTTACTGACAACCGCCGCGGGCTCGGGCCGCAGGGTTCGCGCCATGCAAGATGGGCTGAACGCATACCCCGGCCATCGGCGGGGCAATGTTTTAAGCAAAATCCGGAAAAGCTGGCATAACAAGCCAACAAGCCTGCGAAGCGCGCCGAGTCCGGCACTGTTTTCGCGGCAATCGATATTGCGCCAATCGAGATCAAAGGACCTGAATCGTCAGGCACCGGCCACCAGCGCGGCCGTTGCCGCCTGCCGAAGACCCTGGTGCGCCTCCCCTCGAGCATCCGGAGCCCCTGCCCCACGATGCCGCGGCTTATTAAGCCGGAATTACGATTCTTAGATGTTTTTCTAAGACTACATGCTTGCGGACATTGGCAAAAGCCCTGCGGTTCAGCGCCAAGCCAACCGGGAAAGCACGCAAATTATACCGCTATATACCCGTCCCTCAACCGGCGGCACCCCCAGGAGCGGCACTTCAAACACCCCAAACCCCTGATGCTGCGCCGTGCGTTAGGGCGCATCCCAGGGCGTGGACCCCAACCGCTCGACCAGGAAATCCAGCATCGAACGCAGGATCAGCGGCATCTGGCGGCGTGACACATAGACCCCGTAAATGCCCAGCTCCTGCGGCTTGGCCTGGGGCAGAATCACCTTCAGACGGCCTTCGGCCACATATTCTGTGGCGTAGTAAGTCGGCAACATGGCCACCCCCGCCCCCTCCAGCGCAGCCTGCACCAGCACTGACACCTCGTTGGCGCTGATATTGCCGCTGACCGGCACGTCCACCGGCACGCCGTCGCGCTCGAAGCGCCACAGGCTTTTGCCAAAGTAGGAGTGGGTCAGGCAATTGCGCAGGGACAGGTCTTCGATTCGGGCGGGCTCGCCTTCGCGCTGCAGGTAGTCCGGCGACGCGCAGACCACCGACCGGCACACGGCCAGCTTGCGGGCGATCAGGTTGGGGTCCAGGTCATTGGTGATGCGTACGGCCAGGTCGACCCGTTCCTCGACCAGGTTCACGGCACGGTCGACCAGCATCAGGTCGACCGACGTGCCGGGGTGCTGCTTGACGTAATCGGTAATCACCCGCGCCAGGTGACGCGAGCCGAACGACATGCTGGTGGTCATGCGCAGCAGGCCGCGCGGCGTGTCTTCGGGGGTGGACACGGCGCTACGCAGATCGCCCACCATATCCAGCATCTGCCGGCAGCGCGGCAGGGTTTCGGCGCCGGCCGGCGTGAGGCTCAGGCGCCGGGTCGTGCGATGCAACAACCGCACCCCGACCCACTGCTCCATTTCCGCCAGGTAGCGCGACACCATGGCCCGGGACATATCCAGATGAACCGCCGCCGCCGACAGACTGCCCCTGTCAGCGACCTCCACGAACACCTGCATCGCTTTCAAACGGTCCATGATTGTCTCGATTTGTGCACCAGACTTTACGGGTTATACCGTATTTCCGTGCATTTTCAGCATCTGAAATGACGCACACGCCACCGGCAGGCCGCCCCGCCCGCCTGGAATCGAAACGAACGCTACGCGGGAAACTGCCCCAAGGCGGCGCAGGCCGCCGCCCGCACGTCGACCGGATCCGCGCCCCTGACGATATAGACCAATTGCGACAAACGATCATCGCCCGGCCACTGGACCAAGGGGCGGATGGGATACAACTCGCCATGCACGCCATGCACCTCGCATGGCAGAGCCTCGCCCTCGAAACAGACCAGGCCCTTCATCCGCAGCAGCGCCGGCCCGTATTGTTCCTGCACACGAGAAACCCCCGCCAGGAAGGCGGCGCGGCCGATCGGGGCGACCAGCGTGATGGAAAAGCTGGCCACCTGCGCATGTCGCGCCGCCATCGGCTTTGAAAATGCCTGCAGCCAGCCTGCCAGCTCGACCCCATCGCGCCGCGACTGCGGATCCGGACCTTCCAGCAACACGCCCGCCAAAGGCGCATCGCCCCGCTGCACGCAGCGCCGGGCACCGGGATTGATTTCGGCCACGGCCCGCTCCACCTCGCGCAACTGCGCGGTATCGGCCAGGTCGGATTTGCTGAACACCACCGTGTCGGCCAGCGCCAACTGGCGCAGCGCTTCCGGCTGCGATTCCAGCTGTTGCGGCCCTTGCCGCACGTCCACCACCACCACTGCACCCTGGTAGACATAGCGCTCGGCCAGAAAGCGGTCATGCTTGAGCGTGAAGAGCACCGGGGCCGGGTCCGCCAACCCGCTGGTTTCGATCAGCACCCGCCGAAACGGCTTGATGCGCCGGCTGAGCGCCAGCATGAACAGATCGCGCAAGGTATCGGCTACCGCCCCGCTGACCACGCAGCACAGGCAGCCGCCTTCGATCAATACGATGTTGTCCGGCGCCAGGCGCACCAGATGATGGTCCACGCCGATATCGCCGTATTCATTGACGATGACGACGGCGTCGGCATAGGCGGGCTCGCGCAGCAGGCGATTGAGCAAGGTGGTCTTGCCGCTGCCCAGAAAACCTGAAATCACCGTTACGCCGATGCGTTTGTCGTCTTGCACGCCCATCACGTCGCGAGGCCTTGCCCCGCCCTCCCCTAGTGCGCCGCACCCCAGATGGGGAACGGATCCGGGATCGTAGCCAATTCCATCGCCGGACGGGTCATTTCTTCCTGCGTCATCAGGCAGGCCGTCAACCGCGCACGCAAGGCGGGCTCATCCATGCCGATGCCGATCAGCACCAATTCCTGGCAGCGGTCGCCATAGACCGGGTCCCACTCAGCGACGATGCGGGCGCGCGATTCGGGATCCTCGGGCCAGCGCTCAGCTGGCAGCGCGGCCCACCAATAACCCGCCGCGCCGTAGCGCGTCACCGGCCCGGCCTGCGACCAGGATGCCGCAATCGCCGGTCGCGTTGCCAGCCAGAAATAGCCCTTGGACCGCACCACGCCGGGCCATTCCTCGTGGACCCAATCCCACAGCCGCCGCGGATGGAACGGCCGGCGGGCGCGAAACACGAAACTGCCGATGCCGTATTCCTCGCTTTCGGGCACGTGGTCGCCGCGCAGTTCCTTGAGCCAGGCGGGCGCCTGCGCCGCCTCGTCGAAATCGAAGCGTCCGGTATCGAGCACGCGCGCCAAGGGCACGCGGCCGAATTCGCCGCGCACGATATCAGCGCGCGGATTCAGCTTGCGCAGGATGGCCTCGAGCCGCGCCAGATCATGCGCTGCCACCAGATCGGTCTTGTTCAACACCATGACGTCGCAAAATTCGACCTGCTCGATCAGCAAGTCCACCACCGTGCGCCCGTCCTGCTCATCCAGCGCCTGGCCGCGCGCGGCCAGGTTGTCGTGACTGGCGTAATCGCGCAGGAAATTGAATGCATCTACGACCGTCACCATCGTATCCAGTCGCGCGATATCGGACAGGCTGGACCCATCTTCGTCTCGGAACGTGAAGGTTTCGGCAACCGGCAGCGGCTCGGAGATGCCCGTGGACTCGATCAGCAGATAGTCGAACCGCCCCGCTTCGGCCAACTGGCGAATCTCGATCAACAGGTCTTCGCGCAACGTACAGCAGATGCAGCCATTGCTCATCTCGACCAGTTTCTCGTCGGCCCGCGACAGAGCCGCGCCGCCTTCGCGCACCAGCCGGGCATCGATGTTGACCTCGGACATGTCATTGACGATGACCGCGACGCGCCGGCCCTCGCGATTGTTCAGCACGTGATTGAGCAACGTGGTCTTGCCGGCGCCCAGGAATCCGGACAACACCGTCACGGGCAGGCGCCCGTCTTGCGGCCGTGCCGCGCTTTCTGTCTGCATGATGACCCACCCAGTGAAAAATGGAATGTTATTACATAACACCAACCTTTCACCAGAATGCCAAGATTCAAACCGAAAACCCAAACCAAAAGGGCCATTCACTTGCGTGAATGGCCCTGAATTCTTTGGCTCCCCGAGCTGGGCTCGAACCAGCGACCTGCGGATTAACAGTCCGTCGCTCTACCGACTGAGCTATCGGGGAACTGCTAAGAAACGAGATTATGAACGAAAATTTTGAAGTGTGCAAATCACGAAGTTTTTGTGGAAAGTTGCATCGCACGTTTCCCATCACCAAAAAACTCTGATATGATTTCGGTCTTTCCAGATCAGGCCCCATAAAAAGGCGCTGAATTGGGAAGAAAAAGATGTTTTGCTTGTCTCTTCTGGCATGTCCGGAAACAAAGCAAATGGTCTTGCCGGCATAGCTCAGTTGGTAGAGCAGCGCATTCGTAATGCGAAGGTCGTAGGTTCGACTCCTATTGCCGGCACCAGAATTCAAAAAGCAGCCCTCTCGGGCTGCTTTTTTCATTTCCGCGCACGGCAAGCCCTGCGCTGCGCCACCCGCCCGGGAACTCCCGCCCCGCCTCACGCATCCAACCTGCTGGAACCCCCATCAGGCTGGAACAACCATGCGCATCCTTCTTGTCGAAGACGACATCATGATCGGTGAAAGCGTGTTGGATTGCCTGCGCGCCGAGCACTACGCCGTTGACTGGGTCAAAGATGGCCAGGCCGCCGAACTGGCGCTGCGCACCGACCCCTACGATCTTGTCCTGCTGGACCTGGGCCTGCCCAAGCGCGATGGCCTGGCGCTACTGCGCGACCTGCGCGGCCGCAAGGACCGCACCCCGGTGCTGATCGCCACGGCGCGCGACGCCGTCAGCGATCGCATCGCGGGCCTGGACGCCGGCGCGGACGACTACATCGTCAAACCCTACGACGTCGATGAACTGCTGGCCCGCATGCGCGCCCTGATCCGCCGCAGCGCGGGGCGCGCCGAACCGATCTTCGAACACGACGGCGTCACCATCGACCCGCAGTCGCACGCCGCGACGGTCAATGGCATGCCCGTACCGCTGACCGCTCGTGAATGGGCGGTGCTGGAGCCCCTGATCGCCCGCCCCGGCATGATCTTCTCGCGCGCACAGCTGGAAGAAAAGCTGTACAGCTGGAAGGACAGCGTCAGCAGCAACGCGGTTGAGGTTTATATTCATGGCCTGCGCAAGAAACTGGGTCAGGACCTGATCCAGAACGTCAGGGGCGTCGGCTATGTCATTCCCAAAACATGAGCATTCCGCTTAGCTATTCGCTGCGGGCTCGCTTGCTGTTGTTCCTGCTCGCCGCCATTGCGGTGGGCGCGCTGGTGCAAGGCGCCATCGCCTACCGCAGCACGCTGCAGCAGGCCGACGACATTTTTGATTCGCTGCTGCAACGCACCGCGCTGTCGCTGGGTACCGGCGATGGGCTGTTGCGGATGGGTCCGGCCCACGCCAAGGGCAGCGCCACCCCCGTCGCCGACGACCTGATCATCCAGATCTGGACGCCGGACGGCGTACGCGTCTTCAATTCGCGTTCGCGCCGCCCCCTGCCCGACCAGATCATCCTGGGCTTTGCCGACGCCCAGGTCGAAGGCAGCACCTACCGCGTCTATTCACTGGCCACGCCTTTCCAGGTGATCCAGGTGGCGCAGGACATGAACGTGCGCAAGCGCATGGCCAGCGCCCTGGCCTGGCGCACGATCGCGCCGATCGCCGCGGCCGCGCCGCTGCTGATGCTGATCGTCTGGTGCGTAGTCAGCTGGTCGCTGCGGCCGGTCAAGCGCGCACGCGCCCAGGTGGCCGACCGACGGCCGGAAGACCTGTCGCCGATCGACGTGCCCGACCTGCCCGACGAGATCCGGCCATTGATGCAGGAGTTGAATCTGCTGCTGGAACGCATGCGCGGGGCCTTCGCACTGCAAAAACAGTTCGTCGGCGACGCGGCCCACGAACTGCGCTCGCCCCTGGCGGCGCTGAACCTGCAATTGCAATCCCTGCGCCGCGCAGGCGACGAAGACAGCCGGCGCGTGGCAGAACAGCGCCTGGCGGCCGGCATCGAGCGTGCCACGCGGCTGGTCGAGCAATTGCTGTCCATGGCACGCCACGAAGACACCGCCGAGCAGCCGCCCGCCGCCCCGGTGGACCTGGGCGACGTGCTGCGCCTGGCCCTGTCCGAGACTCTGGCGGCCGCCAATGCCAAGCAGATCGAGGTGGACCGGCAAGGCGCCCCCGAGGCCTGGGTGACCGGACATCGCGATGCGCTGGTCCTGCTGGCGCGCAACCTGCTGGACAACGCCATCAAATACACGCCCGCCGGCGGTCACATCGATATCCGCCTGGATGCGCAGGCGGGCCGCGCGATCCTGCTGATCGACGACAACGGCCCCGGCATTGCCGCCGCCGAACGCGAGCGGGTGTTCGACCGCTTCTATCGCGTGGAAGGCAACACCCAGCACGGCAGCGGCCTGGGCCTGGCGATTGCGCGCGCCATCGCCGACCGCCACGGCGCCGCCATCACGCTGGAAGACGCCCCTGGCGGCCAGGGCCTGCGGGCCAAGGTCGACTTTCCGCTGGGCAATGCGCCGACTTCGCAGTCCCACCCGCCAACTTAAGTTTCACCTAAGTGTCAGGCCCGAAGATAGCGCCATGTCCTCAAACATGAACGCAGGAGCCGACATGAAGACCTCGCAAATGACCCCCTCGCGCCTGGTGCTGGCGCTGCTGGCCGCCGGCGCGATTGGCGGCGCGGGCGCCACCGCCGCGTTTGGCGGCGTGTCGATGGCCGCCAATGCGCCGTCGCCCGTGGCCGCTGCCGCCCCCGCGATCAGCCCGACCAGCGCGCCCAATTTCGTACAGATCACGCACGACTACGGTCCTGCCGTGGTCAACATCAGCATCAGCGGCACGCGCAAGGTGTCCGATGACGACGATGATCCGTTCGCGCAGTTCTTCGGCCAGATTCCGGGCGCGCGCGGCGGCATGCCGTCGCGCGAGGTGCCGATCCGCGGCGAAGGCTCCGGCTTCATCGTCAGCAGCGACGGCATCATCCTGACCAATGCCCACGTGGTGCAAGGCGCCAAGGAAGTGACGGTCAAGCTGACCGACCGCCGCGAGTACCGCGCCAAGGTGCTGGGCGCCGACACGCAGACCGATGTGGCCGTCATCAAGATCGACGCCAAAAACCTGCCGGTGGTGAAGGTGGGCGACGTGAACCAGCTGCAGGTGGGCGAATGGGTGCTGGCCATCGGCTCGCCCTACGGCCTGGAAAACACCGCCACGGCGGGCATCGTCAGCGCCAAGGGCCGTTCGTTGCCGGACGACACCTCGGTGCCGTTCATCCAGACCGACGTGGCCGTGAACCCCGGCAACTCGGGCGGCCCCTTGTTCAACGACCGCGGTGAAGTGGTCGGCATCAATTCGCAGATCTATAGCCGCACGGGCGGCTTCCAGGGCCTGTCGTTCTCGATTCCGATCGACGTGGCGTACAAGATCAAGGACCAGATCCTGGAGCATGGCAAGGTGCAGCATGCGCGCCTGGGCGTGACGGTGCAGGAAGTGAACCAGGACCTGGCCAACTCCTTCAAGCTGGATACGCCGTCCGGCGCGCTGGTGTCCAGCGTGGAAAAAGGCAGCGCCGCCGAAAAGGCCGGCCTGCAGCCGGGCGACGTGGTGCGCAAGATCAACGGCAAGACCATCGTGTCCTCCGGTGACCTGGCTTCGCTGATCACGCTGGCCACGCCGGGCGAAAAGATCACGCTGGACCTCTGGCGCAACGGCGGGGCCAAGGAAGTGGTGGCCACCCTGGGCGGCATTCCCAAGGACCGCACGCAGGCCTCGGGCGAAAGCCGCGAAGTGCAGAAGGGTCAGCTTGGCCTGGCGCTGCGCCCGCTGTCGCCGCAAGAGCAGGAAGCGTCGGGCACGCAAGGGCTGTTGATCGAGCAGTCGGCCGGGCCGGCCGCCAAGGCAGGCATCCAGCCGGGGGACGTACTGTTGTCGCTGAACGGCGTGCCGGTGCACAACGTCGCCCAGGTCAAGGATGCCTTGTCCAAGGCCGGCAAGACCGTGGCGCTGCTGGTGCAACGCGGTGAAGACAAGATCTTCGTGCCGGTGCAGTTGGGTTGAACCGCGGGGGTTGAACCCCGGGACTGAACCGCTGATTTGAGCCGCAGCGCTGCACCGCGGCGTCACACCGACCGGCCGGGACTCCCTCTGGAACCCGGCCGGTTTGGCTTTATTCGGCGTCCGGCTGTTTGCCCGGCGCGGCCGCGTCGAAGGCGGCCAATTCGCGGCAGGCGGCGTCGATGCGCACCACCGTGGGCATGGCGCTCAGGTCGCATTCCAGGCGGCGCGCGTTGGCCACCTGCGGCACGAGACAAAGATCGGCAATGGTGGGCGTATCGCCATGGCAGAACTTGCCGGTGGCTTGGGAGCCCGTCAATTGCGCTTCCAGGGCTTGCAGCCCCTGATCCACCCAGTGCCGGTACCAGGCGTTCTTGGCGGCTTCGTCCACGCCCAGCGTGTGCTTCAGGTATTTCAGCACCCGCAGGTTGTTCAAGGGATGCGTGTCGCAGGCAATGCCCAACGCCAGGTCGCGCACCCGCGCGCGGCCGATCGGGTCCGCCGGCAACAGCGGCACCTGCGGATGGGTTTCTTCCAGGTACTCGATGATGGCCAGCGACTGGCCGATGACGGCGTCGCCGTCGATCAGCGTGGGCACCAGGCCCGTCGGATTGACCTTGCGGTAGCCGGGCGACAACTGCTGCCCGCCATCCTTCAATAGATGCACAGCCAGGTATTCGTACGGCAGGCCTTTCAGGTTCAAGGCAATGCGCACCCGGTACGCGGCCGAGCTGCGGAAATAGCTGTACAACTGCATGAAGTCTCCTTGGTTCTTGTCGCGCGCAACGCCCGCCGGGCGTTGCGCTTATCGAGGGGGCGCCGGAACGCCTGGCGCCTATTCCAGCGATTCGGTCTGCGCGACCTTGCGCGACAGGCCCTTGGGCAGCGGAAACGCCACGTTTTCTTCCAGGCCCGGCATGGTGCGTACCGACACCGCGCCCAATTCCTTGACGCGGGCAATCACCTGCTGCACCAGGATCTCCGGCGCCGAGGCCCCGGCAGTGACGCCGATGCGCTTGCGCCCGACCAGCCAGGCCGGATCGATGGATTGCGCGCCGTCGATCAGGTACGACGCCACGCCCATGCGGTCGGCGACCTCACGCAGGCGATTGGAATTGGAGCTGTTGGGGCTGCCCACCACCAGCACCAGGTCACACTCGGGCGACAGCACCTTGACCGCGTCCTGGCGGTTCTGGGTGGCATAGCAGATGTCGCTTTTCTTGGGCTCGACGATGCTGGGAAAGCGCGCCTTGAGCGCCTTGGAGACAGCCGCGGCGTCGTCCACCGACAGCGTGGTCTGCGTGACGTAGGCCAGGTTGTCGGGATTGGTGACTTCCAGGCCGGCCACGTCTTCGACGGTCTCGACCAGGTACATGCCGCCCTGGGCCTGGCCCAGCGTGCCCTCGACTTCCGGATGGCCCTTGTGGCCGATCATGATGATCTCGCGGCCGGCCGCGCGCATGCGGGCGACCTCGATATGGACCTTGGTGACCAGCGGGCAGGTGGCATCGAACACTTGCAAGCCGCGGGCGTCGGCCTCGGCGCGGACCGCCTTGGACACGCCATGGGCCGAGAAGACGACGATCGCGCCCGCGGGCGCATCTTCGAGTTCGTCGATGAAGATGGCGCCCTTGGCGCGCAGGTCTTCGACCACGTAGCGGTTGTGCACGATTTCGTGGCGCACGTAGATCGGCGCGCCGTGAAGTTCGAGCGCGCGCTCGACGATGTCGATGGCGCGATCGACGCCGGCACAGAAGCCGCGCGGCTGCGCCAGCAGGACTTCGGCGTCGGCGGCGGTGACGACCTGGCTCATCAGAGAACTCCCAACAGCGCCACGTCGACTCGCAACCGGACGCCCGCAAGCGGGTGATTGAAATCGAACAGCGCCGATTCCTCGTTGATTTCCTTGAGCACGCCCGAATAGCGCCCGCCGTTGGGCGCGGCGAATTCGACCAGGTCACCCGGCTCGAAGGTGGCGTCGGCGCCGGCATGTTCGGCCAGCATCTTGCGCGTGACGCGCTGGATCAGTTCGGGGTTGCGGTCGCCGTAGGCGTCAGCCGGTTCGATGGTGACGCTGAAGCGGTCGCCCTCGGCCTTGCCCAGCAAGGCGGTTTCCAGGCCCGGCGCCCATTGGCCGCTACCCATCTGCAGCGTGGCCGGACGGCCGTCGAAGGTGTCGGTGAACACCGAATCCTGGCCCGGCCCGGAGGCCAGCGTAATGCGGTAGTGCAGCGTCAGGTAGGAGTCCGGACGGACCAAAACGTTCACTTCATTAGAGGCGATGCTCACGATCTGCCACCGTGTTTAAACAGTAAGTAAACCCTGATTTTAGAGCCTCTTATGAAATTGTCTGTGCGGGTGTCCAAACAAGAGCGTCCCCGAGAGCGTCTGCTGCGTCACGGGGCCGCCGCGTTACAAAATGCCGAGCTGCTCGCCATCGGCCTGCGCACCGGGGTGCCGGGCCTGAACGTGCTGGACCTGTCGGGCCGGCTGCTCGAACGCTTTTCCGGGCTGCGCGGGCTGTTGGGGGCCACGCCGGAAGAATTGCTGGCCGTGCCCGGCCTGGGCACCGCCAAGGCCTGCTCCCTGGCAGCGGTGCTGGAACTGGCCAAACGCGCCGTCGAAGAAGAACTCACCCGTGACAGCACGCTGGACCACCCTGCCCGGGTGAAACAATATTGCAAGGTCACGCTGGCACACCGCCGCGTCGAACACTGCATCGCCCTCTACCTGGATAGCCAGTTGCGGCTGATCGCCAGCGGCGAACTGGCGCGCGGCACGCTGTCGCAGGCATCCGTCTACCCCCGCGAGGTCGTGCGCGAGGCGCTGCGGCACCACGCGGCGGCCCTGATCGTGGCGCACAACCATCCATCGGGCCTGGCCGAACCCAGCGCGGCCGACCAGGCCTTCACCCGGCACCTGAAGCAGGCGTTGGCGCTGGTGGACGTTTCGCTGGTGGACCACCTGATCGTCGCGGGCGACGAAGTGGCATCCATGGCGGAACTGGGCCGCTTGTGACGGCGCCCCCAGGGGGCTGCGTCCCGACCGGGATTTCGTTAGACTACGGCCCGAGATTGTTTTAGGCTTAACCTAATTTCCGCTTTCGCGATCCAGCGACTTCCATGAAACGCCTGTGGGACATTTCCCCGCCCGTCTCCACGGCTTCGCCCGTGTTTCCGGGCGACACGCCGTACCGCCAGCAATGGAAGTGGTCGCTCGCGCCCGGCTGTCCGGTCAACGTCAGCGAAATCACGCTGTCGCCGCACGTGGGCGCGCATGCCGATGCGCCGCTGCATTACCAGAACGGCGCCGCCGCCATCGGCACGGTGTCGCTCGAGCCTTTCCTGGGCCCTTGCCGCGTCATCCACGCGATCGACTGCGGCTCGCTCATCACCCCCGAACATCTGCTGCACGCGGCGGCCAACCTGCCCCCGCGCATCCTGGTGCGCACGGCCAAGCACGCCGCCCAGGAATGGTGGACCGACGACTTCTCGGCCTACGCGCCCCAAACCATCGAATGGCTGGCCGAACGCGGCGTCATGCTGATCGGGTTGGACACCCCCAGCATCGACCCCGCGTCCAGCAAGACCCTGGACAGCCATCACACCATCTTGCGCCACGACATGCGGGTTCTCGAGAACCTGGTGCTCGATGACGTACCGGAAGGCGATTACGAACTGATCGCCCTGCCGCTGGCTCTGGTCCAGGCTGACGCCAGCCCGGTGCGCGCCGTCTTGCGCGAACTGGGCTGAAACACCGGCCGTCGGGCAGGCCGGGCGCAACCAGCATTGCGGCGCGGCAAGCGCGCCCGTGCCTTGCGCCAGCCGCCCGCTTTGTGAAAGAAGCACGACCATGACACACCTATCCGATCCGCGCATGGCGCTTGCCTGCGCCTGCCTGCCGTTCTGCGGCTGGCGCAGCCTGCCCGCGTCCGCCCGCCGCGCCGCCCCGCCCTGCGGAGGCCAAGCATGAGCCGCCCCGAACGCCCCGAAGACATCGTCCGCGAAGAAAAGGCGCAGCTGGACTTCGCGCGCGACATGACCTACGGCGACTACCTGCACCTGGATGCGCTGCTGGGCGCCCAGCACCCACTGTCGCCCGAGCACAATGAAATGCTGTTCATCGTGCAGCACCAGACCAGCGAGCTCTGGATGAAGCTGATGCTGCACGAGCTGCGCGCGGCCATCGCCAACGTGGCCGCGGACCGCCTGCAGCCCGCCTTCAAGATGCTAGCCCGCGTCAGCAAGATCATGGAACAGCTGGTGCACGCCTGGGACGTGCTGGCGACCATGACCCCGCCCGAGTATTCCGCCCTGCGCCCCTACCTGGCGCGATCCAGCGGCTTTCAGAGCTACCAGTACCGCCAGATCGAATTCCTGCTGGGCAACAAGAACGCGGCCATGCTCAAGCCACACGCGCATCGCGAAGACCTGCTTGCCCAGGTGCGCCAGGCCTACGAAGCGCCGTCGCTGTATGACGAATCGCTGCGCCTGCTGGCCCGCCATGGCGTCTCGGTGCCGGCCGACCACCTGGAGCGCGACTGGACCCAGCCCTACCAGGCGTCGGACGGCGTCGAGCAGGCCTGGCTGACGGTCTACCGCGACACGGACCGCTACTGGGACCTGTACCAACTGGGCGAAAAGCTGACCGACCTGGAAGACGCCTTCCGCCTGTGGCGTTTCCGCCACGTCACCACGGTCGAACGCGTCATCGGCTTCAAGCGCGGCACCGGCGGCACCTCGGGCGTGGACTACCTGCGGCGCATGCTGGAAGTGGTGCTGTTCCCCGAGATCTGGAAGCTGCGCACGGAACTCTGATCGCCGGTGGTCCTGTCCCCATATAGAGGAGCCCGGGCGGCGCTGCGCAGCGCCGCCCGTAACCCCTGGCCGATCCAGCCGATCCCATGCTAGAATTCGCAGTTACTTTTCGGATACGTGGCAAGAACAGCGGCAGTCCATTGTGGCAACCCCAGTGGCACCCCGCGCGATCCTGCTGGCGACCCTAACTTTTGAACGGCTCTTGTCTGAGCCCTAGGAAAGCACCATGAAAGAAGGCATTCACCCCGAATACCGCGAAGTCGTCTTCGCCGACCTGCAAACGGGCAACAAGTTCATCACCCGTTCGACGGTCCACACGCGCGAATCCATCGAACTCGATGGCAAGACGTACCCGCTCTTCAAGTGCGACGTGACCTCCGAATCGCACCCGTTCTACACGGGCGCCCAGACGCGTATCGTCGAAACCGGCCGCGTGGAAAAGTTCCGCGCCCGTTTCGCCCGTACGGCCGGCACGGTCAAGTCCGCTTCCTGATCCTGTCGCTCCTACGGGAGTCACAGCAAAAAGGCAGCCTTCGGGCTGCTTTTTTTTCCCCGGGCCCTGCTCATCGTCACACCAGGGGCTGGCGCTTCCCGATCACTCGGTTACATTAACGCCCGTGTCCCCACTTTCTATTTCCACTCCGGCCCGGCTCACGTCGGTTGCCACCGCAAAGCTGCCCAGGCTGATTCTGCTTGGGCTGGCACTGGCCTATATCGTGGCGGGCCTGTTCATGCGCGACCCGTGGAAAACGGATGACGCGGTCGGCCTGGCCACGATGATCACCGCCATTCGCGAAGGCGGCATCACCTGGCTGCTGCCGCAAGTGGGGCACCTGGCCCATGCCGAGGAAGGCCCGCTGATCACCTGGGTGGGCGCGGTATCGATCTGGTTGTTCGGCCCGTTCATCGGCGACATCACCGCCGGCCGTCTGCCGAACCTGCTGTGGTTCGGCATTACCGCCATGAGCGTCTGGTACGGCACCTACCTGCTGGGCCGCCGCAGCGAAGCCCAGCCGTTGGCCCTGCCGTTTGGCGGCGAACCCGAACCACGCGACTACGGCCGCATGCTGGCCGACGCCGCGCTGCTGCTGCTGCTGGCGACCGTCGGCATCCTGCAGCGCACCCATGAAACCACCGTCGTGCCGGCCATCATGGCGTGCCAGGCCCTGGCGTTCTATTCCATGGCGCGCACGGTGGATCGCCCGATCTCCGGCGCCACCACGCTGGGGATCGCGGTCGCGGCCAGTTTCCTCACCCGAGGCTGGATCGGCGCCTTGCCGGTCATGGTCGCCGCCCTGCTCGCCTTCTATCCGCGTGGCCCCTTGTGGAAGCACAAGCGTTGGCTGCCCTGGGCCGCGCTGGTCGCCGCCGCGCTGATCCTGGCCTGGTGGATACCGGCAAGCCATAGCAGCGAATACTGGATCCGCAACTGGAAGAGCTGGAACCTGTCGTCGTTCGCGGTGCCCCCGTGGCGCGACGTGGGCCGCACCCTGCGCGATCTGCCGTGGTACCTGTGGCCCACCTGGCCACTGGCGCTCGTGGCCATCTGGCGCTGGCGCGCCTGGATCTACGCCCCGCATATCTGGCTGCCGCTGATGCTGCTGATCTGCGCGGCGCTGGTGCTGTTCGGGCTGGACGAAGCCAGCGATTCCGAATACGTGCTGATGGCCGTGCCGTGCGCGGTGCTGGGCGCATTCTCGCTGCCGACCCTGCGGCGCGGCGTGGTCAATACGCTGGACTGGTTTGCGGTGATGTGTTTTTCGCTCACGGCCGCCACCGCCTGGCTGGGCTGGATTGCCCTGCACTTCCAATGGCCTGCCCAGATTTCGCGCAACATCGGCCGCCAGACGACCGGCTACGAGCCGGTGATTTCCTGGGGCGCGTTTGCCCTGGCGGTCGTGTTCACCCTCAGCTGGATCGCGCTAGTGGTCTGGCGCCTGCGGGTCAAGCCGCAAGCCCTGTGGCGCGGCACCGTGCTGTCGGCCGGCGGCCTGACCGTGACCTGGATCCTGCTGGTGCTGCTGTGGCAGCCCGCGGTCGACTACGCCCGCAGCTATCGCACGGTATCGGGAGAGCTCGCCCAGGCCGTGGCGCAGAACACCCGTCCTGGCGAATGCGTGCGCGGACTCAGCCTGGGCAGCGGCCAGCGTGCGTCGTTCCTGATTTTCAATAACCTGACGTTCACCTTCGACTCCAAGTGCACGCTGGTGCTGCAGCAGACCACCAACCAGAGCCTGCGCGACAACACCGCCGCTTATAGCGACAGCGCGGACGTGCTG
Source organism: Achromobacter sp. DH1f (assembly GCF_000633435.1). Taxonomy (NCBI): domain Bacteria; kingdom Pseudomonadati; phylum Pseudomonadota; class Betaproteobacteria; order Burkholderiales; family Alcaligenaceae; genus Achromobacter; species Achromobacter sp. DH1f. The sequence goes on along the minus strand of NZ_AYMF01000033.1, from coordinate 135,256 downwards.
TGGCAGGGCGGACGTCGCGCCGACCGCCAGGAGGTGTTCCGCCTGCTGCGCGTCGGCCCCAACCGATGACCCCTTCCCTCGCGGCGCCGATCTCTTTCGGTGCCACCCTGCGCGGCATCGCCAAACAGGCCTGGCCGGTGCTGATCAGCCAATGGGCCGGCATCTCGTTCGGCGTGCTGGACACCGCCATGACCGGCCACGCCAGCGCCACCGACCTGGCGGCGATGGCGCTGTCCGCCTCTATCTACATCACCATTTTCGTGGGCCTGATGGGCGTCGTACACGCGCTCATTCCCATCCTGGCGCAGCACTTCGGCGCGGGCAACAACCTGGAAGTCGGCCGCAGCTGGGGCCAGGGCGTCTGGCTGGCGCTGGGCCTGTCGGTGGTGGGCGCCATCCTGATGCTGTTCCCGGACCTGTGGCTGTCCATGTCGGGCAATGTCGACCCCGCCGTGCGCGACCGCATCGCGTCGTACCTGCGCGCACTGGTGCTGGCGCTGCCCGCCGCCCTGGTGTTTCGCACCATCTACGCGCTGGGCACATCGGTGTCGCGGCCCAAGCTGGTCATGGCGATCAACCTGACCGCCATCGGCTTCAAGGCCTTCTTCAATTGGCTGTTCATCTACGGCAACCTGGGCCTGCCCGCCATGGGCGCCACTGGCGCCGGGCTGGCCACCGCGCTCGTCTCGTGGATGAGCCTGGGGCTGGGCCTGTGGGTCGTCACCCACGACCGCTACTACCGCCGCTTCCACTTGCACGTGGGCCGACCCGACTGGAAATCGCTCAAGGAACTGCTGCGCCTGGGCATCCCGATGGGCGGTTCGTACCTGGTGGAAGTGTCCGCTTTCACCTTCATGGCGCTGCTGGTCGCTCGAGAAGGCACGTACGTCACCGGCGGCCACCAGATCATGTCGAACCTGGCGGCGCTGTGCTACATGATGCCGATGGCGCTGGGCGTGGCCACCGCCGCGCTGACGGCGCAGGCGATCGGCGCCGGCAACCTGGCGCACGCGCATCGTACCGGCATGGCCGGCCTGGTATTGGGGCTGATGGGTGCGCTATTGACCGCCGTGGTGCTGCTGGCGGGCCGGCCGCTGATCCTGGCCGCCTACACGGGCGATCCCCAGGTCGCCGCGGTCGCCACCACGCTGCTGGCGGTGCTGCCGTTGTTTCACCTGTTCGACTCGATGCAATGCATCAACTCGTACTTGCTGCGAGCCTACAAAGTGGCCGTGGTGCCGCTGCTGCTGCAGACGGTGGCCCTGGCCGGGGTGGGCCTGGTCGGCGGCTGGTGGTTTGGCTTCGGCCCGGGACGCGGCGGCCTGGACGGGCTGCGCAACGTCCTGGTACCGGGATCACCGCAAGGCGCCGGCAGCATGTGGCTGATGGCGATGGTGGGGTTGGCGCTGTCCGCGGCGCTGCTGCACTTCTGGTACCGGCACATCGTGCGCACCGTCGCGAAATAGGCAGGACCCGCCAGAAAAAAAGGCAGCCGATGGCTGCCTTTTTCCATTGCGCATCAGCGCCGCTGTGCCGCCTGTGCGCGGGGCGCTGCGCCCGCCTCAGCCCTTGGGCCGCTTGTCGATCACGCGGCGGGCCTTGCCCGTCAAGGTGCGTTCGACGTGGCCCGATTCCGACACCTGGATGCGGGCGCTGACGCCGATGTGCGTCTTGACCGCATGCTGCAATTGCTTGCCCAGGGCGGCGCGTTCCGCATCCGACAGGGTCGAGAATTCGGCGCGCACTTCGGTCAGGATCTCGAGCTCGTCCATATTGCCCGAGCGTGACAGCACCAGTTGGTAGTGCGGGGCCAGTTGCGCGATCTTCAGGACCAGTTCTTCGACCTGCGTCGGGAACATGTTCACGCCGCGCACGATCAGCATGTCGTCGCTGCGGCCGGTGATCTTGCCGATGCGGCGCATGCTGCGCGCGGTGGGCGGCAACAGGCGCGTCAGGTCGCGGGTGCGGTAGCGGATGATCGGCATCGCTTCCTTGGTCAGCGACGTGAACACCAGTTCGCCCGGCTCGCCGTCCGCGACGGGCTCGCCCGTGTCCGGATTGATGATCTCGGCGTAGAAATGGTCTTCCCAGACGACCGGGCCGTCCTTGGTCTCGACGCACTCGCTGGCCACGCCGGGGCCCATCACTTCGGACAGGCCGTAGATGTCGACGGCGTCGATGCCGGCTTCGGCTTCGATGTCGGCGCGCATCTGGCCGGTCCAGGGCTCGGCGCCGAAGATGCCGATGCGCAGCGAACTTTGACGCGGATCAATGCCCTGGCGACGCTGTTCTTCGAGAATATTGCAGAAATAGGAGGGCGTGACCATGATGATGTCCGGACGGAAATCGTTGATCAGCTGCACCTGCTTTTCAGTCTGTCCACCCGACATCGGGATGACCGTACATCCCAGCCGCTCGGCGCCGTAATGCGCGCCCAGGCCGCCCGTGAACAGGCCGTAGCCGTAGGCCACGTGCACCGTGTCGCCGGGCTTGCCGCCGGCCGCACGGATCGAGCGCGCCACCAGGTTGGCCCAGTTGTCCAGGTCACTCTTGGTGTAGCCGACCACCGTGGGCTTGCCGGTCGTGCCGCTGGACGCGTGGATGCGCGAGATGCGCTCGCGCGGCACGGCGAACATGCCAAACGGATAGTTCTCGCGCAGTTCTTTCTTGGTGGTGAACGGGAACTTGGCAATGTCGGACAGCTGCTTCAGGTCGTCCGGATGCACGCCGGCCTCGTCGAAGGCCGTCTTGTAGTGCGGCACATTGTCGTAGGCATGCTTGACCGACCACTTCAGGCGTTGCAGCTGCAGCGCCCGCAGCTCGTCCTGGCTGGCATGCTCGATGGGGTCCAGCCCCGGCTTGCTCATGGTGTTGGACATGGTTATCTCTCTCCTGGAATTCTCTTTACGCCGGTCCGGGCGACGCGGATTCGCTCCGCGCGCGCCTCGTCCGGCGGCCTTGTCTTGGGGGGATGGGCGGGTTCAGCCTTCAGCCGGCGTGCCGACGATCTGCCCCTTGATCCGGTACGAACGGCCGCGGAACAACGCCACGTTGCGGCCATCCTGGTTGGTCACGGTGACGTCGTAGACGCCGGTGCGGCCGGCCAGCGAACGCTCTTGCGCCACCGCCGTCAGCAGGTCGCCTTCGAAGCCGGGCGCCAGGTAGTCGATGGTGCAGCCCGAGGCCACGGTGCTGACGTTGCGCGAATTGCAGGAAAAGGCAAAGGCGCTGTCGGCCAGGGCGAAGATGAAACCGCCGTGGCAGGTCTTGTGGCCGTTGAGCATGTCGGGACGCACCCGCATGGTCAGGCGGGCGTAGCCCGGTGCCATTTCCTCGACCTTCATGTCCAGGCCTTGCGACGCAGCGTCGCCGGCATACATCACCGTGCCCACGGCCTGCGCCAGTTCCTGGGGATCGGCCGGCGCCTCGACGGGCGGAACGTGCGTGCTCATCATTGCCCTTTGAACTGCGGTTCGCGTTTGCCCAGGAAGGCCGCCACGCCTTCGGCGTAATCGGCGCTGCGGCCCAGTTCGCGCATCATGTCGCGTTCCAGGTCCAGCTGGGTCGCCAGGTCGTTGCCCAGGCTGGCCTGCAAGGCCCGCTTGGTGAAGGCCAGGCCCTTGGTCGGGGCGCGCGAGAAATGCTGCGCCAGTTGATCGAGCGTGGCGTCGAATGCGTCGTCGGCCACGCATTGCCAGATCAGGCCCCAGGCTTCGGCCTGGCGCGCGCTGAGCTTGTCGCCCAGCATTGCCAGCCCCATCGCGCGGGCACGTCCCACCAGGCGCGGCAAAACGAACGTGCCGCCCGTGTCGGGGATCAGGCCCAGCTTGCAGAACGACTGGATGAAGTTGGCCGATTCCTTGGCGATGACGATGTCGCCCGCGAATGCCAGGTTGGCGCCCGCCCCCGCCGCCACGCCGTTGACCCCCACCACCACGGGCAAGGGCAAGGCGTTCAGGCGGCGCACCAACGGGCCGTAGAACTTGTCGACGGTCTCGCCCAGGTCGGGCGGCGTGCCGTCCGGCGCGGGCTTGCGCTCGCTCAGGTCCTGGCCGGCGCAAAAGCCACGGCCGGCGCCGGTCAGCACCAGCACGCGCGCGCCTTCCGTTTCGACGCGCGTCAGGGCGTGGGCGACTTCGCCGTGCATGTTGGCGGTGAAGCTGTTGAGCTTGTCCGGGCGGTTCAGCGTCAGGCGCGCAATGCCGTTGGCAAGTTCGAACTGGATGTCTTGATAGTTCATGTCCGGGTCCGCCGCTTAGATGTGACGGCGGGTCTGCACCACGCGGAAGCGGTTCGACACGAAGGCCGTGTCGGACAGCGCCGCATTGGCGGCCGGGTTGGCGCCGGTGCCGTGGAAATCGCTGAAGGCGGCCGTCTGGTTGACGAAGACCGCGCCCGTCAGGTTCAACGACAGCGACACGCCGGATTCTTCGGCGGCGTCCTGCACCTGTTCAGCCACCTCGTTGTTGGTGGTGTAGGCCGACAGCGACAAGGCGCCGTGCTGGATCACGCTGTCGCGCGCCAGCTGGATGCTGTGCGCGGTGGAATCCGTGGCCACCACGAAGGCGATCGGGCCGAACCATTCCTGGCTGATGGCCGCGTTACCGGCTTCGGTGCGCAACACCAGCGGCGTGCGCACGCGGGCATTCTCGAACTGCGGGTGTACCAGCGTGCGGCTGTCGGCCACCACGGGCATGCCCAGCGCACGGGCCTTTTCGATGCGTTCCACGATGCCTTCGTTCTGGATCGCACCGGTCAGTTCCACAGCCTTGGCGGCGTCGGCGCCCAGCTTGTCGACCGCGGCGCCCAGGGCGGCGGCGACCTCATCGAAGCTGACCCGGCCTTCGGGCGTCTGGATGCCGTCGCGCGGCACGTAGATGTTCTGCGGCGCCGTGCACATCTGGCCCGAATACAGGGCCAGCGAGAACGCCAGGTTGCGCGCCACGCCCTTCAGGTCGGCGGCGGAGTCGATGATGACCTGGTTGACGCCGGCCTTCTCGGTGTAGACCAGCGCCTGGCGGGCGTTGTTCTCGAGCCAGTCGCCGTTGGCGGTGCTGCCGGTGAAGTCGATGATCTTGACGGCCGGGTCCAGTGCCAGTTGACGGGCGGTGTCTTCGTCGGCGGCATGCGCGGCCAGTTGCACCACGTCGGGATCGAAACCAGCTTCCTGCAGCACTTCGCGCGCCACCTTCACGGTGAGCGCCAGCGGCAGGATCGCGCCCGGGTGCGGCTTGACGATGACGGTGTTGCCGGTGGCCAGGCTGGCGAACAGGCCGGGGTAGCCGTTCCAGGTCGGGAAGGTCGAGCAGCCGATCACCAGGGCCACGCCGCGCGGCACCACGGTGAAGTGCTTTTCCATGCGGATCGGGTCGTTCTTGCCCTGCGGCTTTTCCCAGATGGCCACGCCGGGAATGCGCGACATTTCCTGCCAGGCATACGCCACGGCTTCAAAGCCGCGATCCTGCGCGTGCGGGCCGCCGGCCTGGAAGGCCATCATGAAGCCCTGGCCGGTGGTGTGCTGCACCGCGTAGGCCATCTCGAAGCTGAGCTTGTTCAGGCGGGCCAGGATCTCGAGCGACACGCCCACCCAGGCCTGCGGGCCGGCACGGCGCCAATCGGCCAGCGCACGCTTGGCGGCGGAAACCAGCTTGGGGGCCGGCACGTGGGGATAGGTGATGCCCAGGTCGAAACCATAGGGGGACTTTTCGCTGCCCACGGTGCCGTCGGCATCGTGCTGCGTCAGCGGAAACGGCTTGCCCTGCAACGCTTCGAAGGCGGCGCGGCCGTCATCGTTGGCGGTTTCGCCGTAGTTGCGGGGGCTGGGGGATTCGGCAAACGGGCTCCAGTAGCCGCGCAGCGAGGCGGCGGCCAGGGCCTGTTCCAGCAGGGCTTGATGGCGTTCGAAGAATTTCTGGGACACTGCGTCTCTCCAAATATTGAATATTCTCTGCCCGGCCAGACCGGCCGGAACCGATGACTTGTCTCGCGGCGGTCAGGTTTCCTGGTCGAAATCGATGACCAGGCGGTCGCTGACCGGAAAGCTCTGGCAGCTCAGGATGAAACCCCGGGCCACCTCGTAATCTTCGAGGGCGAAGTTGGCATCCATGTCGACTTCGCCTTCCACCACCTTGCAGCGGCAGGTGGAACACACCCCGCCCTTGCACGAATACGGCAGCTCGATGCCTTGCGCCAGCGCCGAATCCAGCACGCTGTCCTTGTTCTTGTCGATGACGAACTTGCGGCTGTGGCCGTCCTGCACCACGGTCACCTCGCATTGCCCCTTGCCGGGGGCCTGGCGGGCTTCCTGCCCGGTGCGCAGCGCCCGCGGGCCCTTGGGCGCGCCGAACAGTTCGAACTTGATGTTCGTCTTCGGGATACCGCGAGCCTGTAGACGTTCGACCACGCTTTCGGTCATGGTCTGCGGACCGCACACAAAAGCGTAATCGATATCCTCGGGGCTCATCCAGGCCGACATCAGCTGGTCGACCTTGTCGCCATCCAGGCGGCCGTTGAACAGTTCGATGTCCTGGGTTTCGCGGCTCATCACATAGACCAGCGAGAACCGTTCCATGTACAGGTTCTTCAGGTCTTCGATTTCTTCGCGGAACAGCACGGCCGACGACGCGCGGTTGCCGAAGAACAGCGTGAACTTGCTGTCGGGCTCGGTCGACAGCGCGGTCTTGACCAGCGAGAACACCGGCGTGATGCCGCTGCCCACCGCGAAGGCCACGTAGTGGCGCGCGTTCTCGGGCGAAAAGTCGATGGTGAAATTGCCCGCCGGCGCCATCACTTCCAGTGTCTGGCCCGGTTGCAGTTCATGATTAGCCCAGCTGGAAAACGCGCCTTCGTCGACCTTCTTGATGGCCACGCGCAAGAGCTTGTCGCGCGGCGCCGAACAGATCGAATACGAGCGGCGCAGTTCTTCGCCGTTCAACTGCGTGCGCAGCGTCAGGTATTGCCCGGGCAGGAAGGCGAATTCATCGGCCAGCGTGTCGGGCAGGTCAAAGGTGACGACCACCGCGTCGCGCGTGTTGCGCGCCACCGAGGCCACCTTCAGGGAATGGAATTGGTTCAGGCTCATGGGAAACCACGCTCAGTGAGTCTTGAAATAATCGAAGGGCTCGCGGCAGGCGACGCAGCGATACAGCGCCTTGCACGACGTCGAGCCGAAATTGCTGACCAGGCGCGTATCGCGCGAACCGCAGCGCGGGCACTCGATGGCCGGGCCGGCGGCGCGCCGGCTGATGCCCGAGATATCGATGGCCTGCTGCGCGGGCGCGGCGATGCCGTAGCCCTTGAGCGCGGCGCGCCCTTTTTCGCTCATCCAGTCGGTGGTCCAGGCAGGCGACAGGCGGGTCTGCACGTGGACTTCGCCAATGCCATGGCGCGCCAGGACCTGGCGGATGTCTTCGGTGATCTCGCGCATCGCGGGGCAGCCTGAATAGGTAGGCGTGATGACGACCACACAGGCCTGCCCGTCCCAGGACACCTCGCGCACCACGCCCAGGTCGACCACCGACAGCACGGGGATCTCCGGATCGGGGACCTCCTGCAGCCAGGCGTAGACCTGGTCGATGGACACGGGCGCCAACGCGTTCACCAGGTGGCTCCCGGATAGGCGCGCGGCAGGAACTGCATCTCGGCCAGCACGTAGCCCAGCTCCTCGGTGTGCTTGCCTTGCCGGCCGCCGCGATACGCCAGGTGGTCCGCGGCCGCGGCATCGGGCACCGTCAGGGTGGCTTCCTGCAGCACTTCGCGCACATGCTGGTCCCAGGGGCCGCGCAGGGCGGCCAGTTCACAGCCGATGCCGCGCGCGGCCATGTCCTGGTCGATCGCATCGTCGGCGAACAATTCGCCGGTGAAGCGCCAGGCGTCATCGATGGCCGCCTGCATACGCGCATGGCTGACCTCGGTGCCGTCGCCCAGGCGCACCACCATGTCGGACGAGCGCCGCACGTGGTAGGTAACCTCTTTGATCGACTTGGCGGCAATGGCGGCCACGCGCTCGTCGGACGATTCGGCCAGGCGCTGCAGCAGGAAGTAATGCCACACGTCGAACAGGAACTGGCGCGCCATGGTGTCGGCGTAGTTGCCGTTGGGCCGTTCGACCAGCAGCGGGTTGTGGAACTGGTGGGCGTCGCGCAGGTAGGCCAGCGCGTCTTCGTCGCGGCCGGCGCCTTCGACTTCGCCGGCCAGCGTCAGCCACATGCGGGCCTGGCCCAGCAGGTCCAGCGCGGTATTGGTCAGCGCCAGGTCTTCTTCCAGGATGGGGCCGTGCCCGGTCCAGGCGCCCAGGCGCTGCGACAAAATCAGCGAGCTGTCGCCCAGGCGCAGCAGGTATTCAAAGAAAGTCTTGTCCATGTCTCCCCCGCCGTCTTACATGTGCTTGATTTCTTCGGGCATCGGGAAAAACGTCGGATGCCGGTAGACCTTGCTGTTGGCCGGCTCGAACAACGGGTCCTTGTCGCCGGGGCTGCTGGCCGAGATGTCGGCGGCACGCACGACCCAGATGCTCAGGCCTTCATTGCGGCGCGTGTAGACATCACGGGCGTGGTTGATCGCCATTTCCGCATCGGAGGCATGCAGGCTGCCCACGTGCTTGTGCGCCAGGCCGTGCTGGCTGCGGATGAACACTTCCCACAGAGGCCAGTCTTTGCTCATGATGGATATCCTCGAATGCCGGGCGCGCGGCGCCCGGGTATGAATAAGTGATGGAGTGGCAGTGCCGGGCCGGGGCCCGGCCAGGTTCAGGCAGCCTTGCGTTCGGCCTGCTTGTCGGCGTAGGCGACCAGCGCGTCGCGCACCCAGGCGCCGTCTTCGTGCGCCTTGACGCGCGCGGCCAGGCGCTCGCGGTTGCAGGGGCCGTGGCCCTTGAGCACCGCATAGAACTCGGACCAGTCGATTTCGCCGAAGTCGTAGTGGCCGCGTTCGGCGTTCCACTTCAGTTCGGGATCCGGCACGGTCAGGCCCAGGAATTCGGCCTGCGGCACGGTCTGGTCGACCATCTTCTGGCGCAGTTCGTCGTTGGAGAAGAGCTTGATCTTCCACGCCATCGACTGGGCGCTGTTGGGCGAGTCGGCATCAGAGGGGCCGAACATCATCAGCGCCGGCCACCACCAGCGGTTCAGGGAGTCCTGCACCATCGCCTTCTGTTCGGGCGTGCCGTGCAGGCACATCTGCATCAGCAGGTCGTAGCCCTGGCGCTGATGGAAGGACTCTTCCTTACAGACGCGCACCATGGCCCGCGCGTACGGGCCGTACGAACAGCGGCACAGCGGAATCTGGTTGATGATGGCCGAACCGTCGACCAGCCAGCCGATCATGCCGATGTCGGCCCAGCTGAGCGTGGGGTAATTGAAGATGCTGGAGTATTTGGCGCGGCCGGCATGCAGATCGTCGATCAGGTCGTCGCGCGACACGCCCAGGGTTTCGGCGGCGCTGTACAGGTACAGCCCGTGGCCGGCTTCGTCCTGCACCTTGGCCAGGAGGATGGCCTTGCGCTTGAGCGACGGCGCACGGGTGATCCAGTTGCCTTCGGGCAGCATGCCGACGATTTCAGAGTGCGCGTGCTGCGAGATCTGGCGCACCAGCGTCTTGCGGTAGGCCTCGGGCATCCAGTCCTTGGCCTCGATCCGCACGCCATCGTCGATGCGGCGCTGGAACGTCTGTTCCGGGCCTTCGAGCTGGTCCGCGGTCTTGACCTGCTTGACGCCGGTTTCGACGAGTTGAGCGTACATGGTTGTCTCCTTGAGACGGTTTGCGCAAACGCAAAGCAAACGTCGCGCAGTGCCGTCATGTCATAGGTGGATTATTTAATACAAAAAAACCATTGTCAAACCCAAATCTGTATCACATTGGATTTATGTATCATATCGAGGATCCCGATACCGGCCGTCCCCGGCCCCCCTTATGGCAAACCCTCAGTCGCCCCTGGACCGTTACCTGTCACGCCTGATCAAGAACGATCCGCCGCGGGCCAAATCCCTGTGCGTGAGCCTGCTGGGAGACGCCCTGACGCTGCATGGCGGCGCCATCTGGCTGGGCGACCTGATCGAGCTGCTGGCCCCCCTGGGGATCAACGAGCGCCTGCTGCGCACCAGCGTGTTCCGGCTGGTGGCGCAGAACTGGCTGCAATCCGAACGCCACGGCCGGCGCAGCCTCTACCTGATTTCCGAACACGGCGCGCGCCATACCGCGCACGCCTCGCAACGCATCTACGAGGGCGCGCCGCGCGACTGGAACGGGGAATGGACGCTGGTGGCCCTGCCGCGCACCGGCAACGGCCTGGCCGAGCGCGCCGAGCTGCGCCGTGAACTGGTCTGGGAAGGCTTCGGCATGATCGCGCCGGGCCTGTTCGCCCATCCGCACACCGAAGCGCGCGCCGCCCACGAAATCCTGGAAAAGCTGGGCATCCCCGACCGTGCCCTGGTGCTGTCGGCGCGGGACCTGGCCGGCGCGGGCGGCCTGCCCATCGCCAGCCTGGCCTCGCAATGCTGGAACCTGGACGATGTGGCCGAGCAATACCGGCAATTCATCAAGAATTTCGGTCCGCTGGAAAAATTGCTGGAAGACGCCCCGGCGCCCGCCGAGGCGTTCATCGCCCGGGTGCTGCTGCTGCACAGCTGGCGCCGCATCGTGCTGCACGACCCTCAATTGCCCACGCCCATGCTGCCGGACAACTGGCCGGGCCACGCGGCGCGTGAGTTGTGCGGGCGCATCTACTGGCGGGTCTTCGATGCCTCGGAAGCGCACCTGGACGCCCTGGCGGGCAAGGACAACGACCGCTATACGCCGTTGACGGCCGAAGGCGAGTCGCGCTTCGGCGGACGGCCGCCTGCCGCCTGACTGGCGCACCCAGGCAGCAACGGGTCAGTCCGTGGCCGCGGGCGGCGGCATCGCCACGCCCAGGTCATGCACATGGCATTCACCGGCCGCGTCGTGGCCCGCCCCCGGCGCCTCCAGCCCCCGCGCCATCGCAATGAAACTCAGCGTCCAGCGAGCGCGCACGGGGCGGCCCAGCGCCTGGCCGGTATCTGCGTCGATGCCGCTGGGCACGTCCAGCGCCAGCACCGGCGCGGCGCCGCTGTTGAGGCGGTCGATCAGGACCTGCCAGGGGGCTTCCAGGGGACGATTCAGGCCGATACCGAACAGGCCGTCGATGACAACAGCGTAACCGTCGAGGTCAGGCAGGGCGGCAAGCGAAGCGCCGCCCGCCTCATGCCAGCGCAGCCAGGCGCGGGAGGCATCGGGCGGCAATGCTTCGGACCCGGACGGCAGATAGAGGTCGACCGCGTAGCCAAGCGCCTTGAGCCGCGTGGCCGCGGTGAGCGCATCGCCGCCGTTGTTGCCCGGGCCGGCCACGGCCAGCACCCGGGCGGGCGGCGCAAACCGCGACGCGATGAAATCGGCTGCGGCGGCGCCCGCGATCGGCATCAGTTCCCGCCCCTGCGCCAAGGCCAGCCGTTCGGCCTGGCGTATCTGGGTAACGGGAAAGGACGCCATGGCGCTTACACCTTGAGGAAGTGCTCGCGGTAGTACTTGAGTTCGTCGATGGATTCGTAGATGTCGGCCAGCGCTTCGTGGCGGCTTTTCTTCTCGAAGCCCTTGTATACCGCGGGAGCCCAGCGACGCGCCAATTCCTTCAGCGTGCTGACGTCCAGGTTGCGGTAATGGAAGAACTGTTCCAGGCGCGGCATGTAAGCAAACATGAACCGGCGGTCCTGGCTGATGGTATTGCCGCACAGCGGCGATTTGCCCGCCGGCACGTGCTGCGCAAGAAACGCCAACAGCGTATCCTCTGCTTGCGATTCGGAAATCGTCGATGCGCGCACCTTGTCGATCAGGCCGCTCTTGCCGTGGGTGGACTTGTTCCAGTTGTCCATGGCGTCAAGCTGGCTGTCGGACTGGTGCACCACCAGCACGGGGCCTTCGGCGACCACGGTCAGGTCGGCCTCGGTCACCACCACGGCGACCTCGATGATGCGTTCTTTTTCAGGGTCCAGGCCGGTCATTTCCATGTCGAGCCAGACCAGGCGGTTTTCGTTCACAGCCATATAATTTGCCTATAAAACACGCGATTTTCGCACATACCTACTTGAGCCTGCCGCATTGCCCATGTTCACACTGCTGTTCGTTGCCTTCCTGCTGACCGATATCGCCGTGCGCATGTGGCTGGCCACCCGGCAGATCCGCCACGTGGCCCGCAACCGCGACCAGGTACCGCCCGAATTCTCGCATCGTATCGGCCTGGCCAGCCACCAGCGGGCGGCCGACTACACGGTGGCGCGCGTCAAGCTGGGCATGCTCGAACGCACCTACGACGCCATCCTGCTGGTGTGCCTGACGCTGATGGGCGGATTGCAGGCGATCGATCTGCTGGTAGGCCAGCTTACCAGCAATGATTTCCTGCGCCAGATGCTGTTGCTGGTCGCCGTGGCGCTGCTGCTCGGCCTGCTGGGCCTGCCCTTCACGTTGTGGCGGCAGTTCAAGCTCGAAGCCCGTTTCGGCTTTAACCGCATGACGCCCGAACTGTTCCTGTCCGACGCCTTCAAGGGCCTGCTGGTCGCCGCCGCGCTGGGCCTGCCGCTGGCCGCCGCGGTGCTCTGGCTGATGGGTAGCGCCGGCCAATACTGGTGGGTCTGGGCCTGGGCGCTCTGGACCGCCTTCAACCTTGCACTGCTGATCATCTACCCGATGTTCATCGCGCCGCTGTTCAATAAGTTCACGCCGCTGTCCGACCCCGAACTGGCCGGACGCATCCAGCGCCTGGCGCAGCGCTGCGGCTTTGCGCTGAACGGCCTGTTCGTCATGGACGGCTCACGCCGCTCGGCGCATGGCAATGCCTACTTCACCGGCTTTGGCCGCTCGCGCCGCATCGTGTTCTTCGACACTTTGCTGGCCCGCCTGAACGCCGACGAAATCGAAGCCGTGCTGGCCCACGAACTGGGCCATTTCGCCAAGCGCCACATCATCAAGCGCATCCTGTTCAGCTTTGCCGCCGCACTGGGCTTTTTCGCCATCCTGGGCTGGGTCGCGCAGCAACCGTGGTTCTACGAAGGGCTGGGCGTGCTGCCGCAATTGGGCGGGCGCAACGATGCCATGGCGCTGTTGCTGTTCTTTTTGGCCATCCCGGTCTTCACCTTCATCTTCACGCCGCTGGCCAGCTGGTATTCGCGCCGCGACGAATTCGAAGCCGACCGCTACGCGGCCGAACAAAGCTCGCCCGACCGCCTGGTATCCGCCCTGGTCAAGCTCTACGACGACAACGCCGCCACCCTGACACCCGATCCCGTGCACTCTGCCTTCTACGATAGCCATCCCCCCGCCGCCGTGCGCATCCGCCACCTGATGGCGCCCGCGGCATGAGTCTGTCCGACCGCTCCAAGGCCACCTTCGCCAACGCGCCGCAAGACAGCGCGCCTGCCAATGCCGCCAACGAAGGCCGCATCATCGCGGCCCACGGCCGCCACTACACGGTAGAACTGGCCGACGGCAGCCTGCGCAAGTGCTTCCCGCGGGGCAAGAAGGCCGGCGCGGCCGTCGGCGACCGGGTCCGCATCACGCCCCAGGGCCAGGACGAAGGCGCCATCGACGCCATCCTGCCGCGGCGCAACCTGCTGTACCGGTCAGACGAAATGCGCTCCAAGCAGTTTGCGTCCAATGTCGACCAGCTGCTGATCGTCGTCGCGGTGCAGCCCACGTTCTCCGACGACCTGACCGGCCGGGCGCTGGCCGGCGCCTGGAGCGCCGGCATCGCGCCGCTGATCATCCTGAACAAGACCGACCTCGTCGACGCCCTGCCCGCCGCCCGCGCGCGGCTGGCGCCCATCGCCGCGCTGGGCGTGGACATCGTCGAACTGAGCGCGCTGGAACCCGAAAAGGTGCATACCGTGCTGGCCCCGCGCCTGGCGGGCCGCACCAACCTGCTGCTGGGGCAAAGCGGCATGGGCAAGTCCACGCTGCTGAACGCCCTGATCCCCGACGCCCTGGCGGCCACGCGCGAACACTCCACGGCGCTGGACATGGGCAAGCACACCACCACCAGCACCCGCCTGTATCACCTGCCGGCGCCCGGTGGCGACCTGATCGATTCGCCCGGGTTCCAGGCCTTTGGGCTGCAGCACCTGACCCGCGAAGACATCATCCGCGGCTTTCCCGAATTCACCCTGCCGATCGAGTCCTGCCGCTTCTACAACTGCACCCACCGCCATGAGCCGGGCTGCGGCGTGGTTGCGGCATTGCAAGCGGGCAAGATCGACCCGGCCCGCTACGCGCTGTATCAGCGCATCCTGGAGGAAAACCTGGCGGGCCAGCAGCGGTACTAGGAATCAGCGCGGCTGAAAGCCGTTGCGCAGCAGGTGGTATAGGTTGCGCAGCATGCCGGCCGTGGCGCCCCAGATGAAGTGCCGGCCGTAGGGCATGCCGTAGTAGTGGCGTACCCGGCCATCGTCCAGCCGCGCCTCGTACAGGCGGTGGTTGGACGGGTCCATCAGGAACGACAGCGGCACTTCGAACACCTCGGCCACCTCGAACGCGTCGGGCGCCAGCTGGAAGCCGGGCGTGACCAGCGACACCACCGGAATGATCGAAAAACCCGTGGCCGTCAGATAGGGCGGCATGCTGCCCAGCACCTCGACGTGATTGGCCGGCAAGCCGGTTTCTTCCTGCGCCTCGCGCAGCGCCGCGGCAATCGGCGTGGCATCGCTGGTTTCGATGCGGCCACCGGGAAAGCTGACCTGCCCCGCATGGTCGTGCAGATGCGCGGCGCGCTGGGTCAGCATGATGTGCACGCCATCGGTGCGCGTCACCAGTGGAATCAGCACGGCTGCCGGCACCGGCACGCCTTCGCGGCCGGGATAGCGCAGATCGTTGTCGCGCGACAGTTCCAGCGTCCAGGTGGACGGCTGGCTGAGCGTGCCGCGCAGCAAGTCGGGCGTCAGCAGATTGGCGGGCACCGCCGGCAGGGAATCGTTGGCGACAACCCATGGCTGCGACGCCGGATCGAATCCGGGACGCGCCAGCGGCCGCCTGGGCCGAGCAGAAGACGAGGAATCAGACATTCGGCTTTTCAAAAAGAAAAAGGCACCCTCGCAGGTGCCTTTTTAACCCGGAAACCCGTGCCGAACGAAAACGCTGGATGGCGTGTGCGTCCGACACTGGTAGGGCCGTGTGCCGATAAGCGATCAAGCCGCCGAGGCTTGCTTGCTGACCAGCTTTTCCTTGATACGTGCCGACTTGCCCGAGCGGTTGCGCAGGTAGTACAGCTTGGCGCGGCGCACGTCGCCGCGGCGCTTGACTTCGATGCCGGCGATTTGCGGCGAGTACAGCTGGAACGTACGTTCCACGGCTTCACCCGACGAAATCTTGCGCACGGTGAACGCGGAGTTCAGGCCGCGGTTGCGCTTGGCGATCACGACGCCTTCGAAGGCCTGCACGCGCTTGCGGGTGCCTTCAACGACGTTCACGCTCACGATGACGGTGTCACCGGGAGCAAATTCAGGCTTGGCTTGGCCGCCGGTCAGGCGGGCAATCTCTTCCTGTTCCAGGATAGCGATAAGGTTCATGAGAACTCCTAGATCATCGTGCCTTGCGGACTAAAAACGCTTTGCCAGTCAATGTCGTTTTAGTGTTGATCGGGTCGTTGGAATCCTGTTGGAACCCATTGACCATGTACCGCAAGCAGAGGATGAGATTTGGCAAACCGATGATTCTACACCAAAATTTGCCCGGAGCGTCAGGTAACATGGCGGCCTGCCCACCGCTTTGCGGTACCCTAGCAGTTCCTGTAACAAACACGTCACAAGACGCTGTCTTTCCCCATGTCGTATTCGTCCCTGATATTGGTCGTCCTGGCGGCGATGGCCCACGCCACGTGGAATCTCCTCGCCAAGCGCGCGGCCATGGTGGGCGCTCCCTTCGTGTTTGCCTACGGGCTGTGCGCCTCGGTGCTGTATGCCCCCTGGGTGATCTGGGTGCTGCTGCACGACGGCATGACATGGACCTGGCCCGTGGTGGCGGCGATCCTGACGTCCAGCCTGTTGCACCTGGGCTACAGCCTGTGCCTGCAACGCGGCTACCAGGTGGCGGACCTGTCGGTGGTGTACCCCATTGCCCGGGGTACCGGCCCCCTGCTCTCGACCACCGGCGCCTTTCTGCTGCTGCGAGAACCCGCCACCGGCACCGGCATTGCCGGCATGCTGTGCGTGGTGATCGGGGTGCTGCTGATTGCCACCCAGGGACGGCTGTCGATTTTCCGCAACGCCCAGGCGTGGGTGGGCGTGCGCTGGGGCATGGTGATCGGCCTGTTCATCGCCGCCTACACCGTGGTGGACGCCTACGGCGTGAAGGTACTGTTGATCAGCCCGGTGCTGTTCGACTGGTTCACCTGCGTGACCCGCACCACCATGATGACGCCCCACATGCTGCGCCGACGCACCCAGGCCTGGGAATCCATGCGCGGCCACTGGCACCTGGCGCTGGCGGTAGGCCTGCTGTCGCCGCTGGGGTACATCCTGGTGCTGTATGCCTTGCGCAACGGCGCGCCGCTCAGCCTCGTGGCCCCCGCTCGGGAAATGTCGATGATGCTCGGCACCCTGGCCGGCATGTTCCTCTTGCGCGAGAAAGTGGGCCCGGGCCGGCTGGCCGGTTGCCTGGCGATTCTGGCCGGCGTGGTGCTACTGGGGTCGACCTGACCCCGGCGGGGATCAGAATCCGCCGGCCGCGCCCAACCACATCAGCGCGGGGATCATGGCGCCCCACGCCAGCACCAGCACCACATCCACCACCATGCTCTTGACGCTGACCTGATCGGATACGGGTTCGACCGTGGCGTTGCCCAGGCTGCGCTCGCGCGGGCCGCGCACGACGTTGCCGGCAGCGGGCGCCGTCACCTCGGCCGCGGCCGGCGGAAACGGCCATTTGCCCGGCAAGGTGCCGGAGCGGCTGCCCTTGCCGGTATCGGCCGCGGCCGTCCCGGCCGACGCGACGCCGCCCGCCCCCAACGTCAGGTCCATCGCCCGCCCCCGCGCCTCGGGCGCTGCCGTCCAGGGCATGGCCAGTTCGCTGAAACGGGTGCCGAACGTGCGGACACGTTGCACGGCGCGGCGCAGCGGGGTCAGCGATACGGCGGCAAGATCGTCCGGCAGGACGGAGAGTTGAGCGGTGTTCATAGGAACTCCTTGGTAGCGCGGTAAAAACGACAGTCAGAATCGACGGGCAACAACAACGGACTCGGGCGAACAAGGTCGGGCGAACGACAAGGGCCGTCCGGCGCCATGGCGTCAGTCAAACAAGGACAACTGCCCGGCAGCCACGGCGCGCCATTGGCGTTCGCCGCGCCCGAAGGTGCCGACCGCCGGTGAGCGGCTGGGCGTGGCACCGGACGGGGTGCCGGAAAAAGGGACCCCTGAAGACGCTTTCGCGCCAACCGGGGATAGGGAAACGGGGGCCGCCTCTGCGGCCGTTGCAAACAAGGCGCCGGCGCCACCGGCCGCCAAGGGCGGCTGGAAACGGTCGGCATCCAGCGCCAGGCGATGGCGATTCAGGCCCAGCTTGCGCGTGGCCACCGCGAACCGCTGGCGCAGCAGGTCGGCCCAGATGCCGGTGCCACGCATGCGCGAGCCGAAGTTGGGATCGTTGCGGCGGCCATTACGCAGGTCTTCGATGCGATGCAGCACGCGCTGGGCGCGATCCGGGTAGTGGGCGTTGAGCCAGTCTTCGAACAGGGTTTTGACTTCCCAGGGCAACCGGATGACGGTGTAGCTGGCATAGTGCGCGCCGGCCGCCTTGGATTCCTGCAGGATGTGTTCCATGGCGTCGTCGTTGATGAACGGGATCACGGGTGCCACCAGCACCCCTACAGGCACCCCGGCGGCCGTGAGGTTGCGCACGGCCTCCAGGCGGCGCCAGGGCGCGGCGGCGCGCGGTTCCAGCGTGCGGGCCATGCCAGCATCCAGCGTGGTGATGCTCATGTAGACCACCACCAGCTTCTGCTCGGCCAGCGCGGCCAGGAGATCCAGGTCGCGGGCGACCAGGGCGTTCTTGGTGACGATGGTGACCGGGTGCCGGGTTTCCAGCATCAGTTCGAGCATGCCGCGCGTCAGGCGCCAGTCGCGTTCGATGGGCTGGTAGGCGTCGGTGGCCGACCCGATATTGATGGGCGACGGCTTGTAGCCCGGGCGGCTGATTTCGGCCCGCAACGCCTCTACCGCATTGGCCTTGGCGACCAGGCGGGTTTCGAAGTCCAGCCCGGGGGAATAGCCCAGGTAGGAATGCGTGGGCCGGGCGTAGCAGTAGACGCAGCCGTGTTCGCATCCCCGGTACGGGTTGACCGCCACATCGAAGGGAATGTCGGGCGAATCGTTGCGCGACAGGATCTTGCGGGCTTCTTCGGCCGTGACGGTCGTCTTGGGGGCCGCGGGCGCCAGTCGGGCGTCGGGCAGGATGGGAATGACTTTGGGGGAAATATCGGGGACAGCATCGACGAAATCAGCCGGGAGACCCGAAGCGGACCAGCCGTCGTCGACCTGCACGCGGTCATCGCGCTGAAAGCGATGCCGAACATTAGTAACCGCACCCCGACCGCGCAAGGCGGCGGGGGCGGCAGCCGGGGACCCAGAACCGGCGGGAAAAGAATGATCGGTGCGTGCCATGAAAACTACTGTACAAAAACACAGTGGTTTTGACAAGCACCAAAAGCCTTTTCGTAAGACAGCCCCACTTTACCGCAAGACGAAGACGCCGTCCGGACAATTCGATTTCATCTTGCGATATCACCCGGAAACCCGCACCAGCATTGGGTTTGGAATAAAAACAACACCCCTTTTCGGGGCTGCAGGGGTGTTGTTTCCCGGCCCGCTTGCGGTTTACCGAAGCATGCCCGCCGCCGCCGTCTGATGCGTGGCCTCGTCGATCAAAATGAAGGCGCCAGTGGCCGCGACATCGTCGTACCGATCGACCGCCAACGCTTCGCGCGTGGTGAACGTGACGCGGCCGATGTCGTTCATGCGCAGCGTGCCTTCCGTGTTCTGCACTTCCTGCAGCTCGTGGATATCACGATGCGACAGCACCGCGCGGATCTTCGCCGACGTCAGTCGCGTGCCGTGCTTGAGCAAGTACTTGCGCGCCGGGTTCAGCGGTTGCGCGTCAAGCCAGCACAGCTCGGCTTCGAACTCGCGCGCGACTTGCGCTTGCGCGGCTGCGTGCACGATCACATCGCCGCGCGACACGTCGACATCGCGATCCAGCACCAGCGTGACCGAATCGCCCGCCACCGCTTCATCCAGCACGCGGTCGAACACGCGCACTTCGCGCACGCGCGCCGACACGCCCGACGGCTGCACCGTGACCTCGTCACCCGGGCGCAGCACGCCGCTGGCGATGCGGCCGGCATAGCCGCGGAAGTCTTCCTTGCGATCACCGTCGTGGCGCGCCACCCATTGCACCGGAAAGCGTAGCGGGCCGCTGCGGCCATCGCCGGACAGGTCCAGCGATTCCAGCAGCGTCAGCAGCGGCTGCCCCGTGTACCAGGGCGTCTTGTCCGACAGCGTCACCACGTTGTCGCCGTTCAGCGCCGACAGCGGCAGCGCGTCGAAGTGCGCGATGCCCAGCTTGCCCGCCAGGTCGGCATAGGCGTCGCGGATGCGTTCGAACACCGCGCGGTCCCAGTCCACCAGGTCCATCTTGTTGACCGCCACCACGATGTGGCGGATACCGAGCAGGCGAGCGATGGTGCTGTGACGCTTGGTCTGCGGCAAGAGCTTGCCATCGGCAGCGCGGGTGGCGTCGATCAGGATCACGGCCACGTCCGCGGTGGACGCGCCGGTCACCATGTTGCGCGTGTACTGCTCGTGGCCCGGCGCGTCGGCGATGATGAACTTGCGCGCCGGTGTTGAAAAGTAGCGGTACGCCACGTCGATCGTGATGCCCTGCTCGCGCTCGGCCTCCAGGCCGTCGGTCAGCAGCGAGAAGTCGATGCCGCCTTCGGCCACGCGCTTGTACTTGGCGCGCGAGATCGCATCCAGCTGGTCGGCGAACACGCCTTTGCTGTCATACAGCAGGCGGCCGATCAGCGTCGATTTGCCGTCGTCGACCGAACCGGCCGTGATCAGGCGCAGCACGCCCGTGCCTGCGCCCGAAAGAAAAGAATCGTTTACTGCATTCATGTGCGTCCCCTGTGGCCGGCGCTGCGCCGGCCGCTCGTGCAATCAGAAATAGCCTTCTTTCTTGCGGCGCTCCATCGAGGCCTCGGAAGTCTGGTCGTCCATGCGCGTGGCGCCGCGCTCGGTGATGTCGGTCACGGCCGTCTCGGCGATGATGGCGGCGGTGTCGGCGGCGTCGGACGCCACCGGGCAGGTGCACGAGATATCGCCCACCGTGCGAAAGCGCACCGGCAGGCGCTCGACCGTCTCGCCGTCCTGCGGCGGCGTCAGGCGCGTGACCGGCACCAGCAGCCCCTTGCGCCGGACCACCTCGCGCTCGTGGCTGAAATAGATCGGCGGCAGCGCCAGCTGCTCGCGCTGGATGTACTGCCAGACGTCCAGCTCCGTCCAGTTCGAGATCGGGAACACCCGCATGTTCTCGCCGCGGTGCACCCGCGTGTTGAACAGGTTCCACAGTTCCGGACGCTGGGCCTTGGG
This sequence comes from Achromobacter sp. DH1f, assembly GCF_000633435.1. Lineage (NCBI taxonomy): Bacteria > Pseudomonadati > Pseudomonadota > Betaproteobacteria > Burkholderiales > Alcaligenaceae > Achromobacter > Achromobacter sp. DH1f. Next base: position 114,620 of record NZ_AYMF01000033.1, on the reverse strand, counting down.
ATCCCATTGGCCGAACTCGTCGCGGAACGAGAAGATGCGTTCCTTGGCGCGCGCCTTTTCCTCGTCGCGGCGGGCGCCGCCGATGCAGGCGTCAAAGCCGAATTCCTCGATGGCTTCCAGCAGCGTCACGGCCTGGGCGGCGTTGCGCGAATCGGTTTCGCGGCGCAGCACCACGCTGCCGCGCTTGATCGAATCTTCGACGCTGCGCACGATCAGGGTCTCGCCCAGCTCGGCGGCGCGGGCATCGCGAAAGGCGATGACCTCGTCGAAGTTGTGGCCGGTGTCGATGTGCATCAACGGAAACGGAAAGCGCCCGGGGCGGAAAGCCTTCTCGGCCAGGCGCAGCAGCACCACCGAGTCCTTGCCGCCCGAGAACAGCAGCACGGGCTTTTCGCTTTCCGCGGCCACCTCGCGCATGATGAATATGGCTTCCGATTCCAGCCAGTCCAGGTGGCTGCGTTGGATCACTGCGGACATAGGTATTCCCCTAAAACAGATTTCTGATGAGCGGCGGGCGTCACGTGCGCGCCGGCACGACGCTGACGACGCGGTTGCCAGCGTGCAGGCCGCATTCCTTGGAATCGGACGATTCCCACCACCACCGCCCCGCCCTCAGGTCTTCGCCTGGACGGATCGCGCGGGTACAGGGTTCGCAGCCAATGGACGGGTAGCCCTGGTCGTGCAGCGGGTTGTACGGAATGCCCAAGGCGCGGATGGCGCCCCAGACGTCCGCCTCGCTCCAGTCGGCCAGCGGGTTGAATTTGTAGAGGCCGAAGGTCTGGTCGTCTTCTTCCAGGTGCAGTTCGCCGCGCGTCGTCGACTGCGCTCGCCGCTGGCCCGTGATCCAGGCGCCCCGCCCGGCCAGCGCGCGCTTGAGCGGTTCGACCTTGCGGATCTGGCAACAGGTTTTGCGCAGGTCCACGCTTTCATAGAACGCAAAGGCGCCGTGTTCGGCCACGTGGCGCTCGACCGCCTCGGCGACCGGCCGGTACACGGTGATGTCACGGCCATAGCGCTCGCGCACGGCGTCCAGCACGCCCAGCGTTTCCGCGTGGAGCCGGCCGGTATCCAGCGTGAAGACCTCCAGGTCCAGCCCGGCGTCATAGATGGCATGCGTCAGCACCATGTCCTCAGCCGCCAGCGACGAGGCCAGCGCGGCGTCGGGATAGCGCTGGCGAATGTCCGCCAGCCTGGTGATCAGTTCGGCCCAGCGCGCCGCGAGCGCCGGCTCGGCATCCCGTGCGGCCTGCGGGGCCAGTTCAGTTGCCGTCATGATTGCACCGCGAAAATGCGCGCCCGGCGCGGACGCGCCAGCAGGGTTTCACCGTCCTGCAGCCCCAGTTCCCGGTACAGGTGCTCGGGCACTTCGGCTTCGAGGATGGCGTCGGAATCCTGGCGAGTCAGTTCCAGGTACGCGCTGGGGCCGGCCAGGTAGGCATGGGCCAGGCGCACCGGGATGCCGTCGCCGCCCGCGCGATAGCGCTCGATATCGAATTCGTGCGGCCGCACGTAGGCGGTGGCGCGCTGGTTTTCGGCCTGCGCCAGTTCGGGCGCCGGCAGCGACAGGCCCGCGCCTTCCCAGACGCCGCGGCTGGCCACGCCTTGCAACTGGTTCACGTCTCCCAGGAAGCCGTAGACGAACGGCGTGGCCGGGCCTTCCCAGACTTCGCGCGGCGTGCCCACCTGTTCGATCTTGCCGGCGTTCATCAGCACCACCCGGTCGGCCACTTCCAGCGCTTCTTCCTGGTCATGCGTGACGAACACGCTGGCCACGTTCAGTTCATCGTGCAGCCGGCGCAGCCAGCGGCGCAGTTCCTTGCGCACCTTGGCGTCCAGCGCGCCGAACGGCTCGTCCAGCAGCAGCACGCGCGGCTCGACCGCCAAGGCGCGCGCCAGGGCAATGCGCTGGCGCTGGCCGCCCGACAGCTGGGCCGGATAGCGGTCCGCCAGCCAATCCAGCTGCACCAACCCCAGCAGGTCGTGCACCTTGCGCTGGATCTGGTCTTCCGACGGCCGCTGCGAGCGGTGCTTGACCCGCAGCCCGAAGGCCACGTTCTCGAACACGGTCATGTGCTTGAACAGCGCGTAATGCTGGAACACGAATCCCACCTGGCGCTGGCGTACGTCCACCGACGTGGCGTCTTCACCGGCGAACAGCACGCTGCCGCTGTCGGCCGCTTCCAGCCCCGCGATGATGCGCAGCAACGTGGTCTTGCCACAGCCCGAAGGCCCCAGCAGCGCCACCAGCTCGCCGGTCTCGATGTGCAGGGATACGTCGTTGAGCGCCCGGAACTGGCCGAAACGCTTGGATAGGTTGCGAACTTCGATGCTCATGCTTGTCTCCGTCTGGCCGGCCGCGTCAGGCGGCGGCCGGCTTGATGGCCGTCACGGGCCCGGGATATTCGACCGGCAGTTCCGCCGCCCGCAGATAGCGCGCGTTGCGCCACTCGACCACGTTCTTGGCCACCAGCGTCACCAGCGCCAGGAGCGCCAACAGCGAGGCCACCGCGAACGCCGCCGAGTACTGGTATTCGTTGTAGAGAATCTCGACATGCAGGGTCATGGTATTGGTCAGGCCGCGGATCTGGCCGGACACGACCGACACCGCGCCGAACTCGCCCATGGCGCGCGCATTGCAGAGAATCGCGCCGTACAACAGGCCCCACTTGATATTGGGCAGCGTCACGCGCCAGAAGATCTGCCAGCCGCTGGCGCCCAGCGTCAGCGCGGCCTGCTCTTCTTCGCTGCCCTGCGCCTGCATCAGCGGAATCAGCTCGCGCGCGACGAACGGAAAGGTCACGAACAGCGTGGCCAGGATGATGCCGGGCACGGCGTAGACGATCTTGATGTCGTTGTCCTGCAGCCAGCCGCCGAACCAGCCCTGGGTGCCGAACAGCAGCACGAACACCAGCCCCGCCACCACCGGCGACACCGAAAACGGCAGGTCGATCAGGGTGATCAGGAACTGCTTGCCGCGGAACTGGAATTTGGTGATGGCCCAGGCCGCGGCCACGCCAAACACCAGGTTCACCGGCAGCGCAATGGCCGCCACCAGCAACGTCAGCTTGATGGCCGACCAGGCATCGGGCTCGACGATGGCGTCCAGATACAGCTGCCAGCCCTTGCGGAACGCCTCGATGAACACGGCGGCCAGCGGTACCAGCAGAAACAGCGTCAGAAAGCCCAACGCCAGGAACAGCAGCACGCCGCGCACCCAGCGCGGCTCGGTCAGGTGGGCCGGACGGTCTATAGCGCTCATGCCTGTCTCCCCAAGCCGCGACGGGCTTGCCAGCCCTGCAGCAGATTGATGACCAGCAGCAGCACGAAGGACAACGCCAGCATCACGGTCGCGATCGCTGCGGCGCCGGCATAGTCGAACTGCTCCAGCTTGGCGATGATCAGAAGCGGCGTGATCTCGGACACCATCGGCATGTTGCCGGCGATGAACACCACCGATCCGTACTCGCCCACCGCACGGGCAAACGCCAGCGCGAACCCGGTCATCAGCGCGGGCAGGATCGTGGGCAGCAGCACGCGGCGGATGGTCTGCCAGCGGTCGGCGCCCAGGCTGGCCGCGGCCTCTTCGATCTCGCGTTCGACGTCTTCCAGCACCGGCTGCACCGTGCGCACCACGAACGGCACGCCGATGAAGATCAGCGCAATCACGATACCCAGCGGCGTGAACGCCACTTTCAGACCGAACCACTCGGCCAGCGGTGCGCCCAGCCAGCCTTTTTCGGAATACAGCGCCGTCAGCGCAATGCCGGCCACCGCGGTGGGCAAGGCGAACGGCAGGTCGACCAGGGCGTCCAGGATCTTCTTGCCGGGAAAGCGATAACGCACCAGCACCCAGGCCACGATGGTGCCGAACACCAGGTTCACCACCGCCGCCAGCAGCGACGCGCCGAAGGTCAGCTGATACGACGCCACCACGCGCGGCGCCGTCACCGCATCCCAGAAGCCCTGCCAACCGAGCGAAGCGCTCTTGATGGGCAGTGCCGCCAGGGGGATCAGCACGAGCACGCTCAGGTAGAGCACCGCGTAGCCCATGGAAATGCCGAAACCGGGCAGCACGCCCGGGCTGTTGCGCCGAACGGCAAAAGGCGCCTGCGCGCCCTTTGCCGTCGGAATCGAGGCTGAAGTCATGGCCGTCGTCCGCTGGTTGTCCGCTTATTTCTTCTGCGGCTGGTAGATCTGGTCAAACGTGCCGCCGTCGCTGAAGTGATCCTTCTGCGCCTTGCGCCAGCCGCCGAAGATCTTGTCGTCGATCGTCACCAGCTTGACCTTCGGGAATTTGCTTTCGTACTTGGCGGCCACGGTCTTGTCGATCGGGCGGTAGTAGTTCTTGGCGATGATTTCCTGCGCGGCGGGCGTGTACAGGAATTCAAGATAGGCTTGCGCGGCGGCGCGGGTGCCCTTCTTGTCGACGATCTTGTCGACGATGGCCACGGGCGGCTCGGCCAGGATGGACAGCGACGGCACCACGATGTCGAACTTGTCCGGACCCAGTTCCTCGAGCGCCAGGAAGGCCTCGTTTTCCCAGGCCAGCAGCACGTCGCCCACGCCGCGCTCGACGAAGGTGGTGGTGGCGCCACGGGCGCCGGTATCCAGCACCGGCACGTGCTTGAGCAGGTCGCCGACGTAGGCACGCGCCTTCTCTTCGCTGCCGCCGTTCTTTTCCAGCGCGTAGGCCCAGGCCGCCAGGTAGTTCCAGCGCGCGCCGCCCGAGGTCTTCGGGTTGGGCGTGATCACCTGCACGCCGTCCTTGATGAGGTCGTCCCAGTCCTTGATCTGCTTGGGGTTGCCCTTGCGCACCAGGAACACGATGGTCGAGGTGTACGGCGAGCTGTTCTGCGGCAGGCGCGCCTGCCAGTTCTCGGGCACCAGGCCGCGGTCGGCGATGGCGTCGATGTCGTAGGCCAGCGCCAGCGTCACCACGTCGGCTTCCAGCCCGTCGATGACCGAACGCGCCTGGCGGCCCGAACCGCCGTGCGACTGGCGAATCGTCAGATCGACGTTGGCCTTTTCCTTGTATTGCTTGATGAAGGCGTCATCGATGGCGCGGTACAGCTCGCGCGTCGGATCGTAGGACACGTTCAACAGGGTCTGCTTCTGCTGCGCCTGGGCCGGCGCGATCGCGGCAAAGGACACCGTCACTGCGGCCAAGGCGGCCAACCAACCCGCTTTCCTGAAAGACATTCCTTGCTCCCTTCCCGTGTTTGGCAATGTGGAAGCAAGTTTGCCGGGGGCCTGTTCTGAACGGAACGAATCATTCTTTGATTGCTCATCGCTCCCAGGCATATAGCGCGGCGGTGCGCGGCGTCCCCAGAATGCAAAAAAGCCGCGCTTTCCCAGGGGAAAACGCGGCGCTACGGGCATTGCCCGCCGAAATCGGGTAAGGCGGCGCGGGCCGCCTTGCGCACGATTTTCTTATTTACTTATTCGGTTGCGGCGTAATGCGCAGGTACGGGCGCACGGCCTTGTAGCCCTTGGGGAATTTCTGCTTGATCACGGCTTCGTCCTGCAGGGACGGAACGATGATCACGTCGTCGCCGTCTTCCCAGTTGACCGGCGTGGCCACGCTGTGGCTGTCGGTCAGCTGCAGCGAATCGATGACGCGCAGGATCTCGTTGAAGTTGCGGCCGGTGCTGGCCGGGTACGTGATGGTCAGGCGAACCTTCTTGTTCGGATCGATGATGAACACCGAGCGCACCGTCAGGGTGGCGTTGGCGTTCGGGTGGATCATGTCGTACAGCTCGGACACCTTGCGGTCCTTGTCGGCCAGGATCGGGAAATTGACCTTGGTGGACTGCGTGTCGTTGATGTCTTCGATCCACTTGCTGTGCGAATCGGCGCCGTCCACGGACAGGGCCAGTACTTTCACGTTGCGCTTGGCGAATTCATCGGCCAGCTTGGCGGTGTAGCCCAGCTCGGTCGTGCAGACCGGCGTGAAGTCGGCCGGATGCGAGAAAAGGACACCCCAGCTATTGCCCAGATACTCATGGAAGCGGATCGGGCCGGCCGAGGATTCCTGTTCGAAATCGGGGGCGGTATCGCCCAGGCGTAGATGACTCATGGTGTCTCCTGCGTGCGCATTCAGGTTTACGGAACCGGCGGGTCTCCAGGCCCGGGACCCACCGGGTAATCGTTTCAGTGGCGGCAAGGGCCGCCCCGGAAATCGATTCTTCCATCAAACCTGTTGCGGGGGAAATACGCAAGGCATATAACCTTATGCAATATTCGCAGCGGCCCCGCACGCGTCCGCGACCACCCCGGCACGCACCGCGGCGGACAGCGCCAAGGCGCGCGGCAGGATGTGCGCCGCATAGAACAATCCGGTGGCCAGCTTCTCGCGATGGAACGGATCGGACGAGCCCCCGGCCAGGCGCCGGCGGCATGCCAGCACCGCGCGCGCCATCTGCCAGCCGCCATGCACCACGCCGGCCAGCATCAGGTAAGGCACGCTGCTGGAATAGACCGCGCGGATGTTCGCGGCCGATTGCTCAAGTATGAATTCCACGCCGGCCTCATACGCCTGAATCGCGCTGTCCAGGTTGTCGCGCAGCAAGCGCAGGCCATCGCGCTCGGCGCCCGAAGCGCGCGAGGATTCGGCCTCGACCGCCCGCAGCGTTTCGCGCATGGCCGCAATGGCGGCGTAGGCCGTGGCGCCCGCGTCGCGTTGCGTCTTGCGGCTGACCAGGTCGTTGGCCTGGATCGCCGTCGTGCCTTCATAGATGGGCAGGATGCGGGCATCGCGGTAATACTGCGCCGCCCCGGTCTCTTCGATGTACCCCATGCCGCCGTGCACCTGGATGCCCAACGACGCCACCTCGACGGCGGACTCGGTCGAAAAGCCCTTCACGATGGGCACCATGTATTCGTAGAACGCCCGGTTGCGGGCGCGCTGCTCGGGATCGGGATGGTGCGTGCCCTTGTCGTGCGCCGCCGCCGTCACGTAGGACACGGCCCGCGCCGCCTCGGTCAGCGCCTTCATGGTCAGCAGCATGCGCTGCACGTCCGGATGGCGCGCGATGGCCACCGGCGCCGCCGAGCCTTCCACCGCGCGCCCCTGCACCCGCTCGCGTGCATAGGCCAGCGCGTGCTGGTAGGCGCGTTCGGACACGCCGATGCCCTGCTGCCCCACCGAATAGCGGGCGGCGTTCATCATGATGAACATGTATTCCAGCCCGCGGTTCAGCTCGCCCACCAGGTAGCCCACCGCGCCCTCGCCGGCCTCGCCCTTGCCCGAGCCGTACAGCAGCACCGCGGTGGGGCTGCCGTGGATGCCCAGCTTGTGTTCCAGCGACGCGCACCAGACGTCGTTGCGCGCGCCCAGGCTGCCGTCGGCGCCGACCAGGAACTTGGGCACGATGAACAGCGAAATGCCCTTCACCCCCGGCGGAGCGTCCGGCGTGCGCGCCAGCACCAGGTGGATGATGTTCTCGGCCAGGTCATGTTCGCCGTAGGTAATGAAGATCTTCTGGCCCGACAGCCGGTAGCTGCCGTCTTCCTGGCGCACGGCGCGCGTGGCCACCTGCGCCAGGTCCGAACCGGCCTGCGGCTCGGTCAGGTTCATGGTGCCCGTCCACTTGCCGCCGATCAAATTGGGGACGAACTTCTTGCGCTGCTCGTCGGACCCCACCGTCAGGATGGCCTCGATCACGCCGTCCGTCAGCATCGGACACAACGAGAACGCCAGGCTGGCCGCCTGGATGTTTTCGCCCGGCGCGGCCGCCACCAGCTTGGGCAAGCCCTGCCCGCCCCAGGCCTGCGGATGCTGCAGGCCCTGCCACCCCCCGGCGGCATAGTCCTTGAAGCCCTGCGCGTAGCCCGGCGTCGCCGTCACGTGCCCATCGTTCCAGACGGGCGGCCGGGTGTCGCCCGGCACGTTCAGCGGCGCAATCGCCTGCTCGACGAAGCGGCCGTTTTCTTCCAGGATGGCGTCCACCAGGTCGGGCGTCACCTCTTCGAAGCCGGGCAGCTTCAGGACGTCGTCCAGGCCGGCCAGTTCTTTCAGCGCAAAGCGGAAATCCTGCAACGGGGTAAGGTAGGGCATCGTGTCTCCATGAGCCTGTCGTCCGTGACGGCGGACGCGGCGGTATGCGGGGGGGCGCCGCCTTCGGTGACACGCGTGGCGCGGGTCGATGGACGGTCTCGGTGGTTTCCCTAACCGATCTTAAACCCTCAACCGCGGTTTGCGGGCGCGCCGCTCGCAAAGTCGCCGCGACAACCGCGCCGCATCACCGGCGCCGCACGGCGGCCTGCTCAGCTCAGGTGATACGCCAGCGACACGATAATCGGCCCCAGCACCGGCAGCAACACGTTGGCGATGGCGTAGGTGACGGTATAGCCCAGCAGCGGCACGGCGCTGCCGCTCGCCCCCAGGATCGCGCTGATGGCCGGCGTGCTGACGTGCTGGCCGGCGATGGCCCCCACCAGCAGCGGCCCTTCTATCTTGAGCAGCTTGTGGCCGACCCACAGCGACAGGCAGGCCGGCCCCAGGGACACCAGCAGCCCGATCAAAGGCAGCACGGCGCCATGCTCGCGGATCAGCGACACCGCTTCGGGCCCGGCCGACAGGCCGACGCAGGCGACGAACACCGCCAGCCCCAGGTCCTTGAGCAACTGCACCGCGTGGTCGGGCATATGGCCCAGCGCGGGCCGCTTGGCATTGATCCAGCCGCACACCAGGCCGCTGACCAGGGCGCCGCCACCGCTGCCCAGAGAAACCGGAATGCCCCACAGGCGCGCGCTCAGGCTGCCTATCAGCAACCCGGCCAGGATGCCGAACGCCAGGAACACCAGGTCGGTCACGCCGCTGCGACGCAGCTCGTTGCCCAGCGCCGCCCCGGCCTCGGACAGTTCCGGTTCGGTGCCCACCAGCGTCACCAGGTCGCCGTACTGCACCACCGTGGCGGGCGTGACCGGCAGCATATGCCCGGACCGCTGGATCGATTGCAGGAACACGCCGCGGGCCCGCTTGGCCCCCGGCCGCTGGGCCAGCTCGCCCACCGTATGGCCGTTGACCGCCTTCTTGCTGACGATGACCGCCAGTTCGCTCAGTTGCAGGTCGTCGGCATGCGCTTCCGGCAGCTGGATTTCCGGCCCGATCACCGAGCCGGCCCGCAATGCGAAGCGGCGCAGGCCCAGCACGACCACGATATCGCCGGTCGCCAACGTATCTTCGGGTGCGGGTTCGACCGCCTCGCCATTGCGCAGGATGCGGCTGATGGCCGTGCGTCCGCCCAAAGCCGCCTCGACCTCGGCCACCGTCTTGCCGTCGGCATCCTTGACCACGTGCGAACGGCCCACCAGACGCGGCAGCGTCGGCAAATTGCTGTCTTCGCTTTCGCCCGAGGCCACGCCCAGCTTTTCCTCCAGCGCCTTCGAGGCGTCGCGCAGGTTGATGCGCAGCAGGGCCGGCGCCACCTGGCTGGTAAAGAAGACGATGCTGATCAGCCCCACCAGATACGTCAGCGTGTAGGCCGTGGCGATATTGGCTTCCATGCGCTGCACGTCGGCATCGGGCAGACCCAGGTGCTTGAGCGCTTCGGCGGCGGTACCCACCACCGCCGATTCGGTTGCTGCACCGGCCGCCAGGCCGGCCGCGGTGCCCGCGTCCAACCCGAACAGCGGCACGGCCGCCAGCACGATGGTCAGCACCAGCAAGGCTTCGATCACCGGCAACACGATGTAGCGCAGGCTGGACCGGTTCAGGTTGGCAAAGAACTGCGGCCCGCCTGAATAGCCCATGGCGAAGATGAACAGGGCGAACGCGACCTCTTTCAGGTCGCCGCGCATCTGGCAGCCGGTCTGGCCGATCAACAGGGCGACGATCAGCGTGCCGCACACGCCGCCCAATTGAATCGGTCCGACCTTGAGCTTGCCGATCAGGTATCCCAACCCCACCGTCAAGAACAGCACCGCGATGGGAACGCTATTGAAAAACCCGACTGAGCACGTCATAAGGTCATGTCGCCCTGGTGGTTGCTGCTAGGGGCTACTTGCCCGCCGTGGCCTTCTTGGCGGAACGTTCCGCCTTGGCGGCCTGCTTCACCGCTTTTTTCACGGCCTTCTTGGCGGCGCCCTTGTCGCCGGCCTTGCGCTTGGCCGCCGATGCCTTGACCGTCTGGCCCTTGCCCGCGGTGGGGCCCGAACGCACCAGTTGGCCGGCCTTCCAGGCTTCGACGTATTCCGTGGCAGCCTCGACCATGTGCTTGCCGATCTTGGAATAGTCGCCATCGTCCAGGTTGGCCAGCGAGATGCGGATGGACCAAGGCGGGCCGCCGAAGCCGCCGCCGTCCATCAGCACCACGCCCGACCTCTCGGCCAGGCGGAACAGGAAGTCCACCGGTTCGTAGTTCGTCGTCATGTACTTGCAGAAGGCATCGCCGTAGGTGTTCTTGGCCCACACCATGAAGTCCAGCTCGACGTAGTACCAGCCGCGCATGGGATCTTCCGGCGGCAGCGGCGCCCCCAGGCCGCGCCACAGCGCATCGCGGCGCGCTCGCACGATCTGCATTGTCAGGTGCTTGTACGCATCCTTCAGGTCCAGCAGGTGCGACAAGGCGAAAAAGCCCATCTGCACCTGCTGCGGCAGCGACAGGCCGGCGGTGTGGTTCAGGGCCACGTTGCGGCTGTCGGCCACCATCCGGTCGATGAACTTAAGCTTTTCCGGCTCCATCGTCATGGCGCCATAGCGCTTGTTCAGGCGCTGCTTCCACGACGCAGGCAATTCGGCGATGCGGCGATCCATCGTGTTCTTTTCGTGGGTCGCGATCACGCCCAGGCGCCAGCCCGTGCAGCCGAAGTTCTTCGAGAACGAATAGACGCAGATGGTGTTGTGCGGCACCTCGGCCATCAGCGAACGGAAGTTCGGTACGAAGGTGCCGTACACGTCGTCGGTCACCAGCACCAGGTCCGGATTCTTGCGGATCAGGCCCACGATCTGCTTCATCTCTACCGGGCTGAAGGCCACCGACGGCGGATTGCTGGGGTTCACCGTCACCGCCAGCTTGATCTTCGGGTTCTCCAGCTTGGCGATCTCGGTCGCCGGATAGTGCCAGTCATGGGTGCCGTCGGCGCGCACGCTGCTGGCATTGATGGCCACGATCTTGAACTGGAAGCGCTCCAGGTGCGCGATTTCGATATACGGCGTGAAGGTCGGCAGGAACAGCGCGATGGTGTCGCCCTGCTTGAGCAGGCCGTTCTGCATCAGCGAGTCGAAGATGTAGCACATGGCCGCCGTGCCGCCTTCGACCGGGAACAGGTCGAACTTGCCCTTGGGCGGCTGGCCGTCGCACATTTCCTTGATCAGGTAGTCGTGCACCACCTGTTCCAGATGCACCAGCGCGCGCGGCGGCACCGGGTAGTTGTCGCCGATGATGCTGTCGGTCAGCTCATGGATCCATTCGTCCGGCACGAAGCTCTTGATCTTGACGCCATACTCCAGCACCCCGGCCAGGAAGTCCGCCCCTGCGGCGCCCTTGTTCTTGGACAGGAACTTGCGCAGCCGGTCGGCGCAGCCCTTCTTGGGCGGCATGCCCGCCAGGATCACGTCATCGCGTACCCGGCGCGCTTCCTTCATGGCGAACTGGCCCAGCAGGAAGAACGCGTCGCGCGGTTCGGTGGCGATCCAGTTGGGGTTGCCGCGACCGGCGTTCAGCATGGTCAGCGCGGCGGTCTGCTGGCTGTCCTTGGCCAGGGTGATCAGGTAATCCTTCAGCTCGAACGGCGACAGTTGTTCCAGGTCGCGCTGGCGGGAACGGGTGGTTTTCAGGGCCGAGGCCAGGCTGACGGTGAGAGGCGCGGTGGAAGCCATTATTCAGTACTCCTGGTTTGCGATTTGACAGGCGCTTGCCGGGGATTTCCCCCGTATCCGCTTGATGCCCCGCTCGCGCTGCGCGAGCGGGGATTTGCCGCTAGGTCATCAACATGACGATGACGATGCCCCAAATGATGAGCAAGGTGTTGCCGATGGCATAAGGCACGGTGTAGCCCAACGCGGGCACCTGGCTCTTGGCGGTCTCGGTGATCTGCCCGATGGCCGCCGTGGTGGTGCGGGCGCCGGCGCAGACACCCAGCACGATGGCGGGGTGAAACTTGAACACGTAGCGGGCGATATACACCCCCAGGATCATCGGTATGCTGGTGGCGATGATGCCGGCGATGAACAGCTTGGCGCCCAATTGCTGGAAGCCCAGCACAAAGCCCGGCCCGGAACTGATGCCGACCACCGCCACGAAGGCCGTCAGGCCGACGGATGTCAGGAACCAATGCACGGGTTCCGGCACCCGCCCGAACGTCGGATGCACCGACCGCAAGTAGCCGAAGATCAGGCCGGCGATCAGCGAGCCGCCCGAGGTCGACAGGGTGATGGGAATGCCGCTCACGGTCAGCACCAGCGTGCCGAACAGGCCCCCCAGCAAGATGCCGAAGCCCACGAACACCATGTCGGTCTGCTCGGTGGGACGGTCCACGTAGCCGACCTTGCCGACCACCCGTTCCACGTCGCGCTTGGCGCCCAGGATGAACAGGTGATCGCCGCGGTCCAGCTTCAGCCCCCAGTTGACCGGCATTTCGTGCCCGCCGCGCACCACTTTGCGCAGGAACACGCCCCGGCCCAGCTGACGGACCGACTCCAGCTCGGAAATCTCCTTGACGGTCTTGCCGGCCAGATTCTTGTTGGTCAGCACCACCTCGATGATTTCGGCGGGCAGGTTGAGCAGGTCTCGGTCCTCGACTTCGGTGCCGATGATGCCGGCCGCCTGCAGCACCAGCGCATCGTGCCGGCCGGTCACGCCCAGCACGTCACCGGCCTGCAGCACGGTGGTGGAATCGTTGTCGATGATCTGGTCGCCGCGGCGGATGCGTTCGACGAACACGCGCGCCTCGACAAAGTGCGATTCCAATTCGCCGACGGTCTTGCCCACGTATTCCAGGTGCTCGAGCTTGTAGGCGCGGGCCGTGAACTTGCGATAGCCGGACAGTTCCATCGAGTCGGAAGCGCCGGACATCTTGGCCTCGTACTCCTTGCACTCTTTGACGATGTCCACCCGCATCAGCTTGGGTCCCAGCGATGCCAGCAGCCAGGCGCTGCCGACCGTGCCGAAGATGTAGCAGACGGCATAGGCCACCGGAATGCTGTCGATCCATTTCTTCTTGGTCGCCGCATCGATGCCCAGGCCGTTGATCGTGTCGGTTGCCACGCCCATCACGGCTGAAATCGTCTGCGCGCCGGCCAGCAGGCCCGCACCGGTACCCGCGTCAAAACCAAAGCCCACGGCGGTCGCCCAGGTGACCAGCAGGCAGATGACGCAGATGACGACGGCGAAGATGACCTGCGGCAGGCCATCGCTTTTCATGCCACGGAAGAATTGCGGTCCGACGCCATAACCCAGGCCGAACAGGAACAACAGGAAAAAGACTTGCTTGACGATAGGGGCGATGGTGATGTCGAGCTGGCCGACCAGCACGCCGACCAGCAAGGTGCCGGTCACCGCCCCCAGGTTGAATCCGAATATTTTCTTGGCCCCTATCCAATACCCCAGACCCAGGGTGAGGAAGATTGCAAGCTCCGGATATTTTCGCAGAGTGTCAAAGAACCATTCCATCCCGAATCTCCTTCGTTATGTATAGGCCAAGCACTTGCGCGAATCTAGCTGCGCGCGGAACACATTATCAGAATCTTTCCAAAGATCAAAAGTTTTAGTGGGTCGATATCAAATAGTTTCGATTGTCAGCCGGCCATGAAAAAACCCGCGGACATAATGTTCGCGGGTTTTGGGTACCACTGGATTATCGAGGCTTACAGCGCGCCGGTCAGTTCGGGAACGACCTGGAACAAATCACCCACCAAACCATAATCGGCCACGCCGAAAATCGGCGCTTCGGGGTCTTTGTTGATGGCCACGATGACCTTCGAATCCTTCATGCCGGCCAGATGCTGGATGGCGCCCGAGATGCCCACCGCCACGTACAGCTGCGGCGCAACAATCTTGCCGGTCTGGCCGACCTGCCAGTCGTTGGGGGCGTAGCCGGCGTCGACGGCTGCGCGCGACGCGCCCAGCGCGGCGCCCAGCTTGTCAGCCAGCGGATCCAGGATCTTGAAGTTCTCAGCGCTGCCCAGGCCACGGCCGCCGGACACGACGACGCGGGCGCCGGCCAGTTCCGGACGGTCGCTCTTGGCGACTTCGCGGCCGACGAAGCTCGACAGGCCCGAATCGGCCACGGCGGCAATGTCTTCCACGGCAGCCGAACCGCCCTGCGCGGCCACGGCGTCAAAGCCGGTGGTGCGCACGGTGATGACCTTGACCGAGTCGGCCGATTGCACGGTGGCAATGGCGTTGCCGGCGTAGATCGGGCGCTGGAAGGTGTCGGCGGATTCCACGCCGATGATGTCCGAGATCTGGGCGACATCGAGCTTGGCGGCCACGCGCGGGGCCACGTTCTTGCCCGAGGCGGTGGCCGGGAACAGGATGTGGCTGTAGTTCGAGGCCACGGCCAGCACCTGGGCCGCGACGTTTTCGGCCAGGCCGTCGGCCAGTTGCGGGGCGTCGGCCAGCAGCACCTTGGCCACGCCGGCCGCTTGCGCGGCCTGGTCGGCCACGGCGCGGGCGTTGGCGCCGACGACCAGCACGTGGACGTCGCCTCCGATCTTGGCGGCGGCGGCGACGGCGTTCAGGGTTGCGCCCTTGAGCTGGGCGTTATCGTGTTCGGCAATAACCAGCGTCGTCATCTCAGACCACCTTCGCTTCGTTCTTGAGTTTGTCCACCAGGGCGGCGACATCGGCCACCTTGATGCCGGCCTTGCGGGCGGGCGGCTCGCTGACCTTCAAGGTCTTCAGGCGCGGCGCGGGGTCCACGCCCAGGTCTTGCGGCGTGACGGTGTCCAGTTGCTTCTTCTTGGCCTTCATGATGTTGGGCAGCGTGACGTAACGCGGCTCGTTCAGGCGCAAGTCGGTGGTGACGATGGCGGGCAGCTTGAGCGTCAGGGTTTCCAGGCCGCCGTCGACTTCACGGGTGACCGTGACCTTGCCGTCGGCCAGTTCGACCTTGCTGGCGAACGTGGCTTGCGGCCAGTCCAGCAGCGCGGCCAGCATCTGGCCGGTCTGGTTGGCGTCGTCGTCGATGGCTTGCTTGCCCAGGATCACCAGTTGCGGTTTTTCCTTGTCGACCAAGGCCTTGAGCAGCTTGGCCACGGCCAGCGGCTGCAGCTCGGCGTCGGTCTGGACCAGCACGCCGCGGTCGGCACCGATTGCCATGGCGGTGCGCAGGGTTTCCTGGCATTGCGCAACGCCGCAAGAAACCGCCACGACTTCGGCCACGGCGCCCTTTTCCTTCAGGCGGGTGGCTTCTTCGACGGCGATTTCGTCAAAGGGGTTCATGGACATCTTCACATTGGCGATATCCACGCCAGTCTGATCAGACTTGACGCGCACCTTGACGTTGTAGTCAACGACGCGCTTGACAGGTACCAACACCTTCATCCCGCTGCCTCCAAATGGAAATTAATTACCCGGCGTATGCGCCGGGATCGCATTGCACAATTTTTTCCTGATTCTACAGCTTCGCCAGCGCCCGTATATGCGCCACGACGCTGCGCCCCAGGGCGGACAGGTTGTAACCGCCCTCGAGCGTGCTGACGATCCGGCCCTGGCAGTGGCGTTCGGCCACGTCCACGAGCTGCTCGGTGATCCAGGCATAGTCGGCCTCCACCAGCCCCATCTGCCCCATATCGTCCTCGCGATGGGCATCGAAGCCGGCTGATATCAGAATGAGTTCCGGGCGGTGTGCTTCCAGGCGCGGCAGCCAGGTATCGGTGACGATGGGGCGCACGGCCGCGCCCGTCGTATAGGCGGCCACCGGCACGTTCAGCATGTTGGCGGCCGGGTCGGCGGTGCCGCTGTTGGGAAAGAACGGGTGCTGGAAAAAGCTGCACATCAGCACGCGGTCGTCGCCCGCGAAGACATCTTCGGTGCCGTTGCCGTGGTGGACGTCGAAATCGACGATGGCCACTCGCGACAGGCCGTGGAAATCCAGCGCATGGCGGGCCGCGATGGCCACGTTGTTCAAGAAGCAAAAGCCCATGGCCTGCGAGCGGCAGGCGTGGTGCCCGGGCGGACGCACCGCACAAAAGGCCGTGCGGGCCTCGCCACCCATCACCGCGTCGACCGCCGCCACCCCTGCGCCGGCCGCATGCAGCGCCGCCTCGTAGGTGTGCGGGTTCATGAGGGTGTCGGGATCTATCGGGTAATACCCGTGGTCCGGCGAATGTTCGCGCAGACTGTCCAGATACTGGACAGTGTGCACGCGCAGCAGGTCGTGGCGGGACGCCTGGGGCGCCTGCCGGTCGTCCAGATAAGGCATCAAGCCGCTGGCGAGCAATTGGTCGGAAATGGCATCCAGCCTCTGCGGGCTCTCCGGATGCCAACTGCCCATTTCATGCAAGCGGCATGCCGGGTGGGTAAGATACATGGTCTCCATAAGGAAGATTATGTTCATCTGTCGGCGAATCCTGCAACTCGGAACCCTGACGGCCCTCCTGGCCGGGTGTTCCACCACCGCTCCCACCGCCCCGAATTCAACCGCCGCCCTGGCACCGGCGACCACTGGCACTACCCCCATCCGCATCGGACCCACCGCGCCGACACCCGGCTCCGACGTGGCGGATGACGGCCCGGCCACCCTGACGCCCTCGGGCGCCCTGCGGCCCGAGGTGCGCGCCTTCGTCGAATCGCTGGCGGCCGAACGCAACCTGCCGCTCAAGCCGATGGTGTCGGCGCTGGAAGGCGCGCGCTACAACGCCACGGTGGCGCGCCTGATCGCGCCGTCGCCCCCGGGCAAGAAAATCTGGCGCAGCTGGCTGACCTACCGTTCGCGCTTCGTGGAACCCAAGCGCATCGGCTGGGGCGTGGAGTTCTACAACGAACACCGCGACCAGCTCAACCAGGCGGCGCAGCGCTTTGGCGTGCCGGCCCCGATCATCGCCTCGATCATCGGCGTTGAAACGCTGTATGGCCGCAACATGGGCAACTTCCGCGTGCTTGACGCGCTGGCTACCCTGGCCTTCGACTACCCGGACCCGGCCAAGCCCGAACGCGCCACCATGTTCCGTGGCCAGCTGGCCGACTTCCTGACGCTGGTCATGAACGGCAAGCTGGATCTCGAAACCCGCGGTTCGTATGCGGGCGCCATCGGCATGCCGCAGTTCATGCCCACCAGCATCAAGCACTACGCGGTGGACGGCGACGACAGCGGCCATATCGACCTGACCAACAACACCCGCGACGCGATCATGTCGGTGGGCAGCTTCCTGGCGCAGCATGGCTGGCAGCGCGGCCTGCCGGTATTTGCGCCGGTGACCCTGCCGGCGGACCCCACCGCGCTGGTCGATGGCGGCCTGGAGCCCAAACAAAGCTGGACCAGCCTGACCGCCGCGGGCGCGCGCCTGCAGCCCGGGGCCTCGAGCACCGGCTGGGGCAACCAGCCGCTGGGCGTCGTGGACCTGGTCGAAGAAGCCCGCGGCACCGCGCAATACCGCGTGGGCACGCCCAACTTCTTCGCGCTGACCAAGTACAACCGCAGCTATTTCTACGCCACCTCGGTGGCCGATCTGGCCAGCGAAATCGAGGCCCGGGTCGGACGCTGACCCCCGCACGCCGCACAGACAACGGGCCCGGCTTGCCGCCGGGCCCGTCCTCTTTCAGCGGCACGCTTTCAGCCGTTCTCCACTGCCGCTCAGACCGTGGCCACCGGCGTCGCAGGCGAACCCACCGCGCCGGGCAGGTTCAGGGGTGGTGCGGTCAACAGGAACCGGCTGCGGCCATGCGCGGCCAGCCAGCGGGCCAGCGCGCCCAGGTACCACATCTCGCCGATCGGCATGCCCAGCTTGAAGATGCAATGGTGATGCAGCGGCAATGCGGCGCAGCAGGCGTTGGGCTTTTGCGTCGGGTAGATTTCCAGCGCGTGGTTGTCCGACGCCATGGCGGCCACTTTCGAATCGGTGATCCACTGCAGCAGCCTGTCGTCGCTGCCATCCAGGCCGGCGCAGATCTCGTGCAAGGTGTGAGCGTCCGGCTCGCGGTTCTTTTCCAGCAGGGCATCGCCGAATTCGGTATGGAACAGCACGATATCGCCCTGCTCGATCTCGATCCGGTCCGCCTCCAGGATGCGCATCAGGTCGTCGTAGCCCACCGCCTTCTGCTCGCGGCCGTAGTGCCGGGCCAGATCGACCATCACGCCCCGGCTTTGCAGGCACGACTCGGCCAGGTGGGTGATGTCCAGCTTCTTGGCGTTCGACGCGCCGCCCTGGCCCAGGTCGGTCTTGGCAAAGCCGTTGTCCACGTCGTAGTCCACCGGACCCACCACGTGCTCATTGGGGCGGTAGCCGTTGTAGTAGACGCGTTCGGGCAGGCCGTCGCCGTTGGCGTCGAACAGCGCGCCCACGTGGGCCAGCGAATCCCATTGGGTCGAGTACTGCAGGCTCATCTCGACGATGTCGTCGCTGAGCACGTCGACACAGCCCGGACGCAGCCGCCCCAGCGGGAAGTTCAGGTACAGGTCGCCATCCCTTTCGGTGGGCCGCAGCTTGGGCGGATGGCGCCGGACATTGACGCCGTTGCCCCCGGGGTAATCCAGCGGCAGCGACAGGCAGAAGCTCAATCCCTCGCGGACTTCCTGGATCGCCTTCATCACGTTCGCGGAGGTGATGTAATTCAGGCAACCTCTTTGGTCATCAGGGCCGAAGTCCCCCCAGTTCGATCCCTCGGGACGGTTCTTCCATCTCATGCGTCGCAACTCCTAGGCGATTAACTGCGAATTGACATAAATTTATCACGTATAGGATAATATCATCATGGATGTGAAAACAGCCGCTCGGGTACTCGATGTCCTGAACCTCTTTGCCGAGGCGCAGAAGCCGCTGCTTTACAGCGAAATCGCGGCCCAGATGGAGATCCCGCTGTCCAGCTGCCATGGCCTGCTCAAGACCATGGTCGCGCGCGGCTACCTCTATGAAATCGGCAAGAAGCACGGCTACTACCCCACCCAGAAGCTGATCCACGTCGCCACGCTGATCTGCCGCAGCGATCCCCTGAACGCGGTGATCGAACCGGTCCTGGCGCGCGTGCGCGACATCACCGGCGAAACCGCCCTGCTGGCCAAGCTGGCGGACGACAAGGTGGTGTATCTGATCGTGGCCGAATCCAAGCAGACCATCCGCTTCTCGCACCAGCCTGGCGGCTTCAAGGCAGCGCACGCCACCAGCTCGGGCAAGGCCCTGCTGTCGGTGCTGACCGAAGACGAACGCCAGAAATGGTTCAAGACCTATACGGGATTCACCCGCTACACCGAAACCACGCTCACCAGCCAGGCCGCGTTCGAACGCGACCTGCAGGCCGGCATCCAGCGCGGCTGGCAACGCTCCATCGGCGAAAACGTCGAGGACGTGATGTCCATCTCGCTGGGCTTTCGCGCCTATGAGCAACCCTTCGCCATCGTGGTGGCCGGCCCCTTGGGGCGCATGCAGAAAAACGAAGCCGCCACTGGAAAACAACTGGAAGAGGTCAAGGGGCTGCTGCTCGCGGCCCTGCCCTCGGCCAATCTAACCTTTGTAGGAGAAGACAGCTGATGAACAAGCGCACTTTGCTCGCCGCGGCAGGTTCGGCGATCGCCATCGCGGCGTTGCCGCTGGCCAGCGCGCAGGCGCAGGACGCCTATCCCGACAAACCGATCCGCGTGATCATGCCGTGGGCGGCAGGCGGCCCGACCGACGTCGTGGGCCGCGTGATCGCGGTGCGCATGGGCGAGATCCTGGGCCATCCCCTGGTGATCGAAAGCCGGCCCGGCGCCAGCGGCACCATCGGCGCCGCCCAGGTGGCGCGTGCGCCGGCCGACGGCTACACGGTGCTGATGAATCCGTCCGTGCAGGGCATCTACCCGGCGCAATTCAAGAGCCTGACCTTCGATCCCATCAAAGATTTCCGCATGGTCGGCGTGCTCGGCACGGTGCCCATGGTGGCGGTGGTGCCGCCCGATTCGAAATTCAAGACCTTCGGCGAGCTGATCGCCCAGGCCAAGGCCCAGCCGGGCACGCTCAGCTTCGCATCCCCCGGCGTGGCGACCCTGCCGCACCTGGCCGGCGAGCTGATCAACACCACCACCAAAGCGTCGATCTCGCACGTGGGCTACCGCGGCAGCAGCCCGGCCCTGACCGATGTGGCCGGCGGCCACGTCGACCTGATGTACGCGCCGCTGGCCCCCGCCCTGCCCCTGATCCAGAGCGGCAAGGTGCGCCCGTTGGCCGTCACCACCAAGGCCCGTCTGGCCGAACTGCCCGACGTGCCCACCATCGCTGAAAACGGCCTGCCGGGCTTTGACATCGTCACCTGGTACGGCATGTGGGTGCCCAAGGACACGCCCGAGCCCATCATCGCCAAGCTGAACAAGGCCATGATCGAAGCGTCGCAGTCGCCCAAGGTGATCGACGCCCTGAAGTCGCAAGGCACCCTGCCCAGCACGATGAGCTACCAGGAAGCCGAAGCCTTCAACCTGGCCGAAAGCGCACGCTGGATCAAGGTCATGAAAGACGCCAACATCCAGCCGGAATAAGCGTCAGGGCGCTTGCTGCGACCCGAAGCAAAAGCCCCGCGCGCCGGAGACAATCCGGTGCGCGGGGCTTTTTTTGAGAGCCGCAACGCGGCTGCCCGGCCCTGCGATCAGTTGAAGACGCCCGTGGACAGGTAACGGTCGCCGCGGTCGCAGACGATGAATACGATGGTCGCGTCGTTGACGCGCTCGGCCACGCGCAGGGCCGCCACCAGGGCGCCGGCCGACGAGATGCCGCCGAAGATGCCTTCTTCGGACGCCAGGCGGCGCGCCATGACCTCGGCGTCGGCCTGCTCGATGGATTCGTAGGCGTCGACACGGCTGCGGTCGAAGATCTTGGGCAGATAGGCCTCGGGCCACTTGCGGATGCCGGGAATGGACGAGCCTTCGGCCGGCTGCGCACCCACCACCTGCACCGCGGGATTGCGCGACTTCAGGTAGGTAGACACGCCCATGATCGTGCCCGTGGTGCCCATGGCGCTGACGAAGTGGGTCACGCGGCCGTCGGTCTGGTTCCAGATTTCGGGGCCGGTGGTTTCGATGTGGGCGCGGGGGTTGTCGGGGTTGGCGAACTGGTCCAGCACCAGGCCGCGGCCATCGGCCTGCATTTCGGTGGCCAGGTCGCGGGCATATTCCATGCCGCCCTTGTCGGCCGGCGTCAGGATCAATTCGGCGCCGTAGGCCGTCATGGCGGCGCGGCGTTCCACCGACAGGTTGTCGGGCATGATCAGGATCATGCGGTAGCCGCGCATGGCGGCCGCCATGGCCAGGGCGATGCCGGTATTGCCGCTGGTGGCTTCGATCAGCGTGTCGCCGGGCTTGATGTCGCCGCGCGCTTCCGCATGCTTGATCATGGACAGCGCCGGGCGATCCTTGACCGACCCCGCGGGATTGTTGCCTTCCAGCTTGGCCAGGATGACGTTGCCCCGCGCGGCGCCCGCGGCTCCGGGGATGCGCTGCAGACGCACCAACGGCGTATTGCCGACGGTCTGCTCGATGGTGGGATAGGTGGTAGTCATGAGGCCGATCATAACTCTCCCCGGCGCGGGCCGCGGCGAAAAGCCGCGCTCGCGCCAGGGGTTCATGGCCGGATCAGGGACGAGGCCGCGCCGCGGCGGCAGGCTTGGCGGATGGGGCCGAAGCGCCTGCCTTGGCGCTGGCGGGGCCCGCTGCTCCTGCCGCGCCCATGGCGGGCTTGGCACCGGATCGGGCCGGGTTCGCCGCGAGGTCTGGCGCCACGGCGCTCTTGGCAGCGGATGCGCCGCCCACGGTCAGGCCGGCCGCCTCCAATGCCTGGGCTTTCTTCGCACTGATGCCGCGCACGCGTTCGGCCAGGTCTTGCAATGATTCGAACTTGCCCCCGCGATCGCGCTCGCGCACGATGGTTTCCGCCGTACGCGGACCGATGCCGCGGATGCCATCGAGCTGCTGCGCGGTGGCGCCATTGACGTCGACCGCGTGCGCGGGGGCGCTGGCCAACCCCGCCGCCAGCAGGGCCGTACCCAGCGCCAGCCGCAGCACGCGGCGCGCGGCGCTCGCCGCCGTCCGCGGCCGGCGCCAAGGCGCGGCAAATCGGGGCGCAACCTGGGGCGCCACATGAGGCACCACATGAGGCATCACATGGCTCGCCGCTCGGGTCGCCAGATCAGCCGCCACGGTGGAATGCAAAAAGGGATTCATGAACAGGTCTCCGGATAAGGGCGGCGCAACGGCTGTTGCACCACGACCTGATCATGGCCCGGCGTGCATCGGCGGTGCCTGGCCGGTGAACGATTGCATCCACCCCGGCAACTACGCCGGATGAAAAAAAGCCACCAGCAGTGCGGTGGCTTTCTCAAGGTGACAGGCAAGCGCCCACACGTGGCCAGGCGGCCAGCCCGGCAGCCCTACTTGCGGGCGCGCCAGTAGCGCACGTATTCAGCCACGCCGGTCTGCACGTCGCGCATCGGCGCGGTAAAGCCCGCCGCGCGCAGCTGGCTCACGTCGGCCTGGGTGTAGCTCTGGTAACGGCCCTTCAGGTCGTCCGGGAACGGGATGTAGCGGATCAGGTCTAGTTCGACCAGCTGGGCCAGCGTCAGTTGCGCTTCACCGCGTTCGGCGCGCAAGGTGTTCACCACCGCCGCGGCGACGTCGTTGAACGGCTGTGCACGGCCGGTACCGCAGTTGAAGATGCCCGACGTTTCCGGGTGGTCCAGGAAATGCAGGTTCACGGCCACCACGTCTTCGACCGAGATGAAGTCGCGGCTCTGGCCGCCATCCACATACCCATCCCAGCCTGCGAACAGGCGCACGTGGCCGTGTTCCAGGAACTGGTTCATGTTGTGGAACGCCACCGACGCCATGCGGCCCTTGTGCTGCTCGTGCGGGCCGTAGACGTTGAAATAACGCAGGCCGATGACTTGCGCAGTCAGGCTGTCCATGCGGGTGCGCAGCACCTGGTCGAACAGCAGCTTGGAATAGCCGTAGACGTTCAGCGGGCCTTCGTTAGCCGGGTCTTCGACGTAGACCGACGAACCGCCATAGACGGCGGCCGACGAGGCATACAGGAACGGAATGCGGCGCGCCTGGCAGAACTCGAACAGCTCCAGCGTGACGCGGTAGTTGTTGTCCAGCATGTAGCGGCCGTTGCGCTCGGTGGTGTCCGAGCAGGCGCCCTGGTGCAGCACCGCACGGATTTCCGGCAGGCTGCCCTCGGCGACGCGACGACGGAAATCGTCCTTGTCGAGGTAGTCGGCGATCTTGCAGTCGACCAGGTTGACGAACTTGTCGCCTTCGGTCAGGTCGTCGACCGCGATGATGTCCTGGATGCCGCGGCGGTTCAGGCCCCGCACCAGGTTGCTGCCAATGAAGCCCGCGGCTCCGGTTACGACGATCATGAGAGTTCTCCTGCCAATTCGGCGGCGGTGACGACGGACGTGCCCAGCTTGCCCACGGCGATGCCGCCGGCCCGGTTGGCCCAGCCCATGGCATCCACCCACGGCAAGTCGATGGCGCGCGAGACGGCCAGCGTGGCCAGCACGGTATCACCCGCGCCGGACACGTCGAAGACCTCGTGCGCCTGCGCGTCGATGTGTTCGCGGCCCGTGTCGGTAAACAAAGTCATACCTTGCTCGGAACGGGTCACGAGCAGGGCTTCCAGGTCCAGATCGGCGCGCAGGCGCTGCGCCCGGTCGGTCAGTTCGGATTCGGTGTTCCAGCGGCCCACGGCCTGCTGCATTTCAGAGCGGTTGGGCGTCACCAAGGTCGCGCCGCGATAACGCGAGTAGTCGTCGCCCTTGGGGTCGACCAGCACGGGAATGCCGGCGCTGCGAGCCAGCGCGATCAGCGACTCGACCCGTGCCAGCACGCCTTTGGCGTAGTCGGACAGCACCACGATGTCGTGGTTGGCCAGGTGGCGCGCCAGGGCGGCGTCGATGCTGTCCAGGGCTTCCTGCGCCGGATGCTGTTCGAAGTCGACCCGCAGCAATTGCTGCTGGCGTCCCAGCACGCGCATCTTCAGCGTCGTGTGCAGGCTGCGGTCGGTGATCAGGTCGGCCTGGATTCCGGCCTCGACAGACAGGCGGCGCACGCTGTCGCCGGCCTCGTCTTCGCCCAGTACGCCCACCAGGGTGACATGGCCGCCCAGCGCGGCCACGTTGCGGGCCACGTTGGCCGCGCCGCCCAGGCGGTCTTCGCGGCGCGCAACGCGCACGACCGGGACCGGCGCTTCGGGGGAGATGCGTTCCACTTCGCCGAACCAGTAGCGGTCCAGCATGACATCGCCCACCACGAGCACGCGGCTATGCGAAATGGATTCGGCGGGAAATTGCTTCATTCAAGTTCTTCCAGACGACGCGGCGCGTAGGTCTCCCAGGCATTGCAGCCCGGGCATTGCCAATAGAAGCGGCGCGCTTGAAAACCGCAGCTCCGGCACGCGTAGCGGTCCAGACGTTGCGTATGCTTGTGGATCAGGCTGCGCAGCAGCGTAAGGTCGGCGCCGGGCACCGGACCTTGCTCGGTGGCGCCCTCGCCATTGGCGAGTTCTGCTTCGAGCAGGCGATCCAGGCCCAGCAGCGAGGGATGGCTGCGCAAGGCGCCGCGGGCGAATGCCCAGGCGGGGGCAGACCCTTGCTGCACGCGCAATTCACGAAACACGACATTGAACAGGTCGAGCGAGGCGTGGCGCGCATACTGCCGCTGCAGCAGCTCAAGCCCGGCCGCGGCCTGGTCGGCCGCACGGTAGTTGGCCAACAGCCGTTCAGCCACCAGGCCGGCGTATTCGGGGGCGTCGGTCATGACCGACTCCAGGTACAGGCGCTCGCGCTTGGGGTCTTGTTCGAGCAAGGCCAGGCGCGCGCGCAGCATGGCGGTGCGCACGATGGCGCCCTTGCTCGACATGCCCGCATCGGCCGTGGACAAGGCGTGGTCGGCCGCATCAAGCGCCGTGTGCGCGGCATCGACGTTGGGCGGCTTGGCCGCCAGCGCGGTGGCAGCCTGTTCGCAGTAGTAGTGCACGATCTGCGGCATGGGCTCGTCGACCAGGCCATGCAAGGTCTTGACGGCTTCGATGGCGCGCGGCCAGTCGTGTTCCGATTCGTAGATGCGGATCAGTGAACGCAGCGCCGGCAAGGCGTAGCGGGTGTCTTTGAGCTGCTCGAAACCACTTTCGGCGCGGTCCAGCATGCCGGCCTTGAGGAAATCCTGGGCCAGCTCGTGCTGCGCATGCTCGCGCTCGGCGACGGGCAGGTCGGACCGGTTCAGCAGGCTCTGGTGCACGCGAATGGCGCGTTCCATCTCGCCACGACGGCGAAACAGGCTACCCAGCGCGAAGTGCAGTTCGGTGGTTTCGGGGTCGAGCTTGGCGACTTCGACGAACGCATCGATGGCGCGGTCGGGCTGCTCGTTGAGCAGGAAATTCAGCCCCCGGAAATAGGAGTCAGGCAGGCTGCGGGTTTCCCGGAGCATCTGCCGGATGTCGAAACGCGCGGCCAGCCAGCCCAGCGCGAACAACACCGGCACGAATATCAACCACCAAGGTTCAAAATCCACTGTGCGGGCTCTTGCGGTAATTCAGTACGGGAAAATGGGCATGCCGGCGGCGCTGCACCATCACAGCGGCGACATCGGGGCGACGGCTTCCGGCGGCACGACCGGCGTGGTGCCATTGACGGCGGCCTGGACGCGGTCGAGTTCGCGGCGCAGGCGAATGGCCTCGCGGCGGCGGCGCATGGCAGCGGGCACGGTCAGGAGCAGGCCGAACAGAGCGCCCACCACGAAGACCACCAGCATGACGACGATCAGCGGCACATCCTGCACGACGTAATCGGCGTAGAACTTCACGGCGACGGGATCGGTGTTCTTCAGTGCGAACATCAATACCGCCACGAACACGAGCAATCGCAGGGCCCAGACAAGGTAGCGCATGACGCATGCTCCTAAGTATTCAAGAGGGTCAATTGTAAGCGACCTCCACTACTGAAGGGAGGCCCCAAAAAACAAAGCCCCTTGATTGCTCAAGGGGCGTTGCTCGCGGTCCGATCTGCCCGAAGGCAGCCTTACTGGCCGGTGCCGTCAGTGCATGGCGTGAAGACCTGCCATGGACGGCATCGGTTCACTCGATCCAGAGGATTGAGCGTCCTCGTCGTTGCCGCCGACCAAGTCCACCCGCTCGCGCAATTCCTTGCCTGCCTTGAAGTGCGGCACCTGTTTACCAGGCACCAGCACTTGTTCGCCGGACTTCGGATTGCGACCGATGCGGGGAGACCGCTGCGACAGCGAGAAGCTGCCAAAACCGCGGATCTCGATACGCTGACCCGAGGCCAGGGCCTGGGTCATTGCATCGAGCACGGTCTTGACCGCGTAATCGGTGTCGCGGGCGGCCAGCTGAGGATAGCGGGCCGCCAAGGCGGCGATCAGCTCCGACTTGGTCACGAATTAACCGTCGTTGCGCTGTTGGTCCAGCTTGGCCTTCAGCAGCGCGCCGAGGTTGGTGGTGCCGGACGAAGCGCTGGCATCGGACATGCGCTGGATCGTTTCGGCGGTTTCGGCGTTGTCACGGGCCTTGATCGACAGCTGGATCGAACGCGTCTTGCGGTCGATGTTGACGATCATGGCTTCGATGTTTTCGCCGGCGTTCAGGACGGTGGTGGCATCTTCGACGCGGCCCGAGGAGATCTCGGAAGCGCGCAGGTAGCCTTCGACGTCCACGGACAGCGTCACGACGGCGCCCTTGGCTTCGACCGACTTGATGGTGCCCGGAACCACGGCGCCCTTGTCGAACGTGGCAACGAAGTTGTTGAAGGGGTCGCCTTCCAGCTGCTTGATGCCCAGCGAGATGCGTTCCTTGTCGGTATCGATGCCCAGAACCACGGCTTCGATCTCGTCGCCCTTCTTGAAGTTGCGCACGGCTTCTTCGCCGGTTTCCGTCCACGACAGGTCGGACAGGTGAACCAGGCCATCGATGCCGCCGGGCAGGCCGACGAACACGCCGAAGTCGGTGATCGACTTGATGGCGCCGCGGACCTTGTCACCACGCTTGAAGTTGGTGGCGAACTCTTCCCACGGGTTCTGGCGGCACTGCTTCATGCCCAGCGAGATACGACGACGGTCTTCGTCGATTTCCAGGACCATGACTTCGACTTCTTCGCCCAGGGTCACGACCTTGCGCGGATCGACGTTCTTGTTGGTCCAGTCCATTTCGGAGACGTGCACCAGGCCTTCGATGCCGGCTTCGACTTCAACGAACGCGCCGTAGTCGGTGAGGTTCGTGACCTTGCCGAACAGGCGGGTGCCTTGCGGGTAGCGACGAGCCAGACCCACCCACGGATCTTCGCCCAGTTGCTTGACGCCCAGCGAGACGCGGCTCTTTTCCTGGTCGAACTTGAGGACCTTGGCTTCGACTTCCTGACCCACTTGCAGGACTTCGGAGGGGTGACGCACACGGCGCCAGGCCATGTCGGTGATGTGCAGCAGGCCGTCGATACCGCCCAGGTCCACGAACGCGCCGTAGTCGGTGATGTTCTTGACCACGCCCTTGACCACAGCACCTTCGTGCAGGGTTTCGAGCAGCTTCTGACGCTCTTCGCCCATGCTGGCTTCCAGCACCTGGCGACGCGACAGCACGACGTTGTTGCGCTTGCGGTCGAGCTTGATGACCTTGAATTCGAGGGTCTTGCCTTCGTACGGGGTGGTGTCCTTGACCGGACGCAGATCCACCAGCGAACCCGGCAGGAACGCGCGGATGCCGTTGGTCATGACGGTCAGGCCGCCCTTCACCTTGCCGGTGATGGTGCCGGTAACCAGCTCGCCGTTTTCCAGGGCCTTTTCCAGTTGCAGCCAGGCCGACAGGCGCTTGGCGCGGTCACGCGACAGGATCGTGTCGCCGTAGCCGTTTTCCAGGGAATCGATGGCCACCGAGACGAAATCGCCGGGTTGCACTTCGAGCTCGCCCTGGTCATTCAGGAACTCTTCCAGGGGGATCAGCGCTTCGGACTTCAGGCCGGCGTTGACGACGACGAAATTGTGGTCGACGCGCACGACTTCGGCGCTGATGACCTCGCCGGACTTCATGTCCTGGCTCTTGAGGCTTTGTGCGAAAAGGTCGGCGAAACTTTCGCCGCCGGCGGCGGTAGTGGAAACGGAAGACATGGGGTTGAAATCCATTGGGCCGAAATGGCCGTTAAGAACACACCGCAGCGGATTGCCCGCCACAGTGGAGTCAAAATACCTGCCTGCCGGTTTGCCCTTGCGGGGTGTCCCGTGGGGGTGTCGCCTGGCTAGCGCAGGGCCTATAACAAAAACAAAAAAAGACGTACTTGCTCTACGAGTTTGCGCTACGGATTTGCTGCGGACTGCCAGAAATCCAGGATCGCCTGCACGGTTTGCGCAATCGTCAGATTCGACGAATCCAGTACCTGTGCATCTGCCGCGGGGGCCAAAGGCGCCGTGGCGCGCTGGGTATCTCTTGCGTCCCGCTCGCGCATATCTCGTAGGAGGTCATCAAGATTAGCAGAAATTCCCTTTTCGATCAACTGCTTACGCCGCCTCTCGGCCCGAGCGACCACATCGGCCACCAGGAACACTTTCAGGGACGCATCCGGGAACACCACCGTGCCCATGTCGCGGCCATCGGCCACCAGGCCGGGAGGCAGGCGAAAGGCCCGCTGGCGTTCAAGCAGCGCCTGCCGCACGCCGGGAAACGCCGCCACGCGGGAAGCAAAATTGCCGACCGCTTCGCGCCGGATCTCGTGACCGACGTCGGCTCCCTCGAGATAGACGTGCGGGCCGTCGAAACGCACATCCAGCGTTTCGGCCACCCGCGCCACGGCAGGCTCGTCGGCCGCATCCACGCCGCGGTTGATGGCGGCCAGGGCGGTCAGCCGGTACAGCGCCCCGCTATCGAGCACCGCCCAGCCCAGCGCCTTGGCGACGCGGTGGGCGACGGTGCCCTTGCCCGACGCGGTGGGGCCATCGATGGTGATGACGGGAGCGGGAGAAGTCACGCTTGAATCTGTCAGAGTCATGGAAAAGGAAAGGGCCGCGGCCCGTGAACGCTACGCCGACACCAGGCCCGCGTAGACATCAAAGTAACCCGGGAACGTCTTGCTGACACACCCCGGATCGAGGATGCGCACCGCCGCCGGGCCAAACGCGGCCAGCGAAAAGCACATCGCCATGCGGTGGTCGTCCCAGGTGCCGATGTGCGCGTCGCGCCAGGCGCCCTCGGCGGGCGGGGTGACGCGCAGCCAATCCGCCCCCGATTCCACATGCGCGCCCAGCTTTTCCAGCTCGGTCTGCATGGCGTGGATGCGATCGGTTTCCTTGACGCGCCAGCTGCCGATATTGCGCAGGCGGCACGGACCGTCGGCATACAGGGCCAGCGCGGCCGCAGTCATGGCGGCATCGGGAATCAGGTTGAAGTCGGTATCGAAGGCCTTCAGGCGGCCGCCCTCGGCCACGCGCACGCCGGTCACCTCGATCCAGCCGTCGCCATAGGTGACGCTGGCGCCCATGGCGGCCAGCGTGTCGGCGAATTTGACGTCGCCCTGGATGCTGTCGGCACCCACGCCGGTTACCCGCAGCGGGCCGCCGCCAATCGCGCCCAAGGCCAGAAAATACGAGGCCGTGGACGCATCGCCCTCGACCGCGATGCGGCCGGGGCTGCGGTAGCTGGCGCCGGCCTCGATGGTGAAGCGGCTCCAGCCGTCGCGGCGCACGGTGACGCCAAAGCGCGCCATCAGGTTCAGGGTGATCTCGATGTACGGCTTGGAAATCAGTTCGCCGACCACCTCGATGACGACCGGCTGGCCGCTCTGCCCCGCCTGCAGCGGCGCGGCCAGCAGCAAGGCGGTCAGGAACTGGCTCGACACCGATCCCTGCACCTGGGTGATGGCGGGCGCGGCGATCTGGCCGCGGCCGATGTGCAAAGGCGGATACCCCGGCTGGCCCAGATAGTCGATACGGGCGCCCAGGGCGGTCAGTGCGTCGACCAGGTCGCCGATGGGACGTTCGTGCATGCGCGGCACGCCCGACAGGCGGTAGTCGCCGCCCATCAAGGCCAGCGCGGCGGTCAGCGGCCGGATGGCGGTGCCGGCGTTGCCCATGAACAGGTCGGCGGCGTCCACGGGAAAGCGGCGCACGCCCTGCACGGTGACCTGGCCATTTTCCAGGTCGGACACCGCCACGCCCAGTTGGCGCAGCGCAGCCAGCATCACGCGCGTATCGTCGGAATCGAGCAGCCCCGTGATCGTGGTGGCGCCGTCGGCAATGGCCGCCAGCAGCAGCACCCGGTTGGAAATGCTCTTGGAACCCGGCAAGGCCATCACGCCCTGCGCGCGACGCACGCGCGGCAGATCCAGGAAAGGCAAAGCGCCCATGTCAGCTACTCCTTGCGCCAATGGCGACGCGCCTGCGCCGCGGTATCGAGCAGCGCCAGCAAGGCCGCGCCATCACCGCCGTCGATCGCGCGCTCGGCGCGATCCAGCACGGCGCGCACGGCCGCGATCTCGGTCAGCATGGCGCCGCGGTTGGACAGAAAAATATCGCGCCACATCTCGGGCGAACCGGCGGCGATGCGGGTGAAATCGCGAAAGCCGCTGCCGGCCAGCGCCAGGCGGGTCGCGGCGTCATCGGCGGTGGCGACCTGCTCCATGTAGACGGCCGACAGCAGATGCGGCAAATGGCTGACCGAGGCCAGCACCCGGTCGTGCGCCTCGGCATCCATGTCGATGACGCGGGCGCCGCAGGCCTGCCAGGCGGCGCGCACAAGCGCGACGGCCGCGGCGCTGTTTTCGGGCTGGGGGGTCAGGATGACGCAACGGCCACGGTACAGCGCCGGGTCGGCGGCTTCCGGGCCGGTACGCTCGGCGCCTGCAATAGGGTGGCCCGGCACGAACTGGCCGATACGCTCGCCCAACGCCGCACGGGCCGCGTCGACGACTTCGGCCTTGGTGCTGCCACCGTCGGTCAACACGACACTGTCGGGCAAATGCGGCAGCATGCGCGCCAACACGTCCTGCAGGCCACCCACGGGGGTAGCCAGGAAAACCAGGTCGGCACGGGCGGCGGCGTCTTCGGCGCTGACGGCTTCGTCGATCAGGCCCAGTTCCACGGCACGCGCCAGGGATTGCGCATTGCGCCCGACTCCCAGCACCCGGCCCACCTGCCCCGCCTGGCGCAAGGCCGCGGCGAAGGACCCGCCGATCAGGCCCACGCCCACCACCGCCAGCACAGGAATCAGGGGGCCAGCGGCCCCCTGATCTGGCGTAGAGGAAGCGCCGTTCATTCGGACAGGATGGCGGTCAGCGCGTCGATGAAGCGGGCGTTCTCTTGCGGCAGGCCGATAGACACGCGCAGCCACTCGGGCAGGCCGTCGCCGGCCACCGGACGCACGATGACGCCGCGCTTGAGCAGCGCCAGGTTGATGCGCGGGGCATCACCCACGTGCACCAGGACAAAGTTGCCATAGCTGGGCACGTAGCGCAGCTTGAGCTGGTCGAACGCCGCGCACAGTTGCGCCTTGCCGGCCTTGTTCGAAGCGTAGGCCTCTTCCAGGTAGGCGGCATCGCCCAGCGCGGCCACGGCGGCGGCCTGCGCCAGGGTGTTAACGTTGAACGGCTGGCGCACGCGGTTGAGCAGGTCGGTCAGGGCCGGCTGCGCCACTGCGAAGCCCACCCGCAGGCCCGCCAGGCCGTAGGCCTTGGAGAACGTGCGCGAGACGATCAGGTTGGGATAGCGGCGCACCAGCGCGGTGCTGTCGAAACGGTGCTCCGGATCCAGGTATTCGTTGTAGGCCTCGTCCAGCACCACCGTGACGCGATCGCCATGCGCGGCGTGCACGCGTTCCAGGAAATCAGCCACCTTGTCGCCCGGCACGAAGGTGCCGGTGGGGTTGTTCGGGTTGGCGATGAACAACAGGCGCGTGTCGTCGGCAATGGCCTCGAACATGGCGTCCAGGTCATGGCCGTAGTCTTGCGCCGGCACCACGATGTGGCGCGCGCCGCGGGCCTGCGTGGCCAGGCGGTAGACCGCGAACGAATGCTGCGCGTACACCGCCGAGGCGCCCGGCTCCAGCAGCGCCAGCGCCGCGATTTCCAGGATGTCGTTGGAGCCGTTGCCCAGCGTGATCCAGTTCGTCGGCACGTCGTAGCGCGCGGCCAGCGCGGCCTTCAGGTCAAAGCCGTTGGGATCCGGGTAGCGCGCCAGCGATTCGGCGGCGGCCAGCATGGCCGCACGCGCCGACTGGGGCATGCCCAGCGGGTTTTCGTTGGACGCCAGCTTGACGATGCCGGCCGGATCCAGCCCGAACTCGCGGGCCAGTTCTTCGATGGGCTTGCCCGCCTGGTAGGGCGCGATGGCGCTGACGTGGGCAGGAGCGGCGAGGGGCTTGGTGGTGTTGGTCATGGCAGACTCACGGCGCCGGGTAGGAACCCAGCACTTTCAGGTAGGCAACCTGCGCCCGCAGGGTATCCAGGGCGAGCGCGACGTTCGGATCATTGCGATGTCCCAGGACATCGACGTAGAAATAGTATTCCCACTCGCCGGTGCGCGCCGGCCGCGACTCGAAGCGCGTCATGGAAACGCCATTGGCAGCCAAGGGCGCCAGCATTTCATAGACTGCGCCCGCGCGGTTGGGGACAGCCAGGATCAGGCTGGTCTTGTCCTTGCCGCTGACCAGGGGCTCGATGTTGCCGATGGCCAGGAAACGCGTGCGGTTGTGCGGATCGTCCTGGATGCCGGCGCTGACGACCTGCAGGTTCCAGGCCGGCGCGGCGACTTCGCCGGCGATCGCGGCGATGGTCGGATCGGAGGCGGCCAGACGCGCGGCTTCGGAATTGCTGGCCGCGGCCACGCGATCCAGGTCGGGATAGTTGCGCGTCAGCCAGCCCTGGCACTGCGCCAGCGCCTGCGGGTGCGCGGAAATCGTCTTGATGCCGTCCATGTTGCCCGACTGCGACATCAGGCAGTGGCGGATCACCAGCGAGCGTTCGCCCAGGATCCGCAGCGGCGTATTGAGCAGCAGGTCCAGGCTGCGGTTGACCGCACCCTCGGTGGAATTCTCGACCGGCACCATGCCGACGTCGGCCTGCCCGGCCTCGACGGCGCGAAAGACCTCGTCGAACGACACACACGGCAGTTTCTGCACGGCATGGCCGAAATGCTCAAGCGCCGCCTGCTCGGAAAACGAGCCCTGCGGCCCCAGGTAGGCAACCGTCATGCCGCGCTCGAGGCCGCGACAGGCCGAGATGATTTCCGTCCAGACGGACGCCACACCCGCGGCCGGAAACGGGCCGGGATTCAGTTGCTGCAGGCGCCGGATGACTTCGGCTTCGCGCTCGGGGCGCAGCACCGGGCCATCGGCATGCGCCGCGTGCTTGGCTTCGCCGACTTCCTGCGCGGCGCGGGCGCGCTGCGACAGCAAGTCCAGAATCTGTGCATCGAGCGCATCGATGCGGTCACGCAAGGGGCGCAGCTTGCGCTGCAGATCGTCATCCATAGCGGCGCTCGAATTCCTTCAGGTACTCAACCAGCGCGGCCACGCCGGCCAGCGGCACCGCGTTGTAGATCGACGCACGCATGCCGCCCACGCTCTTGTGGCCCTTGAGCTGGGTCAGGCCGGCCGCGTCGGCGCCTTGCAGGAAGGCGTCGTTGAGCGACTCGTCGCGCAGCACGAACGGCACGTTCATGCGCGAACGCACGGGGGCGTGGATGGGATTGCGGTAGAACTGGGTGCTGTCCAGGTAGCCGTACAGCAGGTCGGCCTTGGCGCGATTGGCTGCATCCATGCCGGCCACGCCGCCATTGGCCTTGACCCACTTGAACACCAGGCCAGCGATGTAGATGGCGAAGGTGGGCGGCGTGTTGTAGCGCGAGTGGTCCGCGGCCACATTGGCGTAGTCGAACGCCGACGGGCAGATCGGCAGCGCGTGGCCGATCAGGTCGCGGCGGGCGATGACCATGGTGACGCCGGCCGGGCCCGCGTTCTTCTGGGCGCCCGCGTACATCATGCCGCAGCGGCTGACATCCATGGGACGCGACAGGAAATGCGACGAGGCATCGACGACCAGCGGCACGTCGGGCGCGCCCAGGGCGGCCGTGTCGGGCCAGTCCATGAACTCGACGCCGCCGATGGTTTCGTTGCTGCACAGGTGCAGGTAGGCCGATTCGGGGCGCACCTTCCAGGTGTCGACCGAGGGCACCCAGGTGAACGGCGCCTGTTCGCGACCGTCCAGCTGGGTCGCCTGGGCGCTGGTGGCGGCGACGTGGGTGTCGCCATAGCGCCCGGCTTCCTTGTAGGAACGCGACGACCAATGGCCCGTCACGACGAAGTCGGCTGCCGGCGCGCCGCGCCGGCCCATGAGGTTCATGGGGACGATGGCGTTCTCGCCGGAACCCCCACCCTGCATGAACATCACGGCGTAGTCGGGCGACAGGCCGAGCAGTTCGCGCAGGTCGTTCTCGGCTTCATCGCAGATCTGCACGAAGTGCTTGCCGCGATGGCTCATTTCCATCACGGACATGCCGCTGCCGTGCCAGTCCAGCATTTCCGCAGCGGCTTGCTGCAGTACCACCTCGGGCAAGGCCGAGGGGCCAGCCGAGAAGTTCCAGGGGCGGGCCATTATTGCTCCGTAGGTTCCGTCGTATCTGCTGCGCCGGCGTCGTCGCCTTCGCCACCTGCTTCCTGGCCGTCTTCCAGATCTTCGCCGTCGTCGTCCGCATCGCTTTCGACGACACGGCGCACGCCGGACAGCGTGCTGCCGTCGTCGACGTTGATCAGGGTGACGCCCTGCGTGGCGCGGCCCATTTCGCGGATTTCCGCGACGCGGGTACGCACCAGCACGCCGCCGGTGGTGATCAGCATGATTTCATCCGAAGGCATGACCAGCACGGCACCGACAACCTTGCCGTTGCGCGAGCTGGTCTGGATGGCGATCATGCCCTTGGTGCCACGGCCGTGGCGCGTGTATTCGCCGATCGGGGTGCGCTTGCCGAAGCCATTTTCGGTGGCGGTCAGCACGGTCTGGGTTTCGTCGCCCGCGACCAGCAGCGCAATCACGTTCTGCGTGTCTTCGAGCATCATGCCGCGCACGCCGCGGGCATTGCGGCCCATCGGACGCACGTCGTTTTCGTCGAAGCGCACGGCCTTGCCGGCGTCCGAGAACAGCATGACGTCGTGCTTGCCGTCGGTGAGGTCGGCGCCGATCAGGTAGTCGCCATCGTCGAGGTCGACCGCGATGATGCCGGCCTTGCGCGGGTTGGAGAAGTCGGACAGCGGGGTCTTCTTGACCGTGCCGCGCGAGGTCGCCATGAAGACGTAGTGGTCTTCGCTGAATTCCTTGACCGGCAGCACCACCGTGATCTTCTCGCCGTCAGCCAGCGGGAACATGTTGACGATGGGCTTGCCGCGCGAGTTGCGCGTGCCCTGCGGCACTTCCCAGACCTTCAGCCAGTACACGCGGCCGCGGTTCGAGAAGCACAGCAGGAAGTCGTGCGTGTTGGCGATGAACAGCTGGTCGATCCAGTCGTTTTCCTTCATCGCGGTCGCCTGCTTGCCACGGCCGCCGCGCTTTTGCGAACGGTATTCGGACAGCGGCTGGCTCTTGATGTAGCCGCCGTGCGACAGGGTCACGACCATGTCGGTGGGCGTGATCAGGTCTTCGGTGTCGAGCTCGGTCGCGTTCAGCTCGATGTCCGAGCGGCGCGAATCCTTGGCGCCGGTCGAGAACTCGGCCTTGATGGCCTGCAGCTCTTCGCCGATGATCGTCGTGATGCGCTCCGGACGGGCCAGGATGTCCAGCAGGTCGGCGATGGTGGACATGACGTCCTTGTATTCGCCGACGATCTTGTCCTGCTCCAGGCCGGTCAGGCGCTGCAGGCGCATGTTCAGGATTTCCTGCGCCTGCGTGTCGCTCAGGCGGTACATGCCGTCGCCTTGCAGGCCGAATTCCACGCCCAGGTCGTCGGGGCGGAAGGCCGCCCGGCCGCCCGGCGTATCGCCGTCGGCGCGCGAGAGCATCTCGCGCACCAGCGACGAATCCCACGACTTGGCCATCAGTTCCTGGCGCGCGACGGGAGGCGTCGGCGCGGCCTTGATGATGGCGATGAAATCGTCGATGTTTGCCAGCGCGACGGCCAGGCCTTCCAGCACGTGGCCGCGTTCGCGGGCCTTGCGCAGCTGGAACACCGTGCGGCGCGTGACCACTTCGCGGCGATGCTGCAGGAAGTAGTCGATCATCTGCTTCAGGTTGAGCAGGCGGGGCTGGCCGTCGACCAGCGCCACCAGGTTCATCCCGAAGGTGTCCTGCAGCTGCGTGTTCTTGTAGAGGTTGTTCAGGACAACCTCGGGCACTTCGCCGCGCTTGAGCTCGATGACCAGGCGCATGCCGTCCTTGTCCGATTCGTCGCGGATGTCGGAGATGCCTTCGATCTTCTTGTCGTTGACCAGCTCGGCGATGCGTTCCTGCAGCGTCTTCTTGTTGACCTGGTAGGGAATCGCGTCGACCACGATGGCCTGGCGATTGCCCTTTTCCATGTCTTCGAAGTGGGTCTTGGCGCGCATGATGACGCGGCCACGGCCCGTGCGGTAGCCTTCGCGCACGCCGGACATGCCGTAGATGATGCCGCCCGTGGGGAAATCGGGCGCCGGGATGATCTCCATGAGTTCATCGACCGTGCAAGCCGGATTGCGCAGGCAGTAAAGGCAGCCGTCGACCACTTCCTGGAGGTTGTGTGGCGGAATGTTCGTGGCCATGCCCACGGCGATGCCCGAGCTGCCGTTGACCAGCAGGTTGGGCAGGCGCGAAGGCAGCAGCAGCGGTTCTTGCTCGCTGCCGTCGTAGTTGGGGCCGAAGTCCACCGTCTCCTGGTCGATGTCGGCCAGCAGTTCGTGGGCGATCTTGGCCAGGCGGATTTCGGTGTAACGCATCGCGGCGGCGTTGTCGCCGTCGATGGAACCGAAGTTGCCCTGGCCGTCGACCAGCATGTAGCGCATGGAGAAATCCTGCGCCATGCGGACGATGGTGTCATAGACGGACTGGTCGCCGTGGGGGTGGTACTTACCGATGACGTCCCCGACGATACGCGCCGACTTCTTGTAGGCGCGGTTCCAGTCGTTGTTCAACTCGTGCATCGCGTAGAGCACGCGCCGGTGGACAGGCTTGAGCCCGTCCCGCACATCCGGTAGCGCCCGCCCGACGATCACGCTCATCGCGTAATCGAGGTAACTGCGGCGCATCTCTTCTTCCAGCGAAACCGGAAGCGTCTCCTTGGCAAAGGAATCCATATATATAACGACAGAATCGTGTAAGGAGGAACCCGGGCCGGGTAAACAGGAAATTCTATCATTCGATTCGGATCGCGGCCCGACGGGCGCCGCCCCTGGCCCCGCGCGGGCCCCGGACCGGATGTCGACGGCGGGCGGCGCCGGCGCGTCCGCCAACGCCCCGGCACCCTGTTGCCAAAAACCAACAGGCCAAACGGATGGAGCGCCGAAATCGCCATATCCAGCGTCAATGCGCCTCTCCAGGGAAGCCAAAGCCCCCCAAATGCCTTAAGATTGTTTCCAGCACGCAGGAAACCCAGTAGCTATTCCTTTGAACCAGCTCTTGGCGTTGCTATACTGGCCCCGTTTTCCTGATATGCGGCGGGGGTTCGCTGCGAGTCACTTATCCAGCTTCAAGCTCAACGAGGAGAAACATGAACAAACCCTCCAAATTCGCTCTGGCGCTCGCCTTCGCTGCCGTCACGGCCTCGGGTGTAGCCTCGGCCCAGTCCTATCCGCAGACGGTGGACAACTGGCGCAATCCGTTCGGTAACGTTTGGAAGAACGGTACGAACGAACTGTGCTGGCGCGATGCGTTCTGGACCCCGGCCACCGGTATCCCCGGCTGCGACGGCGTTCCGGTTGCACAAGCGAAGGCGAAGCCGGCCCCGATGGCGGCCAAGGTCGTCTTCAACGCCGACACGTTCTTCGACTTCGACAAGTCGACGCTGAAGCCCGAAGGCCGTCAGCTGCTGGACCAAGTCGCCCAGCAAGCACGTGGCATCGACCTCGAAACCATCATTGCTGTGGGCCACACCGACTCGATCGGTACGGACGCCTACAACCAGAAGCTGTCCGAGCGCCGCGCCGCTTCGGTCAAGGCTTATCTGGTCAGCAAGGGCATCGACCCCAACCGTATCTATACGGAAGGCAAGGGTAAGAAGAACCCAGTCGCTTCCAACAAGACGAAGGAAGGCCGCGCCCAGAACCGTCGCGTTGAAATCGAAATCGTGGGTAGCCGCAAGTAATTGCCGGACTAGCTACAATAAGGGGCCTCGCATAGCGAGGCCCTTTTTTTCGCCCGGCTTGCACCAAAACCGTGCAAACGTCCCGGCACTCGCGGCGCTGCCCGGCGCTGCACTCCCTCTATATATAGAGAGCCGCCTTATGCTGGACCGCCCATGACCACCCATACCTCCGACACCGCCCAAGCCACCATCAACGCCGACCAGGCCGAACTGGACAAGTTCGGCGCCCTGGCCAGCCGCTGGTGGGACCCCGAAAGCGAGTTCAAGCCTCTGCACGCCATCAACCCGCTGCGCCTGGAATGGATCCAGGAATCGGTGGGCAGCCTGAGCGGCAAGAAGGTGCTGGACGTCGGCTGCGGCGGCGGCATCCTGTCGGAGGCGATGGCGCGGGCTGGCGCAGACGTCACCGGCATCGACCTGGCCGACAAATCCCTGAAGGTGGCTCGCCTGCATGGCCTGGAATCCGGCGTGAAAGTCGACTACCGCAAGGTGCCGGTCGAGCAGCTGGCCGCCGAACAAGCCGGTCAGTTCGATGTGGTGACCTGCATGGAAATGCTGGAACACGTGCCGGATCCGGCATCCATCGTGCGCGCCTGCTCGGCGCTGACCAAACCGGGCGGCTGGGTGTTCTTTTCGACGCTCAACCGCAACGCCAAGGCTTTCCTGTTCGCGATCGTGGGCGCCGAGTACGTGCTGCGCCTGCTGCCGCGCGGCACCCATACCTACGACATGTTCATCAAGCCCAGCGAGCTGGCTGCGGCCGCCCGCGGCGCCGGCCTGGAACCGGTCGGCATGCGTGGCATGGAATACAACCCGATCACGCAGATCTATTCGCTGACGTCCGACACCTCGGTCAACTACCTGATGGCTACCCGCAAATGAGCGCCCTGATCCTGTTCGACTTCGACGGCACGCTGGCCGACACCGCCCCCGACCTGGCCGCCGCCGCCAACCAGCAGCGCACGCGCCGCGGCCTGGATCCCCTGCCCTACGAAGCCCTGCGGCCGGTGGCCTCGCAGGGTGCGCGCGGCCTGCTTCGCGTGGCGCTCGGGCTGAAAGCCGGCGACCCCGATTACGAGCCGACCCGCCTGCAATTCCTGGAAGACTACGCCGCCAGCTCGACCGTACACAGCAAGCTGTTCCCCGGTATCCAGGCGCTGCTGGACGACATCCGCCAGCGCGGCCTGTCCTGGGGCATCGTGACCAACAAGGTCACCTACCTGACGCTGCCGATCGTCGAATTCCTGGACCTGACCCGCGACAGCGCGGTGTTGGTCTGCGGTGACACCACCGCCCATGCCAAGCCGCATCCGCTGCCGCTGCAACATGCAGCGCGCGAGGCAGGCTTTTCGGTGGATCGCTGCGTCTACGTGGGCGACGACCTGCGCGACATCCAGGCCGCCCATGCGGCCGCCATGCCGGCGGTGGCGGCCGCCTATGGCTATGTCGGCGAGGACGAAAACTTGACCACCTGGGAAGCCGAGGCCTGCGCCGATACGCCGGCCGACCTGTGGGCGGCGATCCAGCCGCTGCTGCCGCGCGACGTGCGCTGACCGCCGGCCTTCGCGGCGTGACAACGGTTCGGTCGAATTAGTTGATTTGACCGAACAATTTATCCGGATGCAGTGGCTTTATCCGCCATTGCTGTTGAATTAAAGTAGAGTCCATACCGGCATTCGGGTGCTTCCCGATTGCCTTTCCCGGCAGATGCCGGCGCCGTGCGGCAACGCCCGCACAGCAGATCCACGCCACGCACCGACGGCTTGCAGCCCTCGTGCAATTGCGCACCGACCTGTCACCGGTGCGCAACCCAGACCTTTTTTGAACGCCCATCCCGCACTATCCGCGCGTTGCCGACGGCATCGCGCGCACCAGGAATTGCCTATGCTTTTGCCCATCCTGTTACTTTCAGCCGCCGGCTTCACCGTTCTGACGACGGAATTCCTGATCGTCGGCCTGCTGCCCAGCCTGGCCCGCGACCTGGGTGTCACCGTGCCCCAGGCCGGCCTGCTGGTCACGCTGTTCGCCTTTACCGTGGCGGCCACCGGCCCGCTACTGACCGCATTGATGGCCAATATCGAACGCAAACGCCTGTTCATCGGCGTGCTGGTGCTGTTTGGCCTGTCCAACGCGCTGGCAGCTGTGGCCCCCAATATCTGGGTCATGGCGATCGCCCGCTTCGTCCCCGCGCTGGCGCTGCCCGTGTTCTGGTCGCTGGCCAGCGCCACCGCCGTCGAACTCGTGGGACCGGCCCGCGCCGGCCGCGCCATCTCGATGGTGGCGTTCGGCATCGTGGCGGCCACGGTGTTCGGCATCCCCATTGGCGTATTGATCTCGGACGCCTTCGGCTGGCGCGCCGCCTTCTGGGTGCTGTCCGTGGTGGCGTTCGCCAAAGCGCTGCTGCTGTTGCTGGCCTTCCCCAGCACCCGCATCCGCGCTGAAAGCGTCAAGCTGGTCACGCAGCTGCGTATCTTGCGCAACCCGATCGTCGTCGGCCACGTGCTGCTGTCGCTGCTGGTGTTCACCGGCATGTTCACCGCCTATACCTATCTGGCGGACATGCTGGAACGCCTGGCCGGCTTCAATGGCCAGGTCGTCGGCTGGACGATGATGGCATTTGGCGCGGTGGGCCTGATCGGCAACACGCTGGGCGGCCGCCTGGTCGACCGCAGCCCGCTGGGCGCCACCGCGCTGTTTTCGGCGCTGATGGCCGCGGGCCTGGCCTTCGTGGGTCCGGTGATGCAATCGCACGGCCTGTTGGCGGTGGCGCTGACGACCTGGGGCATTGCCCAGGCAGCGCTGTTCATCGTCTGCCACGTGCGCCTGATGAAGTCCGCCCCCGAAGCGCCCGCCTTTGCCGCATCGCTCAATATTTCGGGCGCCAACATCGGGATCGGCCTGGGCGCGGTGGTCGGCGGCCGCGTGATCGACCAATACGGCCTGGCCTCGCTGGGCTGGGCGGCCGCTGCGATCGTGGCGCTGTCGGTGGCCCTGGCGTTCCTGCTGATGGCGGCTTCACGCCCGCGCGCCGCCGGCAAGGCAGCGTGCGCCAACGTGGCTTGAGCCGGCTCGCTGCGCTTGGCCGTCCCGCCCTGCCGGGCGAGGCGCACAAGCGCAGCAGGCTATTGCGTTTACCAGTACAATAGACTTCTTGGGGCCGATCCGGATTCGACGTGGGTCGCGAAACAACTCAGGGCATGCCGAGCACCAGTTCGCTCGTTAAACCACTGGAAACACTACAAACGCCAACGACGAGCGTTTCGCTCTCGCCGCTTAAGCGGTGAGCCGCTGCACTGATCTGTCCTTGGGTCAGGTGGAGGAAGGCAACTTCCTAGGGGGGGTAACCCTCGAACCACAGCAGCGACATTCACAAGGAATCGGTCTGCGCTGGGGTCACACGGCTCAGATTTAAATTACGTGAATCGCTTTGGTCCGGCCTGTCGGTTGGCTAAGTCCAAGGTTAAAACTAAATAAATCGACTACGCATGTAGAACTGATTGCAGAGGGCTTGCGGACGGGGGTTCAATTCCCCCCGGCTCCACCAAATACTGCGATGTCGCCAAAATGGCCAACCTTCACCGGTTGGCCATTTTTTTTGCGCTGCGCTCAGTGAATGTGTTCCTGCTCGGAACGGTCGGTACGTTCCATCTGCAGCGTGGTGTGGTGCAGGTCGAAGCCTTCCTGCAGGCGCTGCTCGATGTCCAGCCGGACGCTTTCGCCATCGGCCCCCTCGCGCAGCACTACGTGCCCGGTCAGAAGCGGCTGCTTCTGCGTGATCGCCCACAGGTGGATGTCGTGCACGCCCGCCACGCCCGGGGTTTGAACGATGGTGTCGCGCACGGCGCTCAGGCTCATGCCGGGCGGCACGCCTTCGAGCAGCAGATTGATGCATTCGCGCAACAGCACCCAGGTTCTCGGGAAAACCATGAAACCGATGGCCACGGCCAGTGCGGAATCGACCCAACGCCAGCCCGTCAGCCAGATGATGACCGCGCCAGCAATGACGGCCACGGAGCCCAGCATGTCGGCCCAGACCTCCAGATAGGCCCCCTTCACGTTCAAGCTTTCATCCTTGGCGCCCGCCAGGAGACGCATCGATACCAGGTTGATCACCAGCCCGGCGATCGCCACGGCCAGCATGCCGCCCGATTGAATGTCGGGAGGTGCATCCAAACGGCGATACGCCTCGTACAGGATGTAGAAGGCCACGCCCAGCAGCACCAATGCGTTGACGGCGGCAGCCAGGATCTCGAAGCGGGCGTAGCCATAGGTGCGCATCAGGTCCGCCGCCTTGCGGCCCGCCCGGATTGCGATCAGGGCCAGCAGCAGCGCGATGGCGTCGGTCATCATGTGCATGGCGTCGGAGATGAGCGCCAGGCTGCCCGTCCACAGGCCGCCGACGACCTCCACGACCATGAAGGTGCTGGTGAGCCCGAATGCAATCCACAGGCGGGATTCGGGCAGTGCGCGTATTTCGCCGTGCTGGTGGCTGTCGCTCATGCTTGTCCTTGCTGGCGCCGCGGCGGTTGCCGGGCCTGGGGTGTATGAGAAAGCCTGAAGTAGCTATAGCGTCAAGAGGCAATGCAACCGCGGTTCCCTATGTTGGGATTATTCAAAAATGAATGATTATTTCCGGCGCTTCTCGGGCGGCCAAAACCCAGGTCGATTAATCCCGCACATTATCGACAAGGTTTATCACCGGCCTATTAGTAACCAAACGAAACCCCACCGGATATACCGTGATACCCCATTGGCAGGGGATTGAAAGTTGATACGGCCCTAATTTATGCGCCTAGCGGGAGAACGCCTTTCATCCGTCCCCCGCTAATTTCGCAAACTGTTGCCAGCCATTCGGAAGGTCGGGAAATACTCCGTCACATATTACTAATGCTTTCAAGACATAATAAACGCAAGAAAATGCCACCAACTTGGGCCGCTCAACAGCGATGAAGATACTTTCCCTATTCGGAACGCGTCCTGAAGCCATCAAGATGGCCCCCCTGGTGACCGCGCTGCAGCGCGAGCCCTCGATAGAAAGCGTGGTCTGCGTGACCGGCCAGCATCGCCAGATGCTGGACCAGGTGCTGGCGCTTTTCGACCTGCATGCGCAGCACGACCTGGACATCATGGTGCCCAACCAGACCTTGAACGGCCTGTACGCGCGCCTGATCGGCCGCGTGGACGAGGTGCTGGAAAAGGAACAGCCGGATTACGTGCTGGTGCATGGCGACACCAGCACCGCTTCGGCGTGCGCGCTGGCCGCGTTTCATCGCCGCATCCGGATCGGCCACGTCGAAGCGGGCCTGCGCACCGGCAATCTGGCGATGCCCTTCCCCGAAGAAATGAACCGCCGCGTGGTCGACGCGATTGGCGACCTGCTGTTCGCGCCCACCGCGGAATCGCGCGGCAACCTGCTGCGCGAAAACCTGGCCGGCCGCATCACAGTGACGGGCAACACGGTCATTGATGCGCTGGCAATGACCTGCGCCAAGCTGGCTCCCGATGGCGAGCTGGCGCGCGGACTGCAGGCCCGCTATGACTGGCTCGACCCCAAGCGCCGGCTGATGCTGGTGACCGGCCACCGCCGCGAGAGCTTCGGCGGCGGCTTCAAGAACATCTGTGCCGCGCTGGCCGAGCTGGCCCGCCGCGAAGACCTGCAGATCGTCTACCCCGTGCACCTGAACCCGCAGGTGCGCAATGTGGTCATGACGGACCTGGCCGGACTGGACCGCGTGCACCTGATCGATCCGCTGGATTACTTGGATTTTGTGTGGTTCATGCAACGCGCACACGTCATCCTGACCGATTCCGGGGGGGTGCAGGAAGAGGCCCCCTACCTGGGCAAGCCGGTGCTGGTGATGCGCGAAGTCACCGAGCGCCCCGAAGCCGTTCAGGCCGGCACGGTTGCCCTGGTGGGTACCGACACGCAGCGCATCGTCGC
The DNA here is from genome assembly GCF_000633435.1 of Achromobacter sp. DH1f. Lineage (NCBI taxonomy): Bacteria > Pseudomonadati > Pseudomonadota > Betaproteobacteria > Burkholderiales > Alcaligenaceae > Achromobacter > Achromobacter sp. DH1f. The sequence continues at coordinate 70,306 of NZ_AYMF01000033.1, read as the reverse complement.
CGAGGTCAACCGGCTGCTGGACGATCCCGCCCTGCACGCCTCTTTTTCGCGCCGCATCAACCCCTATGGCGACGGCCACGCCAGCCAGCGCATCGTCGACGCGCTGTGCGGCCGCCCCGTTGCCGAATTCGATCCGTACGGATCCCACGCCGGCACGCCGGCCTGATGCCTTCTGCCCCGTATTCCCCGCCCGGAGCCCCCATGTCAAAGCCCACCCCCTTTCCCGCCGCCCTGACGCTTTGCCGCGCGCTGATGGCCGCCGGCCTGCTGCTGCCGCTGGGCGCGATGGCCAGCCCTGCCGGAGACGCCCTGCGCCAACTGCAAGGCGACGACTGGGTGACACGCAACACCACGCTGGCCGATCTGGGGATCGGCGAGCCGGTGGTACTGAGCAACAGCGACGCGCGCCAGGAATTCTATGTGCCGGTGCCGCGCGGCGTGCCGATCACCGATGCCACGCTGAATTTCGACGCCAAGTACACCAAGGGCGAGCCCGGCCGCACCAGCCTGGTGCTGTGGGCCGACGGCGTGCCGCTGAACGCCCAGCGCATCGCCGACGGCGACGGCACGGTGACGCGCGGTTTCGCGGTGGATCCGCGCAGCCGTGAAAGCGGCTTCCTGCGGGTGGGCGTGGACTGGCAATCGGAAATCGCGCTGCGCCACTGTGAAAGCAATCGCGCCACCGCCAACGCGCTGACGATCTCGCCGCAGACGCGTCTGACCTACCGCTACGACGCCTCGGCCATCGGCAACCTGGATGACGCCTGGGGCACCCTGCCCGGCAAGCCGACCCTGATCGTGGCCGGCGCCAAGCTGGACCAGCAGGCCTTCGACAGCGCCTGGCGCATTGGCGTGGCGCTGGAGCGCGCGGGCAAGCGCGTCGCGGTGCGGGCCTTTCCGGCCGTGGGCGACGAGATCGACACGCGCGGCCTGCAGGCCCCCGAGGGCCTGTCGCATGTGCCCGCGTTCGCCGCGCTGACGGGCAACGAAAAGCACAAGCTGGCCAATGCCGCCGAAATCGGCGCGCTGCTGGTCATGGGCGCGCCGGCCGTGGCGGGCGACGTCGTGATTGCCGATGCCGGGCTGCGCGCCAAGCTGAACGAGGCGCTGGACGCGCTGCAATCGCAGTTTGCCTCCGATGCGGATGCGGCCGAGGCCTTCAAGACCTGGCGTGCGCGCCGCGCGCCGCTGGCCGCGGCCGACCTGCAATCCAAGGAAATCCGCCTGGCCGCCATGGGCCGCCAGGCCGTGATTGCGGTGGCCGCGGATGCCGGCGCCCAGGGCGCGGGGGCGTTCGACACGGCCTGGCGCCGCATCCTGGTGACGCGCCAGGTGCAGGTCAAGGCCGCGATGCCGCCCGAAACCTTCAAGGACGGCGGCCTGCGCCTGACGGCGCTGGGCGGCTCGCCCAACAGCTTCAACGTCGTCGCGAGCGGCGACTGGAACACCACCTTCCCGCTAGCCGCGGTGTCGTCCGATGGCCGCATGCCCGGCGAACTGGTCATGGACGTGTCGGCCGCGCCTGGCGCATCGTCGACGCGGCCGGTGGCGTCGGTGTTCTGGAACGGCATTCTGCTCGCGGCCAAGCAGCTGGACGCCAACGGCAAGCCCGAACGCCTGACGGCGCGCGTGCCCGGCTACGCGCTGGGCGTCACCAACGCGGTGCGCGTGACCTTCCAGCGCCAACCGGTGTCGGTCGATTGCAACGAGATTCCGCAGGGTTACCCGGTGAACGTGCTGCCGACCAGCTACGTGAAGCCCGACCGGGCCGAACCGGACGGCACCTTCGTGGGCCTGTTGCCGCTGCTTGCCGGCAGCCCGCAGGTGATCGTGCCCGACAGCTACCTGGCTGACGCGCCCGACAACCTCAAGCGCCTGATCGGCATTGCCTCGGCCAGCGGCGTGTCGACCACCCGCGCCGAACTCACCGTGGCGGCCGGCGGCCAGGCCGTCAAGCCCGCCCGCCCGTTCCTGGCGATGGAAGTGGCCGTGGACGGCGCCAAGCCGATGGTCACGGTCACCGACCGCAAGCAGTTGCGGGTGGACGGCAAGAACGCGACCTGGCTGGACATTTCCGGACTGGATCACCTGAGCACGGCCGAAGTCATCAGCGCCAGCGGCCAGGACGGCGTGCTGTGGCACACCCTGGGCCAGCGCGCCGGCATGCTGGACGCGCCGTTCGTGCTGAACCGCGGCAACGTGGCGATCATCGGCGCGGCGGGCCCGGTGGCCTGGATCGACAGCGCCAACCCGGATGCCAGCCATCCGCCCGGCGCCGGTGAAAGCGCGTTCTTCGAATGGCGCCGCTACATTTCCTGGAGCGTGCCGGCGATCAGCATCAGCCTGCTGGTATTGCTGCTGATCCTGATCTTCGCGATGCGCGCCAGCCGCAGAAGGAACAAGGACAGCAAGTAATCCAGGACGCGCCAGCCCATGTCTTCGCTTTACTGGCCCTATCTCATCGCCGACTACTACCGCGGCCTGGAGATCGTGACCGCCATCGTTGGCGTGATCATCCTGCTTTCGAGCCTGGATGATCTGTTCATCGATGCGTGGTACTGGGTGCGCGAGACCTGGCGCTCGCTGACCATCAAGCGGCGCTTTGCGCCGCTCGCGGCGTCGCAACTGCGCGACAAGGAAGAACAGCCGCTGGCGATCATGGTGCCGGCCTGGCTCGAGTACGACGTGATCGCGTCGATGCTCGAAACCATGGTGTCGACGCTGGAATACAAGAACTACATGATCTTCGCCGGCACTTACCAGAACGACGAGCGCACGATCAAGGAAGTCGAGCGGATGCGTCGGCGGTATCGCCAGCTGATCCGGGTGGAAGTGCCGCACGACGGCCCCACCTGCAAGGCGGACTGCCTGAACTGGATCGTGCAGGCGATCTTCGCGCAGGATGCCAAGCAGCCGGTGCCGTTTGCCGGCGTGATCCTGCACGACAGCGAAGACGTGCTGCACCCGCTGGAGCTCAAGTACTACAACTACCTCTTGCCGCGCATCGACTTTATCCAGTTGCCGGTGACCTCGCTGGAACGCCACTGGTACGAACTGGTGGCCGGCACCTACATGGACGAATTCGCCGAGTGGCACACCAAGGACCTGGTAGTGCGCGAAAGCCTGTCCAAGATGGTGCCGTCGGCCGGCGTGGGCACCTGCTTTTCGCGCCGCGCCCTGGTCGAGCTGGCCAACGAAACCAATAACCAGCCCTTCAATACCGACACGTTGACGGAAGACTACGACATCGGCGCACGGCTGGCGCAACGTGGCATGCGCCAGATCTTCGGCAAGTTCGGCGTCGAATACGTGACCCGCCGGCGCGCCTGGTTCGGCCTGGGCAAGGAAAAGATCTCCAGCGTGCACATGCCGCTGGGTGTGCGCGAGTACTTCCCCAACACCTTCCGCACCGCCTATCGGCAGAAGGCCCGCTGGACGCTGGGCATCGGCTTGCAAGGGTGGCAACAGGTGGGCTGGACCGGATCGCTGGCCACCAAGTATCTGCTCTTTCGCGACCGCAAGGGCCTGGTGACCTCGTTCATCGCAATCCTGGCGTATGTGCTGCTGGCCAACTTCTTCGTCTTCTACCTGGCGGACCTGTTCGGCTGGTGGAAGGTGTATTACCCGTCGTACTTCAAGCCCGGCGGCTGGCTGGTGACGCTGATGTGGATCAACGCCGTGGCGCTGCTGCTGCGGGTGGTGCAGCGGGCCTATTTCGTGGGCCGCATGTATGGCTGGGAGCACGCACTGCTGTCGATTCCGCGGATGATCGTGGGCAACTTCATCAATGCCATGGCCGCCGCGCGCGCCTGGAAGCTGTTCATCGGCCACCTGATCACGGGCAAGCGGCTGGCCTGGGACAAGACCATGCACGACTTCCCGTCCACCGATCAATTGGCCCAGCAGCGCCAGCGCCTGGGTGAACTGTTGCTGTCGTGGCAGGCGATCGACGAAGATAAACTATCGCGCGCACTGGAAATCCAGGCGCGCGACAAGCGGCCGCTGGGCGAAATCCTGATGGAACAAGGCTGGCTGGACGAAGGCACCCTGAAGGAAGCCATTCATTTCCAGCAAGGCGGCCAGACCGACGCCACGGCGGCGGCTGCCGCGCCGGCACATACCGACGAAAAACCCGCGACCCCATGAAGCCACTGACCCGATCGTTGTTGCTGTCCGCCGCGCTGGCTTGCGCCGGGAACGCCGGGCCGGCCCAGGCCCAATCCGCGCCCCGCGCCGCCGAGGCCCCGCTGGAAGGCGCCGCCTACCAATTCGCCGACGAAGGCTACAAGAGCTACGACGCCGGCAATTACGCGCTGGCGCAGCAACAGGCCGAATCGGCCATTGCGCTGCGGCCGGACGTCGAGCGGCTGCGTCTGCTGCTGATCTATTCGCTGCAAAAGCAAGGCAAGCTGCAAGAGGCGGACAAGGCCGCGGCGGACGCGATCAAGAGCGGGCTGGACACGCCGGGCCTGCGTCAGGCCCGCGCCAACCTGCGCCCCCGCGCAGCCCAGCCGGCGGGCGCGGCAGCCGGCGGCGCGCCGGGCACCACGGCAGCCTACCGCCGCGGCTTTCCGATCGCCACGCGCGCCTACACCGACTACAACCGCGGCGACTTCCCGGCCGCACAGCGCGGCGCCGAGCAGGCCTTCCGCATCGACCCCAAGCAAGGGGCCTGGGCCATGCTGTGGCTGGACGCGCTGGAATCCCAGGGCAAATACGCCGAGGCCGAAGCCGCCGCGGACAAGGCCATCGCGCTGGGCGCGCCCAACAAGAATGACCTGACCGCGCGCCGCACCACCATGCAGCGTCGCCTGGCGATCAAACCCGCCGAACAGGGTTACCAGGCGCTGATCGCCAACCGCCCCGGCGACGCGGTGCCACTGGCGCGCGAAGCGGTGGCGCTAGCCCCGGACACCGCCAGCCACCGCCTGCTGCTGATGACGGCGCTGATGCTGGACAACCAGTTGGCCGCCGCCGAAGACGCGGCGACCGATGCCCTGAAGCAGGACGACGAGAACACCGTGGCACTGGTAATGCGCGCCTACCTGCGCCAGCGCCAGGGCAAGACGGACCTGGCCAACGCCGACTTCGACGCGGCGCTCAAGCAGGACTGGCTGGATGAAGACCAGCGCCGCAATGTGCGCCTGATTGCCGCCGACGCCTCGTTGGCCGGCGGCGACACGGCGCGCGCGCTGGCCTTGGTGCAGCCCCTGGGCGCCAAGGACGAAGCTGCGACCGCCCGCATCAAGCGCGCCCGCTCCAAGCCGACGGTGCCGGCCACGCTGACGCTGGCCAACTACCCTGCCCCGGTACAGGATTGCCGCGACACGCCCTACGGCACGTCTTGCGAGCTGCTGCCGTCCGACGCCGCCGGCAGCGGCGGCCCGGCATCGCTGGCCTACGCGGCCTATGCGCGCGAGGACTACCAGGAAGCCATCGCCCAGGCCCGCAAGGCGTCCGAGCAGGACCCGACCAACAAGGAATTGCAGCGCCTCCTGACCACCACGCTGGCCGCGGGCAACGCCGCGCAGCTGGCCGAGGCCGACAAGCGCATGAGCGATGCGCTGGCCGCGCAACCCGATGACCCCGCCCTGCTGATGCAGCGCGGCTACCTGCACCAGCGCATGGGTCAGCCCAAGCTGGCGCTGCAGGATTTCCAGGCGGCGCGCGCGACGGGCAAGGCCCCGCCCACGGTGATTCTGGACGAGGGCTATGCGTTGTCCGGGGTGGGCGACAAGCGCGGCGCGGTCGACAAGCTGAAAGAAGCCATCGACGAAGCGGACGCCGGGCGCCTGGAACTCACGCCGCAGCAGCGCTTTGACACCCGCAGCGGCATCGCTGGGTTGTCGCGCGAATGGGGCGGTTATGTGTCCGCCGGCTATCGCGGCGCGCGGCCCGCCTCGTCGGGGCTAGCCGGTGCAGCCATTACGGTGCCAGGCGACGCGATCTTCAGCACCACGGAAATCTTCTGGCGGCCGTCGGACTTCCTGAACTCGTCGACGCAGACCTTCGAGCTGTACGGACGACTGTCGAACACGCTATACGACAAAGGTAGCAAGACCAAGACTCAAACCGTGGACAATCGATGTGGTGAAGGAGTCATCAATGTTCAAGGCAGGGACAACGACGGTATAGCCGGCTTTCCCACCACCGTCGGTTCTTTAGGGATGCGCTTCACCCCTTCCACCGAAGTAGGGCTGACTTTTGGCTTGGAGCGCCAGTTCAATCTGGGCACCGCGACTCGCAATGGCACGTTGACGCCGCGCTCCACCAATCTTTACTGCGCGCTCAATGGTGAAAACCAGACCGCTCACTACAAGACGGACGCAGGCAGCGGCGGCTGGCTCGCCTATGTCACGTATGGCCTATACGAAGGCACCACACTACGCATCGACCGCCCCGACTGGTTCACGATGGAAGGCTATGTCCAAGCTGGCTATTCGTGGCAAGACATGCCGGGCCGATTCTGGCTGCGCGACAACGCAACCGATGCCGATACCAACACGACCTCGGGCAAGCTCAAGCGCGACCAGGCATTCGGCGCTGGAGAGTTGCGAATTGGCCGCAGCTATCGCGTCGACGCCATCAGCGACCGCCTGGTGTTTTTCCCGTATGGCGTCATCGGCGCCGACTGGCTCTGGAACAATAACAAAGTTACAGGCGTGAACATTGACGGCGTGGGCGACATTCCGCTGCAAGGCAATGGCTCAACCTGGTCCATCGGAGCCGGCCCTGGCTTCAATTTCCGCTACTGGTTCCGCGAAGACCACTACAACGCGCCGCGTTCGTACCTGGACTTGACCACCCAATACCGCTTCAATATCGGCGGCGGCCAGGCCGACCGGGCCAAGGGTCTGTTCATCAACCTGACCCTGTCCTACTGAGCCGCCCCCCTTTTTTCAGGAGTCCGCCTGGCATGACTACCGTTACCCTTCATCCTCCCCGGCCCGCGCGCCGGCTGGTTTCGGCCCTGTGCGGCGCGCTGCTGGCGCTGGCCGCAGCCGGGGCCCAGGCGCAGCAAGCCTCGTCCATCGTCATCCAGGGCAAGGACAACTGGCTGTTTCCCGGTTGGGGCAGCCTGACGCAGGTCGATACCCGCGGCATCGACGCCTCGACCCAGCTGGTGCGCGAGACCCGCGATGCGCTGGCCGCCAAGGGCATCCAGCTGGAAGTGCTGGTGCTGCCGGACAAGACCCTGTTCTACCAGGACAAGCTGCCGGATGGCACGACGCTGAGCGCCGAGGTCAAGAAGCGCTACCAGACCATCCAGGACAAGCTGAAAGCCGCGGGCGTGTCCTCGTTCGACGACGAAGCCGTGCTGCGCCGCGTGAAGGACGGCGGCCAGGACGTGTTCTATCGCACCGATCAGCACTGGACCCAGCCGGCCGCCGACGCCACCGCCGAAGCGCTGGCCCAGCGCATCAAGCAGGACGTCAAGACACTGGCGGGCAAGCCGGGCACCGGCATGCCGCTGGGCAGCGTGGTCAACGAGCGCCGCTACGGCGACCTGGCCGAACTGTTCCTCACGCCCGACCAGCGCAAGCAGGCCGGCCGCGAGACCTTCACCGTGCGCCGCCAGGCCGACAACCAGAGCCTGATCGATGATGCGCCGGCGCCGGTGCACGTCACCGGCCACAGCATGGTGCAGCCGTACTTCGGCTTCCCGCAGAAGCTGTCCAACGTGCTGGACCGCCCGGTTTCCGTGAACTGGAAGCCCGGCAACGTCGGCCAGTGGATCATGCTGCTGGAATACCTGGAGTCACCCGCGTTCAAGCAGAACAAGCCGCAGGTGCTGGTGTGGCAGATGTTCGAGCCCACCTTCGCACAAGGGCCTGACGCCAAGGGGCTGTGGGACAACGCGTCCATCATGACCACCGACAGCTGGCGCAGCCGCATGAAGGCGGCGGTGGGGCAGTAACGCCGTGGCGCAAGCAGACAAGGCGACGCCGCCCCCGGCTGCCGGACACCGGCTGCACGCCATCGTGTTTGGCGTGCTGCTGGCGCTGGGCCTGGGCTGGGGCGCATGGTGCCTGGTTCAGGCCAGGCTGACCACGGCCGACGTCGCACCGTCGGCCTGGTTGAACGGCACTGCGGGCACGGCATTGAACAAGTCATTGCGCCTGCCCGCCCAGGCCACCGTGGACACCTGGAATTCCTCGGTGCGCTACCGCGTGCTGGGGGAACTGGGCGACCAGGTCGCCATGGGTTGCCCCGAATGGCTGTTCTATCGCGACGGCCTGCGCCCGCAGCCTGGTGTGCACGTGTTCGACCAGCGCCTGCGCCTGATGCGGCATTGGGTCGACGAACTGCGCCGCCAGCAGGTGCAGGTGCTGGTGGTGGCGGTGCCCGACAAGTCGCGCATCGAGGCCGACCATCTTTGCGGCCAGACCGTGTCGCTGCCGATGCAGGGCACGCTGGATGCCTGGCAGGACGCCCTGCGCGCCCAGAACGTGCCCTTCGTCGACCTGCGCCAGGCGCTGCAAGCCGCGCAGGCGCCGCGCTTTTTCCGCACCGACGTCCATATGAACGCGGCCGGCGCCCAGGCCGCGGCCCGTCAAGTGGCCGAGGCGGCCCTGCCCTTGTTGAAGGGGCCTGGCACGCAGGCCTTCAATGAAGACAAGCCGGGGCCGCTGCAACCCCGCATGGGCGACCTGATCGTCCTGGCCGGGCTGGAACACGCTCGGCCGGGCTGGCGCCCTGAACTGGACCTGGCCGCGCCGCAGAAGATCGAACCGGTGCGCGGCGGCGGCTTGCTGGACGAGACGCCGCCGGTCGAAGTGCTGCTGGCGGGCAGCTCGAACGGCCGCCGCAGCAATTTCGCCGAACGCTTGGGGATGGGGCTGGGCCGCGAGGTCTGGAACCTGAGTCTGGACGGCGGGCAGTTTTCCGGGGCCCTGCTGGTGGCGCTCAAACAGCGCGAGCAGTGGCCCAAGAGCTTGAAACTGGTGATCTGGGAGTTTTCGGAAATGGCGCTGTCGCTGCCGCTGACCGACGACGAGAAATCCGTGCTGGCCCGACTGCCCTGACCCGAGATGCTATTCAATTCCTACCTGTTCCTGCTGATCTTTCTGCCCGTGACGCTGGCCGTGTACTACGGCGCCGGGCGGCTGAACCTGCGGCTGGCGGCCCTGTGGCTGTGCCTGACGTCCTTCGTGTTCTATGGCTGGTGGAATCCGCAGTTCGTGGTGCTGCTGGCCGGGTCCATCGCTTTCAATTACCTGGTCAGCCTGCTGATCCTGCACACCGCGTCCCGGCCGCGGCTGCAAGGGCTGATCGTGGGCCTGGGCGTGGGCGCCGACCTGGCGCTGCTGTTCCACTACAAGTATTTCGCCACGCTCTTGAATTTCCTGACCGACCTGGGCATGACCAGCTCGACCATGGATTCGATCATCCTGCCGCTGGGGATATCGTTCTTCACGTTCACCCAGATCGGCTATCTGCTGGACTGCCGCGCCGGCGTCGTGAAAGAACGCAGCCTGCTCAGCTACGTGCTGTTCGTGACGTTCTTTCCGCATCTGATCGCCGGCCCGATCCTGCATCACAAAGAGATGATGCCGCAGTTCGCGCAGCCGGAAAACTACCGCTTCAAGGCCGAAAACCTGTCAGTGGGCGGCATGCTGTTCGTGATCGGTCTGGCCAAGAAAGTATTGCTGGCCGACGGCATTGCGCCCTATGCCGATGCCGGCTTCGCCGCCCCGGGCGACCTGCAGTTCTGGGGCTCGTGGGGTGCCAGCCTGTGCTACGCGCTGCAGCTCTACTTCGACTTTTCCGGCTATTCGGACATGGCGCTGGGGCTGGCCAAGATGTTCGGCATCCGTTTCCCGCTGAACTTCAATTCGCCCTACAAGGCGGGCAGCATCATCGAGTTCTGGGCCCGCTGGCACATGACGCTGACCCGCTACCTGACCGCCTATCTCTACTACCCGGTGGCGATGGCGGTATCCAAGTGGCGCACCAACCGCAACCTGCCCGTGGGCGCCGAGGGCGTCAGCACGCTGGGCGGCTTCGTCGGCAGCATCGTCAGCCCCACCCTGTTCACGATGGCGCTGGCCGGCGTGTGGCACGGGGCCGGCTTCCAGTTCCTGGTCTTCGGCCTGCTGCACGCCATGTACCTGTCGGTGAACCATGCGTGGCGCATCTTCGTGGTGGGCAGAAAGCCCGCGGCGGCGCGCAACCTCAACATGTTCAAGCGCGCGATCTGCGTGCTGCTGACCTTCGTGGCCGTGCTGGTGGCGCAGGCGTTCTTCCGGGCCCATGGCGTGGGCGATGCGATGCTGCTGATGCAGGGCATGATCGGCCTGCGCGGCATGGAAACGCTGGACCTGGCCACGCACGTCAGCGGCCTGGCCTGGGGCGACGCCTGGCGCGTGCTGGTCGGCCATCACATGCAACTGATCTATGCTGTGGTGCTGCTGGGCATTGCCTGGTTCACGCCGAACGCCCACCAGATCCTGGGCCGCTATTCGCCGGCGCTGTTCAAGCCCCAGGAAGCGCCCTCGCCCTGGATGCGCTGGCGCCCCAACCTGGCGTGGCTGACGGTCATGCTGGTCCTGCTCTTTTTCTGCCTGGTCAACCTGCACAAGGAAACCCGGTTCCTCTATTTCCAATTCTGACCGCGGCGCGGTCGCGGAGCACGCTATGGACATCAACGAGATCGAAGCCAAGGTGGCCGACCTGATCGAAGGCATCATCCTCACCAAGGTCGACCCCGACACCCTGCTGATCGAATCCGGACTGATCGACTCGCTGTCGGCGGTGGATGTGGCTCTGGCCGTCGAACGCCAGTTCGGCTGCAAGATTCCGCCCACCGAGATCGACGTGCACCTGGAATCGGTGCACACGCTGGCGACCTTCATCGCGGAGCATCCGCGCGCCTGACACCCCGGGAGGGCTGGACGATGCGTTTCGATTTCAACGCCTTTGATTTCGTGGACACCGCGGTCGGTACCGATGCGGTGGCGGTGGTGGATGCCCAGGGCGCCCTGAGTTGGGGCCAGTTGCTGGCGGCCACGCAGGCCTGGGAACAGGCGGCGCGGCTGGCGGGCGTCACGGCGGGCGTGCCGCTGGTGATCTCCGGCCACAAAGAGGCTGCCTTCCTGGTCGCGATCCTGGGCTGCCTGCGGCTGAAGGTGCCGTTCGTGCCGGTCGACGTGATCAACCCGCCCGAGCGCATCGCCCGCATCGGCGAGCTGGTGCGCGCCGGGCTGCGCTATGACGCGCAGGCCGGCGAATTCGTCCCCGGCAGCGCCGCCCCGGCGCCGCTGGACGAGGCCGGGCTGGCCTACATCATGTTCACCTCGGGCAGCACCGGCGACCCGAAGGGCGTGCAGATCGGCCGCGAAAGCGTGTCGCTGTTCGCCGGCTGGATTCGCGACTGCCTGAACCTGGGGCCGGCCCCCGCGTTCATGGACCAGATGCTGTTCAGCTTCGACTTCTCGCTGTTCAACTGGGTCGGCGCGCTGGAACTGGGCGGCACTTGCGTGCTGTGCCCGCGCGAGACCATCGCGCAGCGCGACACCTTCGTGGGCTACCTGGCCCACACCGGCATCAACGTCTGGGCCTCCACGCCGTCGTTCGTGCGCCAGCAGCTGTTCAACCCCGACTTCGACCGCGCCCACCTGCCGCAACTGCACGCCTTCGTGTTCGGCGCCGAATCGCTGACGCCGACCCTGGCCGAAGAACTCTGGCAGCGCTTTCCGGACGTACGCATCATCAATTCGTACGGGCCGACCGAGGCGACCTGCTCGACCACCTGGGTCGAGATCGACGCGGAACTGCGCGCCCGCGCGCCCAATCCCTTCCCTATCGGCCGCGCCAAGCCCTATGCAGACGTCTTCATCGAGAACGGTGAGATCAGCATTGCCGGTGACCACGTCATGCGCGGCTACCTGAACCGGCCCGACCTGAACGCCCAGCGCATGTTCACCCGCAACGGCAAGCGCGGCTACCGCAGCGGCGACCTGGGCGAAATCGACGCCGCCGGCCTGGCGACTTTTCGGGGCCGGATCGACGACCAGATCAAGATGCACGGCTACCGCATCGAGCTGGCCGAGATCGACGCCGCCATCGCCGCCCTGCCCGGCGCGCGCGCGGGCGCCACCGTTGCGTTGCGCCGGCCCGATGGCGCTATCATCCGATTGATCGGGTTCGTCGAGCCCGCCGAGGCCGGCCCGGGCGGCCTGCAGCCGCTGCCCGCGGCATTGCAGGACTGGAAAGCCGCCCTGGGCCGCCGGCTGCCACCCTACATGATTCCGTCTGAACTGGTGGCGTGCCACCGTTTCCCGACGACCAGCACCGACAAGGCGGACCGCAAGCAACTTGAACGCTTGTACCTGCAAGCCCGCCTGAGCAAGAAACCGGAGTCCCAAGCATGACCCGTCGTATTCGTTTCCCCGCCCTGGCGCTGGCATCGGCGCTGGGCCTGGCCGCTGGCGGCGCGGCGCATGCCGAGGGCGTGTTCGCCCAGCTCTACGCCGCGCGCCCGCCCGCCGGCTCCTCGTTCGTACGAGTCGTGAATCCCGAAGTCGGGCCGTTCAGCGTGCAGGTCGCCAATGGCCCGTCGCAGGAAATCGGCCCGACCAAGCCAGCCAGCACCTACGCCATCGTCAAGGGCAACCAGACATTCAACGTGCTGGTCGACGGCAAGCCGGTGGCCAGCCTGCAAGTCGCGCCCGACACCTTCAGCACGCTGGTGGTACACCGCGACGGCGTCAAGGTCACCTATGCGCTGGTGGACGACAGCAACGGCGCGCAGGACGCGCTCAAGGCCGAACTGCGTTTCTACAACCTGGCGGCCGACTGCCCCGCCGCCGCGCTGGCGGTCAGCCCGACCGGCCCCACGCTGTTCCAGGACGTCAAACCCGGCGCATCGGCCGCCCGCGCCATCAATCCGGTCAAGGCATCCCTGGCAGCCGGCTGCGGCACGGTGCAATCGCCGTCCGTGCCGTTGCCCGCGCTGCAGCCCGGCGACCACTACAGCCTGTTTCTCACCGGCAGCGCCACCGCCCCCACCTTGAGCGGCCAAGTCAGCGCCACGGACCCCTATAGCAAGTAAGGAGGCCGTATGCGCCGCGTATTCAGGGATGACCACGAGCTTTTCCGCGACCAGGTCCGGCGCTTTGTCGCCGAAGAGATCGCGCCCCACTATGCCGATTGGGAAAAGGCCGGCATCGTGCCGCGCTCACTGTGGCTGCGCGCGGGCGAAGAAGGCCTGCTCAATTGCGCCCTGCCCGACCCCTACGGTTTGGGCGGCGACTTCGGCCATGCCGCCGTCGTCATTGAAGAACTGGCGCGCGCCAACTACCTGGGGGTGGGCTTTTCGATCCACTCCGACATGGTGTCGCCCTACCTGGAAGCCTTCGGCACCACCGCCCAGAAAGAGCGCTGGCTACCCGCCATGACCCGCGGCGAAGTGATCGGCGCCATCGCCCTGACTGAACCCGGTGCGGGCAGCGACCTCAAGGCCGTGCGCACGCGGGCCCGCCGCGATGGCGACCACTACGTGCTGAACGGCCAGAAGACCTTCATCACCAATGGCGTCAACGCCGGCTTGTCCATCGTGCTGGCCAGTACCGACCCCGACCTGGGCGCGCGCGGCCTGTCGCTGTTCTGCGTCGAAGAGAACCTGCCCGGCTTCACCAAGGGCCCGGCGCTCAGCAAGATCGGCCAGCACTGCCAGGACACCTGCGAGCTGTACTTCGACGACGTGCGCCTGCCGGCCGACTGCCTGCTGGGCCAGGAAAACGCCGCCTTCGAATACATGACGCAGGAACTGGCGCGCGAACGCCTGGCGATCGCGCTGCGCGCCGGCGCCTCGCTCGAAGGCATGCTGGACGAAACGGCCGAATACACCCGCAACCGCAAGGTCTTCGGACGGCGCGTCTTCGACTACCAGAATTCGCGCTTCAAGCTGGCCGGGGCGCGCGCGCAAAGCACCATGCTGCGGGTCTTCCTGGACGACTGCCTGGCCCGCCACATGGCCGGCGAACTCGACCCCACCACGGCCGCCATCGCCAAGCTCAACGCCACCGAAATGCAGGGCGCGGTGCTGGACGACTTGCTGCAACTGTATGGCGGCTATGGCTACATGGCGGAGTACGGTATCGGCCGTGCGTGGGTGGATGCGCGTGCGTTGCGCATCTTTGGCGGCACCAGCGAGATCATGCGGGAAATCATCGGCCGCAGCTTCCTCTGAGCGCCCGGCAGCGGCTGCGTCAGACGCGCGCCGCCATCCAGGCGCGCATCAGCGCGCGCGCCTCGGGCGTATCGCCGATAACCCAGGGGTCCACAGTAAAGGCCACCACGCGCTTGGCGCCGTAGCCGCGCGCCACCTGCCACTGCTGCTTGACCCGGTCGAAATCGGCCGAGCGCGCCTTGAAGGTGGTGCCGTCAGTACTGCCGGATGGCAGTTCCTCGAACAGTTCCATGACCAGGTCGAACGACGCCCGGCGCTTGAGCAGCATGTCGTGCAGGGGTTCCAGCGCCTGGTAGTTCGCCAGCCCCGCCACGCCCACGCCGTCCTGGATCATCGGATGGATGGCCACGTGGTCCAGCACTCGTGACCACAGCTGGGTCAACGAGCCATCGCCGCCCAGGCGGCTGAAATAGGTGGAGATGGTCGGCACGCGATAGCTGGAGGCCTGCGCGGCGCGCGCAAAGGCGTCCAGCCATGGCACCAGCAGCGCCTGGCGCTGCGGGCGCGACCAGTTGTACTGCTCCAGTTCGTAAGGCAGGTACCAGCCGCGGAAATTGCGGCGCTTGGACCAGGCCGCGCTTTGCATGTAGGCCACGCCACGGTCGCGCGTGTGGTCCAGGTAGGCGGCCAGCGCGGCGTCGTCGGGCGAGGCCAGCATGTTCCACCAGCGCTGGTCGTAGGGCAGGCCCACATGCACGCCCAGGCCGCTGCGCTCGGCTTCGTCGAAGATCGCGTCCAGCATGGCCTTGGGCGCCATCCAGTCATCCGGCCGACCGCCTTCCAGGCCGGTCCATTGCAGGAAGATCTCGCGGCAGCCCAGCCGGCGGTAGGCGGCGATGCGGCGGCGCCAATCGTCGGCGGTCAGGTCCAGGTGGCTGAGCCAGAGCTGCAGGAAAGTGGCATTCAGCGAGATCGGCGGCGCGCAGGCCGCCAAGGGCGCAAGCGCGCCAAGCGCCAGCGCCTGCAACAGGCGCCGGCGCAACAGGGACCGGGGCAGCGGGCGCGTCAGGAGCGTGTCTCCTGGCGCATCAGCCGCGGTTGCCGAACAGGCCGGACAGCGATGCCAGCAGGTCGGTGGGATTGAAGCTCTGGCCCGGCTGGACCGCGCCGTCGGGCGTGGCCTTGTCGACCAGTTGCGGCAGCAGTGCGGACAGGGAACCGAGCACGGAGCCGGTGTCCTGGCCCGTCTTGGCCGCCAGTTCGTTCACCACGCCCGGGTCCAGCACGCGGCCAAGCTGGTCGGCGCTGACGGGCAGGTTCTGCCCCTTGCCGATCCACGAGGCGACGATTTCGCCCAGGCCACCCTGCTGGAAGCTGGCGATCAGGCCAGACAGGCCGCCGGGGTATTTGTTCAGTTGTTCGATCAGGGCCGGCAGCAACGAGGCCGAGCCCCCTTGCTGACCGCCGCCGGCCATCGAGGCCAAGGTATCCAAGAGACTCATCACCGTGCTCCAGAAAAGTCGGAAATCCAGTATAGGCCCAGGCCCGCGCAAATCTGGCCCTCGCCGCGGCCTGGATACCGATCTTTGCAAAACTTGTATTGGGCGGCCCGCTCAGCCCCCATTGCGCAGGGCGTTCAGCGCCTTCTGCCCGGCCCGGCCGTCCGCCGGCAGGCCCAGTTGGCGCTGCGCCGCCTGCAGCGCTTCGCGGGTACGGGTGCCGATCATGCCATCGGGTTCGCCCAGTTCATAGCCGCGAGCAATCAAGAGGCGTTGCAGTTCGCGCCGCTCGGCCCGCGACAAGCCGGGATCGTCGGTCGGCCAGGCCTGGACCAATGGCCCGCCCCCGCGCAGGCGGTCGGACAGGTGCGCAATGGCCAGCGCATAGCTTTCGGCCGCGTTGTAGGAATACAGCGCGTCGAAATTGCGGGTCACCAGGAAAGCCGGGCCCTTGGGGCCGGCCGGCAGCAGCAGTCCGACCGGCGTGTCGCCCGGCGGCAGCGGACGGCCGTCGGCGCGGGTCACGCCCTGGCCGACCCACGATGACAGCGCACGCTTGTTCTTGCGCCCGGCCCCGGCCGTGTTCAGGCCCGCAGGCAGCTTGACCTCGTAGCCCCAGTCCAGGCTGCTGTTCCAGCCGGCGCGCTTGAGGAAATTGGCGGTGGACGCCAGCGCATCCGGCACGCTGTCGATCAGGTCGCGGCGGCCATCGCCGTCGAAGTCCACGGCCAACCGCAGGTAGGTCGACGGCATGAATTGCGTCTGGCCGAACGCGCCCGCCCAGGAACCGGTCAACTTTTCCGGTGCGATGTGCTCGTCCTGCAGGATCTTGAGCGCGGCGTAGAACTCGCCACGAAAGTAAGCTTGGCGCCGGCCGAAGCACGACAGCGTGGACAGGGACGTGAGCAGCGGCCGTCCGCCCAGCGTGCGGCCATAGTTGCTTTCGACACCCCAGACCGCCGCGATGGTGGCCGAGTCCACGCCGAAACGGGCCGAGGCCCGGTCCAGTTCCGCGCGCCAGCGCTCGATGCCGGCGCGACCATCGGCCACGCGTTCGTCGTCGACCAGCGCCGCCATGTAGTCCCAGATCGGCGTCTTGAATTCGGGCTGCGCATCCAACAGGCCGATCACCGCCATGTCCGGGACCAGGCCCGCGGTATGCGTATCGAAGGTGGCGCCGGACACGCCCGCCTTGGCCGCGGGGGCGCGCAACTGCGCCAGGCACGAAGCAAAGGCATCGGCGGCCTGAGCGCCTTCGATGGGCAGGGCGAACGCGGCGACGGTCAGCGCAACGGCGGGGAAAAGCGTTTTCATCAGGGGGAAAGGCTCCGGGGATTGGGCGGTGTCGATCGCGATGGGCGGGCCGGTCAGCCGGCCTGCAACGCAGCCAGTTCGGCTTCGTCGAAGCCGGCGGCGCGGCGCGCGGCCAGGTTGAACGGGCCGCGCAGGCGTGGCGCGTCGTAGCGGGCGGCCAGCTCGGCATAGCAGGCCACCGGTTCTTTGCCCTGTTCGGCGCAAAGGCGCTTGTACCAGTCGTTGCCGATGGCGACATGGCCGATTTCGTCGCGCAGGATGATGTCGACGATGGCCGCGCTTGGCGCATCGCCTGCGCCCGCCAGCTTGTTGCGGATCAGCGGCGAGGCATCGAGGCCGCGCGCTTCCAGCGTGCGCGGCACCAGCGCCAGCCGCGCCAGCAGGTCGCCGCGCGTGCGCTCGGCCATGTCCCACAAGCCGTTGTGGGCCGGGAAATCGCCATAGGCGTAGCCCAGGCTGGCCAGCCGCTGGTTCAACAGGTCGAAATGGTAGGCCTCTTCGGTGGCCACGCGCAGCCAGTCGCGGTAGAACGCGTCGGGCATGTCGGCAAAGCGCCACAGGATATCCAGCGCCAGGTTTACCGCGTTGAATTCGATGTGCGCCAGCGCGTGCAGCAGCGCAGCGCGGCCTTCCAGCGTGGCCATGGAACGCTGCGGCACCTGAGCCGGCGGCACCAGCTCGGGCACGGCGGGCCGGCCGGGCAAGGCGGCGGGCGCCACGTACTGCCGCGCGGGGTCAAGCGGTGCGTCGGCGGCAATGGCGCGCACCCGCGCCAGCTTGTCCGCCCATTCGGTGGCGGCCAGCGCCTGCAACGCCTGGGCACGCAGGCACGCCGCGCCTGGCTGGTACGGACCTGTCCCGTCCGCGGGAAGGTTCGAATGGCTGTCCATGAGGGTTCCCGATACCGGGGCGGCTCGCAGCCGCCCGAAAAACAATGACAATGCGCCATGCGCTGACGAAGACTTTATCATTCGCCCATGGATTCACCGCTACGCCTGACCATCGAGACCGACCTGTCCCGCATCGACGCTCGTCAATGGGACGCCCTGGCCGGCGACCAGCCCTTTCTGCGCCATGCATTCCTGTGCGCCCTGCACGACACCGGCTGCGCTGCGCCGGACACCGGCTGGGCGCCGCATTTCCTGGCGCTGTGGCGCGATGGCCAATTGGCTGGCGCCGTGCCGCTCTACCTGAAATCACATTCACGCGGCGAGTACGTCTTCGACTATGCCTGGGCCGACGCCTTCCAGCGCCACGGCCTGCGCTACTACCCCAAGCTGCTGTCCGCGATTCCGTTCACGCCCGTCACGGGTCCGCGCCTGTTGGCGGCCAATGACGAGGACCGCGACACGCTCGTGCGCGGCCTGGTCGCGTTCGCCGAAGAAGTGCGGGTGTCGTCGCTGCATCTGCTGTTTCCCGCCGCGACCGATCTGCGCGCCCTGCGCGAGGCAGGTTTCATGGTCCGCGAAAGCGTGCAGTTTCACTGGACCAATGCGGGCTATGCCGATTTCGACGCCTTCCTGGCCACGATGAGCCACGACAAGCGCAAGAAGATCCGCCAGGACCGCAAGAAAGTCGCCCAGGCCGGACTGGAATTTCGCTGGCGGCACGGCGCGCAGATCCGCCCAGAAGACCTGGATTTCTTCTATCAGTGCTATTGCCACACCTACTTCAACCACGGCAATCCGCCCTACCTGAACCGTGAATTCTTCCAGCGCGCCTATCGCGAGCAACCCGACGCCTTCGTGCTGGTGATGGCAGAACGCGATGGCCAGCCTGTAGCCGCGGCGCTGAACCTGGTCGGCGGCGGCGTGCTGTACGGACGGTATTGGGGCGCGACGGAATACGTGCCGGGGCTGCATTTCGAGACCTGCTACCTGCAGGCCATCGCCTACTGCATCGTCCATGGCCTGACCCTCTTCGAAGGCGGCGCGCAAGGCGAACACAAGATGGCGCGCGGCCTGTTGCCCACGCCGACGTGGTCGGCGCACTGGGTCGCCGACCCGCGCTTTTCGGCCGCGATCCAGCAATTCCTGGATGAGGAAACCGCGGCGGTGGACGACTACCTGGGTGAACTGGAAGCGCACACGCCGTTCAAGCGGCGGGCGACGGACGGCGCCTGAACGAACGCGGCACGCGCAATCAGAGAAAGCGGTCCAGCAGCTTGCGGCTGTGCTTGTCCAGCGACGGCACGTCGCGTACCAGATAGAAGATGCCGTGGCTGTCGGCAATCAGCAGCGTGTGCTGGCTCAACCGACGGATGTCTTCTTCGCCGCGCAGCGTGAACGTGGTGGGCCCGCGATCGGTTTCCACCTTCCAGGTGCTGGGGGTGGCATAGGTGGACACGCTGGCCAGCTTGCGGATCTCGGGCATGAACTCGCGGCCCGCGAGTTCCTCTTCGATCAGCGCGCGCTCGGCGGGCGGCACATCGGCGAGGCGTTCGATCCAGACCAGTTCGTGGCCGTCGCCGGTCACCAGCGACAGGCCGCGATCGGCCTCGCTGATCGGAAAGGCGCGCACCGGGATGACGCCCTCGTGCGTTGCGCCGTCGGCGCCCTGGTACACCAAACGCCCGAACGCATTGCGTTGCAGCTGAAAAACGGGAAGCGTCATGACGGTTATCTCGATTCCGTGTCAGGCCACGGCGGCCATGTCGTCGCCGCCGGAAGCCTGCGCATCGGCTTCGGCCTGACGCGCCTGCGCCTGGTAGAGGCGGTAGTAGGCGCCTTCGCGCGCCATCAGTTCCTCGTGCGGACCTTGCTCGACGATCTGCCCGCGGTCCAGCACCACCAGCCGGTCGGCCTTGCGCAACGTGCTCAGGCGGTGGGCGATGGCAATCGTGGTACGGCCGCGCACCAGGTTGTCCAGCGCCTTCTGGATTTCCTTTTCGGTGGTGGTGTCGACCGACGAGGTCGCTTCGTCCAGGATGAGAATGCGCGGATCGATCAGCAACGCGCGGGCGATCGAGATACGCTGGCGCTCGCCGCCCGACAGCGCCTGGCCGCGTTCGCCCACCAGCGAATCGTAGCCATGCGGCAGGCGCAGGATGAACTCGTGGGCGTGCGCGGCGCGAGCGGCAGCGACGATTTCGTCGCGCGTTGCGTCGGGCTTGCCGTAAGCGATGTTCTCGGCGATGGTGCCAAAGAACAGGAAAGGCTCTTGCAGTACCAGGCCGATATTGCGGCGGTAGTCGGACACGCGCACCGAGCGGATATCCGCGCCGTCCACCAGGATGGCGCCCTCGGACACGTCGTAGAAACGGCAGATGAGGTTGATCAGCGTGCTCTTGCCCGAGCCGCTATGCCCCACCAGCCCGATCATTTCACCCGGGGCGATGGTCAGGTCCAGGCCGCGGATGACCTGGCGGTTGCCGTAGCGAAAGCCCACGTCGCGCAATTCGATGCGGCCGTTGATGTGCGGCAGCTTGGCCGGGTTCTGCGGTTCCGGCACGCTGGACACGTGGTCCAGGATGTCGAAGATGCGCTTGGCGCCGGCGGCGGCCTTCTGGGTCACCGACACGATGCGGCTCATGGAATCCAGGCGCGTATAGAAGCGCCCGATATACGCCAGGAATGCCGCCAGCACGCCCACCGTGATCTGCTTTTGCGACACCTGCCAGATGCCGAAGATCCAGACGACCAGCAGCCCGACTTCGGTCAGGAGCGTCACGGTCGGGGAAAACAGCGACCAGGTGGTGTTGACGCGATCGTTGACTTCCAGGTTGCGGTTGTTGGCTTCGCGAAAACGCGCCACTTCGCGCTTTTCCTGGGCAAAGGCCTTGACCACGCGGATACCGGGAATGGTGTCGGCCAGCACGTTGGTGATCTCGGACCAGATGCGGTCGACCTTTTCAAAGCCGTGGCGCAGGCGGTCGCGGACCGCGTGGATCATCCAGATGATGAACGGCAGCGGTACCAGGGTGACCAGGGCCAGCCACGGATTGATCGAGAACAGGATCACCGCGGTCATGATGATCATCAGGATGTCGTTCGCGAAATCCAGCAGGTGCAGCGACAGGAACACGCAGATGCGGTCGGTTTCGCTGCCGATGCGGGAAATCAGGTCGCCCGTGCGCTTGCCGCCGAAGTACTCCAGCGACAGCTGCTGCAGATGCTCGTAGGTTGTGGTGCGCAGGTCGGCGCCGATGCGCTCGCTGACCCAGGCCAGGATGTAGGTGCGGGCCCAGCCCAGCCCCCACGCCAGGAAGGCGGACCCCAGCAGCCCGCCCAGGTACAGGCGAACCTTGCCGTAGTCGATGGGCGCGCCGTTCTGGAACGGGATCAGCACGTCGTCCATCAGCGGCATGGTCAGGTACGGCGGCACCAGCGTGGCCGCGGTGCCCAACAGCGTCAGCAGGAAACCGGCCAGCAGCGGCAGGCGGTATGGGCGGGCAAAGCGCCACAGGCGCAGCAGCGCCCAGGTGGACGACGGCGCGGCCTGTTCCTGGTTGCAGGTCGGGCATTCCTCCTGCCCAGCCGGAATGGCGTTGTTGCAGATGGTGCACTGGCGCTCGGCGGCCTCGTCCGACGGCTGACCGGACAGGCGGATGGCCTGCTGCGCCTCGAACTGGCCCAGCAGCCGCAGCGCCGCCGGGTTGCGGGCCAGCGTGAAACGCCAGATGCCCAGGCGCGCGGTATCGTCGTGCAGCTCGAGCACGGCGGCGCCGGCATGGTCGGAAAGATTCAGGGACAGTTGGGGGCCGAAAGGCCAGGATTCCCAGCCGGTATCGGCGGAATTGCGGGCGATCAGGCGGCGGTCGGTCAGGACAAGCAGGCCGGGCTGGAACTTCAGGCGCTGGTCCAGGTCTATTTCAACCGAGGCCAGCAAGGTTTCGCCCTCCGCCAGTTCAGCGCGGATTTCGTCCCGCCAACGGGCAGGAAAGGCATCGGCTAGGCCGGAAAGCAGGTGTGGTTTTTTCATTAGAACGCATACCGGGCCAGGACTCTGCCCTACAAGGCGGCGACCGTTCCCAACACCAGGCTGAAAACGTGTCCCTTCCTTACAACACAACGAGTTCACGCCTTTGAAGGCGTCGTATAGTATCAGCCGATTTTTCTAATTAGGAATATCTGGGATCCCCCACTCGTTGGCATTATTCTTAAGGCGCAACCCCAATAAATTCGCGGTCTTGCATAGGGGCGTCCGCGCGTGCCAACCTGCTTCTCAAGTAAATTAAAACATGAAAAAGAAAGACATTGAATTTCTCGATGTCGTGGCTTTGCGCGGCCCGAACATTTGGACGTACCGTCCGGTCCTTGAAGCGTGGGTGGATATCGGCGAACTGGAGGACTACCCCTCCAACACGATCCCCGGCTTCTACGAGCGCCTGACCGAATGGCTGCCGACCCTGATCGAGCACCGCTGCAGCCCGGGCGTACGGGGCGGTTTTCTGGCCCGCCTGAAAGAAGGCACCTGGCCCGGCCACATTCTTGAACATGTCACGCTCGAACTGCAGAACCTGGCCGGCTTGCGCGGCGGTTTCGGCAAGGCCCGTGAAACCTCCACCCGCGGCGTCTACAAAGTCGTTGTCCGCGCCTGGCAGGAACAGGTCACCCGCACCGCCCTGAACGAAGCCCGCGACCTGGTCATGGCCGCCATCGAAGACCGCCCGTTCGACGTCGATGCCACCGTGACCCGCCTGCGCCGCCTGGTCGACCGCCATTGCCTGGGCCCCAGCACCGCCTGCATCGTCGATGCCGCCGATGACCGCGACATTCCCTACATCCGCCTGTTCGAGGGCAACCTCGTGCAATTCGGCTATGGCGCCCGCCAACGCCGTATCTGGACGGCCGAAACCGACCGTACCAGCGCCATCGCCGAAGGCATCTCGCGCGACAAGGACCTGACCAAGGAACTGCTCTCGACCTGCGGCGTGCCCGTCCCTGAAGGCCGTCTGGTCGACAGCGAAGACGACGCCTGGTCGGCCGCCGAAGACATCGGCCTGCCCGTCGTGGTCAAGCCTTATGACGGCAACCACGGCCGCGGCGTGTTCACCAACCTGACCACCCGCGAAGACGTCGTATCGGCCTACCGCGTGGCGGTGGACGAAGGCAGCGGCGTCATCGTCGAACGCTTCGTGCTGGGCAACGAGCACCGCCTGCTGGTGGTGGGCAACCGCATGGTGGCCGCCGCCGCCGGCGAGCCGGCCTGGGTCACCGGCGACGGCAAGTCCACCCTGACCGACCTGATCGACACCCAGATCAATACCGACCCGCGCCGCGGCCGCACCGAGAACCATCCGCTGAATCCGGTGCGCCTGGATTCGGCCGCGCGGCTGGAAATCGCCCGCCAGGGCCTGACCGAAGACAGCGTGCCGGCCGACGGCCAGCGCGTGCTGGTGCAGCGCAGCGGCAACGTCGCCTTCGACGTGACCGATCGCGTGCACCCCAGCATCGCCGCCACCGTCACCCTGGCCGCCCGCATCGTGGGCCTGGACATCGCCGGGGTCGACCTGGTCGCCGAAGACATCTCGCGCCCGCTGGACGAACAGCGCGGCGCCATCGTCGAAGTCAACGCCGGCCCCGGCCTGCTGATGCACCTGAAGCCGGCCGACGGCACGCCGCGCCCGGTGGGCCGCGCCATCGTCGACCACCTGTTCCCGGAAGGCGACGCGGGCCGTATCCCCATCGTCGGCGTCACCGGCACCAACGGCAAGACCGTCGTGGCGCGCCTGGTGGCCCGCCTGCTGCACCTGTCGGGCAAGCGCACCGGCCTGGCCTGCAGCGAAGGCCTCTACCTTGACCGCCGCCTGGTGCAAAAGGGCGACCGCGCCGATTTCGCCTCGGGCACGCGCCTCTTGATGAACCGCAACGTGGATGCCGCCGTCATCGAAAACGACAGCGGCGTGATCCTTGGCCAGGGCCTGGCCTACGACCGCTGCCAGGTCGGCGTGGTCACCAACATCGACGACGCCGATCACCTGGGCGACTTCGACATCAACGAAACGGAACGCATGTTCAATGTGTTCCGCACGCAGGTCGACGTGGTGCTGCCCACCGGCACCGCCGTGCTCAACGCGCGTGATCCGCGCGTGGTCGAAATGGCCGAGCTGTGCGACGGCGCCGTGATCTTCTTCGGCATCGACCCCGCCCTGCCCGCCATTGCCGCCCACCTGCAGCAGGACGGCCGCGCGGTCTACGTGCGTGACGGCGCCATCGTGCTGGCGCAAGGCGCCCGCGAAGAACGCCTGGCCGCAGTCGCCGCCATTCCCCTGACCCACGGCGGCCGCGTGGCCTTCCAGGTCGAAAACGTGCTGGCGGCGGTGGGCACCGCCTGGGCGCTGGATATCCCCGTGGAACTCATCCGCGCGGGCATCGAGACCTTCGACATCGACCAGGCCGATGCGCCCTGGCAATTCACCCTGTTCGAGCGCAACGGCAGCACCGTGGTGGTGGACGACGTGCACAACGCGTCCGCGCTGCGTCCACTGATCGCGGCCATCGACCAGTTCCCGTCGACCACGCGCGCCGCCGTCTATTCGGCCGGCGCCGACCGCCGCGACGCGGACCTGATCGAACAAGGCCGCCTGCTGGGCGACGCCTTTGACCGCGTGGTGCTCTACGACGACGCCACGGTCGCCAGCAAGCGCCCGGCCGGCCAGGCGCGCGCATTGCTGCGCCGGGGCCTGGAACAAGGCAGCCGCGTCAAGCAGATCCTGGACGAACCCGACCACGGCCGGGCCATCGAAAGCCAGCTGGACGGCATCGCCGCAGGCGACTTCGTCCTGCTGCAATCCGACGAGGCGTTCTCCGGCCCCACCATCGATCTCGTGCGTCGCTGGATCCAGCAACACTGACATCACTGTGCGCGCCCCGGCCCCGGCCGCGGGCGCGCGTAAGCTAGACAGGAATACCTGCCATGGAAGTTTCCCGTATCCGAGCACTGCGCGGCCCCAATCTGTGGAGCAAGAACACCGCGATCGAGGCCATCGTTTCCTGCGCCGACGCCGAATGCTCCATCGATAACCTGCCCGACTTCGAAGCCCGCCTGCGCGCCCGGCTGCCGCAGACCGGCCTGCTGCGCCCCGAAGGCCATCAAGGCGCCGTGTCGATTGCCCACGTGCTGCAGATCGTCGCGCTGACGCTGCAGGCCTACGCCGGCTGCCCCGTCACGTTCGGCCGCACCTCGTCCACCATCGAACCCGGCGTGTTCCAGGTCGTGGTGGAATACAGCGAAGAAGAAGTCGGCCTGCTGGCGATGGACCTGGCGCAAGCGCTGGTGCACGCCGCGCTGAACGACACCCCGTTCGACCTGGCCGACGCCTTGAAGCGCCTGCGCGAACTGGACGAAGACGTGCGCCTGGGCCCCAGCACCGGCTCCATCGTCAACGCCGCCACTGCCCGCAACATTCCCTATCGCCGCCTGACCCAGGGCAGCATGGTGCAGTTCGGCTGGGGCAGCAAGCAACGCCGCATCCAGGCCGCCGAAACCGACCTGACCAGCGCCATTTCCGAATCGATCGCGCAAGACAAAGACCTGACCAAGATGCTGCTGGACGCCGCCGGCGTGCCGGTGCCGCTGGGCCGCTCGGTCACCACCGCCGAAGACGCCTGGGCGGCCGCCCAGGAGCTGGACGGCCCCGTGGTGGTCAAGCCGCGCGACGGCAGCCAGGGCCGCGGCGTGGCCGTCAACATCGAAACGCGTGAACGCGTGATCCAGGCCTTCGAAGTCGCCGAGGAAATCAGCTCCGAAGTCATCGTCGAACGCTACATTCCCGGCCACGACTTCCGCCTGCTGGTGGTGGGCGGCGCGCTGGTGGCAGCCTCGCGCCGCGATCCGCCCCAGGTCACGGGCGATGGCGTGCAGACCATCCGCCAACTGGTGAACCAGGTCAACGCCGACCCCTTGCGCGGCGACGGCCACGCGACCTCGCTGACCAAGATCCGCTTTGACGACATCGCGCTGGCCACGCTGAAAAAGCAGGGCTTCGACGCCGACTCGGTGCCGCCCCCCGGCACCCTGATCTTCCTGCGCAACAACGCCAACCTCAGCACCGGCGGCTCGGCCACCGACGTCACCGACGAAGTGCATCCCGAAATGGCGGCGCGCGCGGTATCCGCGGCGCGCATGATCGGCCTGGACATCTGCGGCGTGGACGTCGTAGCGGAAAGCGTGCACTACCCGCTCGAAGAGCAGCACGGTGGCGTGGTCGAAGTGAATGCGGCCCCCGGCCTGCGCATGCACCTGAACCCCTCGTTCGGCAAGGGCCGCGCGGTGGGCGAAGCCATCATCGCCAACATGTACGCGGACGGCGACGACGGCCGCATTCCGGTGGTGGCCGTGGCCGGCACCAACGGCAAGACCACCACCGTGCGCCTGACCGCGCACATCCTGGGCGTGGCCGGCAACCGCGTCGGCATGACCAATTCCGACGGCGTCTACGTCGACAACCTGCGTATCGAC
Source organism: Achromobacter sp. DH1f (assembly GCF_000633435.1). Taxonomy (NCBI): domain Bacteria; kingdom Pseudomonadati; phylum Pseudomonadota; class Betaproteobacteria; order Burkholderiales; family Alcaligenaceae; genus Achromobacter; species Achromobacter sp. DH1f. The sequence goes on along the minus strand of NZ_AYMF01000033.1, from coordinate 43,957 downwards.
ACCGGCGACTGCAGCGGCCCGCGCAGCGCCCGCAGCGTGCTGATGCACCCGGACGTCGATGCTGCCGTGTTCGAAACGGCGCGCGGCGGCATCCTGCGCGAAGGCCTGGCATTCGACCGCTGCAACGTGTCCATCGTCACCAACATCGGCATGGGCGACCACCTGGGGCTGGGCTACATCAGCACCGTCGAAGACCTGGCCGTAGTCAAGCGCGTGATCGTGCAGCACGTGCATCCCAGCGGCACGGCCGTGCTGAACGCGGCCGATCCCATCGTGGCCGACATGGCCGCCAGCTGCCCCGGGTCGATCACCTACTTCGCCGAAGACCGCAACCACCCCATCATGGCGACGCACCGCGCCCAGGGCCTGCGCGTGGTCTACCGTGATGGCGATGCCATCGTGGCGGCGCAAGGCAGCGAGGAAACCCGCTTCCCGCTGGCCGAGATTCCGCTGACCCGCAACGGCACCATCACGTTCCAGGTCGAGAACACCATGGCCTCGGTTGCGGCCGCCTGGGCGCTGAACCTGGACTGGGCCATCATTCGCCGTGGCCTGGCCACCTTCGTCAACGACGCGCAGACCGCTCCTGGCCGCTTCAACGTGTTCGACTATCGCGGTGCCACCGTGATCGCCGACTACGGCCACAATCCCGACGCCATCCTGGCGCTGGTGCGCGCGGTCGATGCCATGCCGGCGAAACGCCGCTCGGTGGTGATCAGCGGCGCCGGCGACCGCCGCGACGAAGACATCCGCATGCAGACCGAGATCCTGGGCGCCGCCTTCGACGACGTGCTGCTCTACCAGGACCAATGCCAACGCGGCCGCGAGGACGGCGAGGTGCTGGCCCTGTTGCAACAGGGCCTGGTTGGCGCCAGCCGTACCCGCCACATCGAAGAGATCCACGGCGAGTTCCTGGCGATCGACACGGCGCTGGCCCGTCTGGGCGCGGGCGACCTGTGCCTGATCCTGGTGGACCAGGTCGAAGAGGCGCTGGACCACATCGCCCGCCGCATCAAGGAAGCCTGACCGGCAGCCGTGCGCCGCCGGCAATGGCGGCGCAAGCAGACCAACGGGGCGCCCATGGGCGCCCCGTTCTCTTTGGCCTGGCCGTGCGCCGGATCGCCGCGCGACAGATACCGCGCTAGCTGACGGCCCGGATGGAGGGCGCCTCGGCCTGATACCGGTCCGTGACATGCGTGCACCCCAGCGCCGCCATCGCGGTCAGCGCCAATAAGACCGCGCGGCAGAATCGTTGCGTCATGTGTGTGCCCTCCAGAGTGGGATGCCGACGCTTGCGAAGCCGAGGCCCACGCAAGCTGCTGCACCGACTATACCGACGCGTCGCCATTGCTGCCAGCCATCGCGAAAAACGCCTCAACATCGCGTATGTCCCGTTACTTGCCCCGCTCAAAACAGGACAAGACGTTGCTCAACTGTAACTCCCACTCTGCGCACGGCCTGCTCAAACTCCGTCGCGGGACGCGCGATTTGCCCCGTCCCCGGCCGTTACATTTACCCACAGCGTCCTTTGACAGCCCGCAAGACGGCCCTGTACCTTGAACCCAAGCTGATCAGTGTCCAACTCACCCGCGACTGCCAGGTTTATCGGCCATAAGCCCACGCAGCCGCCACTACAAAGAGAGGTCACCATGAATAACGACATCATCGCTGGCAAGTGGAAGCAGCTGTCCGGAAAGGCCAAGGCGGCCTGGGGTGAACTCACCGACGACGAGTTGACCCGTACGGAAGGCAACGCCGAGCGCCTGGCTGGCCTGATCCAGGAGCGCTACGGCAAGACCAAGGAACAGGCCGAAAAGGACGTGCGCGATTTCTTCGATCGCAATCGTTGATTTCCAAGCCACCCAGGAGAAGCTGACATGCTGCACTACGCCGTTGTTTTCTTCGTGATTGCGATCATCGCGGCCGTCCTGGGCTTCGGCGGCATCGCCGCCGGCGCCGCAGGGATCGCCAAGATCCTGTTCTTCGTCTTCCTGGTTCTGGCGCTGCTGTCCATTCTGGGCGGCGCATTCAGAAAGAAATAGAACAATCGCACCCAAAGATTTTTCGCTAGCCGTTGCGTACAACCGAACGCGCTGAAACCCCTACACAAGGAGCATAACTATGGAATTCCGCAAGCTGATCGCCGCCGCCGCACTGGGCACGGGCGCTGTCTTCACTTCCATGGCCTTTGCCGCCAATGACGGCAAGCCCAAGCAATCCGTGGGCGAATACGCGTCCGACGCGACCGTGACCACCAAGGTCAAGGCCGCCTTCGTGGCCGACAAGCAGTTGAGCGCCCTGGACATCGCCGTGGAAACCACCGATGGCGTGGCCAAGCTGACCGGCACGGTCGGCACCGCTGCCGAAGCCGATCACGCCGCCACCGTGGCCCGCGGGGTCGAAGGGGTCAAGCAAGTGATGAACAACATCAAGGTCGACCCGGCCAAGAACAAGAAGTAAACGCCATCACCTCGAGGTGATCTCCGCGGCGCCTGCGTGCAAACGCAGGCGCCGCGTTGTTTTTGATGCGCGCAGCACTCAGACGTTGACGGTGCCGCGACCGATTTCCAGCGCACGCCCGCCGACCTGGATGCGGCCGTCGGCCTGCACGTCCAACAGCAGTCGGCACGGCCGGCCCATCTGGTCGCCCTGCTCGACCAGGATGCTGGCCGGCAAGACGCGCCCCTGATGGCGCAGCCAGCCCCCAAGGTTGGCGCAGGCCGAGCCCGTGCCCGCATCTTCGTCCACGCCCCCGCCCGCCTTCGCAAAGAAATAGCGCGCCACCACCAGGTCGCGATCATCCTGGCGACGGCCTTGGTCGAACGCGAACAGGTAGCAGGTCTTGCGGCCCAGGCTGCTGGCCTGCCAGCGGTGCAGTTGGGTGGCATCGGGACGCGCGCGGCGCACGGCCTCGACGTTCTTGAGCGGCACCAGCAACTGATCGGCGCCGGTATCCACCCAGATCGGTTCGCCCAGCAGGTCAGCGGGCTGCAATCCCATCAGGGCGGCAATGTCGGCGGCCGGCAGTTCGGGCGGCGCCGTGCGCACGCCGTCGGGGCACGGTGCGGTAAAGGTCCAGGCATCGCCTTGGGCCGTCACCGGCACGATGCCGGCCTTGAATTCCAGCGTCAGGGCATCGCCGGACTTGAGCAGATCGCGCAGCACCTGCGACGTGCCGATGGTGGGGTGGCCAGCGAACTTCATCTCATAGCCGGGCGTGAAGATGCGCACGCGCGCATCGGCCTGATCCGACGGCAGGATGAATGTGGTTTCAGACAGGTTGAATTGCGCCGCCAGGTTGAGCATGGTGGCGTCGTCCATGCCGCGCGCGTCTTCGAAGACGCATAGTTGATTGCCGCTGAACGTGCTGGAGGCGAAGACGTTGATGAGACGAAACGCGTAGGTGGCCATGATCGGATAAAGCGAGGGAAGCCGCCCGGGCGGCAAAGGCCCTCACTTTATCGCATCGCGCTTACCAGATCGCGAAGAACAGCACCCAGGCCCAGCAGAACGGGGCCAGGCCTGCCAGCAGCACCAGCCAGGCCAGCGCTTTCTTGAATGGGCTGGCCGGGCGTTGATTCAGCAGCCGCGCGAACAGGCGCAGGGTCCACAGCACGGCCAACGTCAGCAGCGTGAAGCGCACCGGCGCCGCCCAGGCGGCGCGCACGCCTTCATGCTTGAGCAGGTTGACCGTGGTGGCAGACAGGCCCAGGAACACGCCGATGCCGGCCGAAGGAATCAGCGCCTGGGCCAGCTTGTGCAGACCGGGGCGGAACCAGCCGCCGGCCGACGGCGTAGCCGAGGGCGCCGCAGGCACCAGGCGGTCGGCGATCCAGAGCGACAGGAAGCTGGCGCCGCCGACGATCACCGTGGCGCCGACCACGAACATCAGGATGCCCGCGCCATCGAGCCACGAGAAGCTGTCGTTCACTTCCGGATAGTGCGTCAGGATGAACCACGGCGCGTTGTCCATCAGCGGCCACAGGATGTCGTGTTCGACCAGCCAGGTGGCGGCCCATTGCTTGGCGGCCACGTACCAGGGGCTGGCGCTCCAGAGGAACGCGCCCATGGCGATGCCCATCAGGCCAAAGCACAGCAAGACGGTCTGCCAGCCCTCGCCTTCGGTGACGTTGACGATTTCTTCTTCGGGCGAACGCGGCGTCAGCGCAATGGCGCCGCGGTAGTCGCTGCAGCGGCCGCACATGTGGCAGTCGCCGGCGCCCTTCATGTGCCGCAAGGGCACCAGCGGCGCACAGTTGATGGGCTCGATCCGGATGACCGGATGACGCCACTTTTCTTCGTCGACCTTGAAGTGCCACGGCGCCAGCTTGGCCAGCACATTGAAGACGCCGTTGACCGGACAGAGGTACTTGCACCAGACGCGCTTGCTGCGACCGTAGCGCCAGCCGACGATCATGGCCGCCACCGTGGACCCGCCCAGCACCGCCAGCACCGCCAGCGGATACTGGTACACGCTGACAAGCTGGCCGTAGACGGTGGTGAGCGCGAAGGCCACGAACGGCCAGCCGCCCCACCGCATCCATTTCGGGATGGCACGCCCCTGGCCGCGTTCGCTGGCCCATTCGGTGAGCATGCCCTCCGGACAGAACCAACCGCACCAGGCCCGCCCCAGGATCGGCATCGAGATCAACACGAACGGCCACCAGACACCCCAGAAGGCGAACTGCGCGACGATGGTGAGATTGTTGAACACCGATGCCGAATTGCCTGGCAACGGCATGATGGCGGGGACGATCAGGAGGAACGCGTATATCGCAACAATGCCCCACTGCAGCTTGCGTAGCAGTGGGGCATGGTCTCGAAGAAAGCCGGCGATACGGGAGGTTGCCCTCCCGAGTGCTGCTGCCATGGTTAAACCTTCATTAATTCAGTCCGGCAAAGGCGTCGGAATCAGGAGGGTGCGCGGGCGGCGGCGACCGGGGCGGGCTTGCCGCCCACCCAGCGCAGCAGCGCCCACACCACGATCCAGTACGCAACCCACAACAATACCGAAATCAAGGCCGGCAAGGCGCGGTACCCGGCAAAATCAGCCAGAATCTTGCCCACACCGGTGCTGTCGCTGAGCAACCAGGAACTATCCCAGACCGGGTCGATGATGGTCGGCAGCACATCCAGCGAAATCAGGTGATCCAGGCCGCCCACCAGCAGCGAACCGGCCAGCAGCAACAGCAGGATTTCGGTCACGCGGAAAAACCGGCGCCAGGTGATGAGCTTGCCGCCCAGCTGCAACAGCCAGAACGTCAGCAGCGCGACGATGAAGCCGGCCACGCCGGCCAGGGCCAGCATGAACATGCTGTTGCCGTCTTCACCCGCGGCTACCGTGCCGTACAGGAACACCACGGTTTCGCTGCCTTCACGCGCAACCGCAATGGCCACCAGGATGAACAGGCCCCACCAGTTGTCGCTGGCAACGGATGAGCGCGCGCCGCTTTCGAGTTCGCCCTTGAGCGTGCGGCCGTGCTTTTTCATCCACACGACCATCTGCACCACCAGCGCGCACGCGGCCAACGACATGATGGCCTGGAACCATTCCTGCCCTTCGTCGCTGAGCCAGGACGACACGCCCAGCAGCACCAGTGCCAGCGCAACCGCCAGCGCCAGGCCGGCGGCCACGCCGCCCCACAGATACTTCAGCCCGCGCGCGCCTTCGGGCGTCGAGCGCAGCCAGGTGTACAGAATGCCCACCACCAGCATGGCTTCGACGCTTTCGCGCCAGACGATAAAGAGGACCTGTTCCATGTAATGCTGCCTGCCTATTCCTTGGCCTTGACGACCAGGGTGCCTTTCACCGACTGGTGAAAGTCATCGAAGAAGGGATACTCGCCGGGGCGCGAGATGGTGATGACCACGAAGGACTTCACGCCAGGGCCCAGCACTTTTTCCTTGCGCAGCGGAATGCTTTCGAATTCCACCGGCTCGTTGCTCTCGTTGATGAGCTCGATCTTGAAACGGCCCGCCGGGACTTCCAGCCGCGCGGGCTCGAAGGTGCCGTCGGGCTTGAACGTCAGGGTGAAGGTGGGCAGTTCGTCCGCCTGGGCGGGCGCCATGCCCGCCAAGCCGGCCACGCTGATCAACAGCGCGGCAACCACGCGTAGCAGGCGGCGCACGATCAGTAACCGCCCTTCTTGCCGGTGCCGGCATAGACGAATTCATAATCCAGTTCGATCGGCTCGAACCAGTCGCCCACACCGGTTTCCTTGTCGATGTGACGGCCGAAGTGGCTCATCTTGTTGGCCGTCGGCGGCAGGATCGTGTACTTCAGCTTGTACTTGCCCGGGCCTTCGAGCTTGATGTTTTCGCCGTAGTGCGGGCCGTCGTTGGCGACCATGGGCATGAAGGTGCCCTTTTGCACGTTCTGGCTGCCGACCTTCTGGATTTCGTAGTTCACGACCAGGTAGGGCACCCATTCGCCTTCCGGGAAACCGGTCTTGTTGCCGGCGGTGGCGTGGATGTCGGCCTCGAGGTGCACGTCGGAATCCTTGGCGGGACGCATCATCCCGGGCGGGTCCATTTCGATCGGCTGCAGATAGACCGCGCCGATTTCCATGCCGCCCTTCTCTACCGGCTTGCCGATGGGGTATTCAGCCGCTTGGGCGACGGACACGCTCAAACCGACAATGGCCAGCGCCAAGGCTTTCTTGATCATGGGGTATTCCTCGATACACGAATGAAACGGCGGTTCTGAAAAATATAAACAAGAACCGTTTGCATTAATGTAACGAAAAAAACTGACAAGCTCCTGAACTCAACAGCTGGAAAAGAGTCCGATTGTTGCGTCCCATCAAGCAAAAGAAAAACCGGCGGGCCACTGCCACGCCGGCGTATCCAGAGCCTGGCCCGCGGCATTGCCGGGACCGGGCGCCCTGCCTTTTACTTGCGTCCGCCGCCTTGCGTACCGCCCGGGGTGAACGGGAAGGTCGAGAACATGGCGCGGGTCTGGTCTTGCATCTGGTCCTGCATCTGCACGAACAGGTTTTTGCTCTGGTCGATGTAGTTGTTCATCATGTTCTGCAGCATCGGGGTCTGCACGTTCATGAACTGGGTCCAGGCTTCGGGACCGAACTGGCTGCCGTACAGGCCCTTGGACTGCTCGGCCATGCGTTGCTGGATTTCCATGAAGGCCTGGATGTTCTTTTCCAGGTACGAACCCATGATGCCCTGCATGGCGTGACCGTAGAAGCGGATGATCTGCGACAGCATGTTCGACGAGAACATGGGCATGCCGCCGCTTTCTTCTTCCAGGATGATCTGCAGGAGAATGCTGCGCGTGAGGTCTTCGGCGCTCTTGGCGTCGACGACCTGGAATTCCTCGTTGGCCAGAACCAGCTGCTTGACATCGGCCAGGGTGATGTAGGTGCTGGTCCGGGTGTCGTATAGACGACGGTTGGGGTACTTTTTAATCAGGCGCAGGCTGGCGCCGGTTTGTGCTTGCGTCATGTTTGTCCCCGGATCGGGCGATCTCTAAGACTTCGAATAGGTTGGAGTGTAATGCCGCAAGCCTTCTCCCCGAAGCTGCGCGGCGCGGAAGGGCCGCCCGCCGGGCGGCCCGTAGTGCGTCAGCCCATGTGCAGGCCGCCATTGAGCGAGAAATCCGCTCCGGTGGAAAAGCCGGATTCATCCGAGGCCAACCACGACGTCATGGACGCGATTTCCTCGGGCGTGCCCAGGCGGCGCACGGGGATGGTGGCGACGATCTTTTCCAGCACGTCCGGGCGAATGGCGCGGACCATGTCGGTGCCGATGTAGCCGGGCGAAATGGTATTGACCGTGACGCCCTTGCTCGCGACTTCCTGGGCCAGCGCCATGGTGAAACCATGGATGCCGGCCTTGGCCGTGGAGTAGTTGGTCTGGCCGAACTGGCCCTTCTGCCCGTTCACCGAGCTGATGTTGATGATGCGCCCCCATTGGCGCTCGACCATGCCGTCGATGACCTGCTTGGTCACGTTGAACAGGCTGTTCAGGTTCGTGTCGATGACCGCGCGCCAATCGTCGGCGGTCATTTTGCGGAACAAGCCGTCGCGGGTGATGCCCGCGTTGTTGACCAGCACGTCCACCGGGCCCAATTCCGAAGTCACGCGTTCGAACGCGTCTACGGTGGACTCCCAGTCAGAGACATTGCCGACGGACGCATAGAACGTATAGCCCTGCGCCGACTGTTCATCCAGCCATTGCTGGTAATTGCGGCTGGGGCCGCAGCCTGCCACGACGCGAAAGCCATCTTTGGCCAAGCGTTGGCAAATAGAGGTGCCGATACCGCCCATCCCGCCTGTAACGTAAGCCAGTTTTCCGCTCATTGGACTTCCTCCTGTGTGCGACGGACGCCTCGTTGATTGACTTTCTTATTGGCCTGGGCCCACCGCCTTTGCGGCTTCAGGCGGCCCTGACCTTCACATACCTGCCCGGTGCCGGCTCGATCGGCCGATACTGGGCATTGCCTGATTTCGTACGCGCCTTGACCTGCTTGCCGGAATGGCCGGCCAGCCAGTCGGTCCAGTCGGGCCACCAGCTGCCCGGCTTTTCCTGGGCCTGGGCCAACCAGGCGTTGGGATCGCCCGGCAAGGGCTGGCCCGATTGTTCGGTATTGTCCGCTACCCAGTAGCTGCGACGTTTCTTGGCGGGCGGATTGACCACGCCCGCGATATGGCCCGACGCGCCCAGCACGAACCGCTGCGGGCCACGCAGCACCTGGGTCGACGCGTAGGCCGAGACCCACGGCACGATGTGGTCTTCGCGCGAACCGAAAATATACGCCGGCATCGTCAGGCGCGTCAGGTCCAGCGGCAAGCCGGCGGCCTGGGCCCGACCCGGCACCTTCAGGTTGTTCTCGAGGTAGGTATTGCGGAAGTACCACGAGAAGAACGGACCCGGCAGGTTGGTGCTGTCGCCGTTCCAGAAGAGCAGGTCGAAGGCGGGAGGCCGTTGGCCTTTCAGGTAGTTGCCGACGACGTAGTTCCAGACCAGTTCGTTGGGCCGCAGGAACGAGAAGGTAGTGGCCAGGTCGCGCCCGGGCATCAGGCCGCCGGCGCCCAGTTGGTGGTCGCGCCACAGCGCGTGGGCTTCGTCGACGAAGACGTTGAGGATGCCGGTATCGTGAAAATCGAGCAGCGAGGTCAGCAGCGTGAGCGCCGCGACGGGATGCTCGCCGCGCGCTTCGGCCAGCGCCAGGGCTGAGGCCAGCATGGTGCCGCCGACGCAGAAACCCAGCGCGTTCACCTGCGGCTGCCGGGTGATGTCGCTGGCCACGCGCAGCGCCTGCAGCACCGCGTTGTCCAGGTAATCGGACCAGGTGGCGCGGTCGACGCCGTCGGTGTCGCTGGCCAGCGGGTTGCGCCAGGAAATCAGGAACACCGTGAAGCCCTGCTCGACCGCATGGCGCACGAAGGAATTGTCGGGCTGCAGGTCGAGGATGTAGAACTTGTTGATGTTCGGCGGCACGATCACCAGCGGGCGCTCGTGCACGGTGGCGGTGGCCGGCGAATACTGGATCAGCTGGAACAGCGGGTTTTCATACACCACGTCGCCCGGCGTGATCGCCACGTTGCGGCCGATCTCGAACTGGGTTTCGTCGGTTTGGGTGATGCGGCCTTTCTTGACGTCGCCAAGCAGGTTGGCCAGCCCTTCGTTCAGGGCGCGGCCGGCGCTTTCGACGATGGACTGCTGGGCATCGGGGTTCAAGGCCAGGAAATTGGACGGCGACAGCGCGTCGACCCATTGCATGATCGAAAAGCGCAGGCGGTCGCGCAGGGGTTCGCTGACCTGGGCGGCATCCACCATGCGCGACATGGCGCGGGCGGACAGCAGATAGGTGTGCGCCATCAGCAGGTGCGAACCATTGGCGGCCCAGGCGTCGCCAGAAAAGCGGCGATCGGCCAGCGGAGTCAGCGCGCCGCGACGGGCGTCATCGCACAGGCGCTGCCACTCGCGAGAGAATTCAGCCTGGATGTCGGCCAGGACGTCCGGAGCCACGCTCACCGGAAGGGGCCCTGAGGCGGAGAGATTGGCATTCACTTCGACACCTTGTTATCGAGACTTCCCGATTGATGTTGCATGGCGGGTAAAGGGCTGTCAATGCGGGTATTCAATGAGGCCGGCAAGCCTGCCAGCCCTTTTACCAAGCCGCTTTGCGCGGGATCAAGCCGGGTCCAGCCAGGCCAGCAGCGCCATACGTCCGGTCTCGCCATCGCGCCGGTACGAGAAGAAGCGTGCAGCGTCAGTCACGGTGCACAGGCCACTCTGGCTGATCTCTTGTACCCCGGCGCGGCGCAGGCGGAAACCGGCCAGGCCGGCGAGGTCGGCCAGCCATTTGCCCGGCACGCCGGGCCGAGGGCGAAAGTAGGACTCAGTCGCGGGGTCGTCCGCCATGAAGGCGTCCAGCACGTCGCGCCCGACCTCGAATGCCTCGGGCCCGATGCCGGGGCCGACCCACGCGCGCCAGGCCGTGGCCCGGGGCGCCTTGGCGCGCATGGCGGCCAGGGTGTTTTCCAGCACGCCGCCGGCCAGGCCACGCCAGCCGGCGTGCGCCGTGCCCAGCACACGGCCATCGGCATCGGCCATGACCACGAGCAGGCAGTCGGCCGCCATCGCGACCAGCACCCGGCCCGGCTGCGTCGTGACGCTGGCGTCCAGCGTAGGCTCAGGCGGCACGTCGGCCTGGTCGGCGTCGATGACGTCGCTGCTGTGCACCTGGCGCAGCCAGAGCGGCTCGCCCGGCAGGGCCGCGCGCAGGCGGCGGCGGTTTTCGGCCACCGTGTCGGGATCGTCCCCGGCACGCAGGCCCAGGTTCAGGGTGTCGTGCGGGGCAACGCCCACGCCGCCCGCGCGGGTGGTGCAGAAATAGTGGACGCCGGCCCAGGCGGGGCCGGTCACCACGGGCAAGCCTTGAATCACGCGTTCCATGTGATCGCTTCCTGGACCAGGGTCATGTCCACCGGGACGGGGGCGGCGAATTGGACGTCGCCGCGGCCACCCGGATCGTCGAAATGCAGGGCGCGGGCGTGCAGCATCTGCCGCGTGGCACCCGCGATGTTCTTGCCGCCATAGAGGGTGTCGGCCAGGAGCGGATGCCCCAGGCTGGCCATGTGCACCCGGATCTGGTGGGTGCGGCCGGTTTCCAGGCGGCACACCACTTCGGTGACGCGCCCGCCGGGGTCGACCTGGCCGCGCCGGGCGGGGGTGTAGTGCGTGATGGCCGGCTTGGGCGCCACGGGGCGCTCGACGCTCATGCGCACCGGTACGCGCGGATCGCGGCCGATCGGGCGGTCGACCTTGCCGGCCGCGGTCGCCCAGCCATGCGCCAGGGCGATGTACTCGCGGCCCATGCTGCGGGCCTGCAACTGGCGTACCAGATGGGTCTGCGCAATTTCGTTGCGCGCCACGACCATCAGGCCGGAGGTGTCTTTGTCCAGCCGGTGAACGATGCCGGCGCGCGCCACATGAGCCAGTTCGGGGTAGCGGTGCAACAGGCCGTTGAGCAGCGTGCCGCTCCAGTTGCCGGCGCCGGGATGCACCACCAGGCCGGCCGGCTTGTTGACCACGATCCAGTCGGGGCTTTCGTCGACCACCGGAAAATCGATGGCTTCGGGGGCAAACGCAAGGGTTTCGGGGGCAGGCTGGACCCAGACGGTGATCTCGTCGCCCGGGCCGACGGTCTGGCGGACCTTGCCGGGCGAGCCATTGACGTGGACGTTGCCGGCTTCGATCCAGCCTTGCAGGCGGCTGCGGGAGTGGTCCGGCAACAGGCCGGCCAACACCTTGTCCAGCCGGTCGGCGCGCGTGCCCGACGGCACCGTTACAAGTTGCGGCTCACCCCGGTTTTCGCCCGGATTTTCGCCAGGAAGACCCAGGAGTTCATCGTCGGAAACGAGATCTGCGCTGATGGCTGTATCAGACATGGAGACAAATCATATAATCAGCCTGCCATGCTAACACCAAGGATACGATTCTCGTGATTCACCACTCCGCAGCTCCCTTGAACCCCGCCTCCCGAAGCGGGTCGGTTTTGCGCGTGGTTATCGCGCTATTTGCCGTTATCGCCATTGCCGGTTGCGGCTCGACCAACAGCAAGTACGACAAGACCACCAACTGGAGCGCCGAACAGCTGTACGCCGACGCCAAGGCGGAAATCTCGTCCGGGGGCTGGAAAGAAGCCCGCGAGCGCCTGACCGCCATCGAAAGCCGCTACCCCTTCGGCGTCTACGCCCAGCAGGCCTTGCTTGAACTGGCCTACGTCAACTGGAAAGACGGTGAAAACGAACAAGCCCTGGCCGCGATCGACCGCTTCCAGCAGCTCTACCCCAACCACCCCGGCACCGACTACGCCCTTTACCTGAAGGGCCTGATCAACTTCACGCCGGCCAGCGCCTTCATGAGCAGCCTGACCGGCCAGGATCCGGCCGAACGCGACCCCAAGGGCCTGCGCGCGTCCTACGACGCCTTCAACGAGCTGATCAAGCGCTACCCGGACAGCAAGTACACGCCGGATGCCGAAAAGCGCGTTGCCTGGCTGGTCAACACCATCGCCATGAACGAAGTGCACGTGGCGCGCTACTACTATGAGCGTGGCGCCTACATTGCCGCGGCCAACCGCGCGCAGACCGTCATCACCGACTTCGAAGGCGCCCCCGCCACCGAAGAAGCGCTCTACCTGATGGTGCAGTCCTACGACAAGCTCGGCATGACCGAACTGAAGAACGACTCGCAGCGCGTATTCGACAAGAACTTCCCCAACAGCTCGTTCAAGGACAAGGGCCTGAAGGCCGACAAGAGCTGGTGGAACCCGTTCAACTGATCGGCCACCGCATGGGAAAAAAAGCCCCTCGATTTCTCGAGGGGCTTTTTTATTCCTGCTTGCGCCGATAGAAGGCCAGGACTTCTTCCAGTTCGCGCGTTCGCGCGAACGGCGGCAGGCCGCGCCATAGCTGCTTGCCGTAGGGCTTTTCGACCAGGCGGGCATCGCCCACCATCAGCACGCCCCAATCGGCTTCGGTACGGATCAGGCGGCCGGCGCCCTGCTTGAGCGAAATGGCGGCCTCGGGCAACTGGTATTCCGAGAACGGATTGCCGCCGTGGGCGCGGCAGGCCCGCAGGCGCGCCTCGATCACGGGGTCGTCGGGCGGCGCAAACGGCAGCTTGTCGATGGCCACCAGGGTCAGCACGTCGCCGGGCAGGTCGATCCCTTCCCAGAAGCTCGCGCTGCCCACCAGCACCGGGTGGGTCAGCTTGCAGAAGCGGTCCAGCAGGTCGCGGCGCGTGCCCTCGCCCTGCTTGAGCAGCGGCCAGTCGTGGCCGGCATCGTCGAAAGCGTCGGCCAGCAGGTTGGCGACCTTGTCCACGGCGCGCAGCGTCGTGCATAGCACCAGCGTGCCGCCGGGGCTGGCCTCGAGCAGCGGCAGCAGCGTCTGGACGAAGCGGTCCAGGAACTGCGGCGACTGGGGTTCGGGCATGCCACGCGGCACGAACAGCAGTGCCTGCTGCGGGTAGTCGAAAGGCGATTCCCATTTGCCGGTGCGCGCGCGCTCCAGGCCCAGCTGGCTGGTGAAATGATGGAATTCGCCGTTCACCGACAAAGTGGCCGACGTCATGATCCAGGCCTGGCCCGGCTTGCGGTATTTGGAAAAGGCCTGGGCCACCGACAACGGTGCGGAGTGCAGGCGTACGTGGTGCAAGCCGTGTTCGACCCAGCGCACTGCCGGACCGGTCCATTCGACGGCGGCGGCGGCCCCTTCCAGAATGGCGGTCGGCGTGGACAGGCCATCGCCCAGCGCAGCGGCGGGCGGCTCGGGCGCCTGGTTGTCGCGACCCCAGCCTTCGTCGTCAAAGCCCGAGCCGCCGCGGCCAGGCGTGGCCCAGCGTTTCAGGCGCACGGAAATCTCGGCGCCGGTGCGCGCGGCGGCCACCAGGTCGGGGTGGCGCTCGGCGACGGACCCGAGCGCGTTGGTGGCGGTGTCCACCGCTTCGCGCAGCACCGCCAGCGCGGTGTCGAATTCATCGGCGTTGGGAATGGCCTCGAACGTGGCCTTGCGGCCCGGTAGGCGTTCCAGCGGCGCACAGGCCAGCCGCAGCTCGCGGGCGGCCGTTTCCAGATGGCGTGAGATGTCGCTCCATTTGGTGGCTTCGCGCGCATAGGCGAGGCCGGCGACTTCCAGCGCCCGGCCGAAATCCATGAGCTGGTGCGTGGACACGCTGCTGCCCAGAAAGCGCGTGGCGGTGTCCGGCAGTTGATGGGCTTCGTCGAAGATGACGGTGTCGGCTTCGGGCAGCAGGTCGGTGACGCCCTCTTCGCGCAGCACCAGGTCGGCCATGAACAGCGCATGGTTGACCACCACCACGTCGGCTTCCTGGGCCTGTCGGCGCGCCTTGACCACGAAGCAGTCGCGGATGCGCGGGCATTCCTGGCCCAGGCAGTTTTCGCGGGTCGAGGTGACGCGCTGCCAGATGTCGGCGTCTTCGGGCACCTGGGCCAGGTCGCCGCGATCGCCAGTCTTGGAAATGCCGGCGAACACCTGGATCTGGCGCAGCTGCTGGATTTCGGACCGCGATTTCAGCGCCCGGTCATCGCCCTGCAGACGATCGAGGTGATAGTGGCAGACGTAGTTGCCGCGGCCCTTGAGCAAGGCGGCCGTGACCGGCGCGGCCAAGGCGGCGCGCACGCGCGGCAGGTCGCGGGAAAAAAGCTGGTCCTGCAGCGTGCGGGTACCGGTGGAAATCAGCACCTTGCCGCCCTGGATGAACGCGGGTACAAGATAGGCCCAGGTCTTGCCGATGCCGGTGCCGGCCTCGGCCACCAGCGTGGCGCGGTCGGAGATGGCCTGGCCGATGGCCTGGGCCAGCTCGACTTGCGACGGGCGTGGCTTGTAGCCGGGCATGGCCGACGCAAGCGGCCCGTCCTCGGCGAAGAATTCGGATATGTCCAGGTCCAGCATTGAAACAGCCTAGTGTCGAAGTCAACCGTGCCGGTCGACGGTCGGGGCGCCAGACACTGATGGTGGGAAAGGACCAAATGATACCCGCTGCGGCCGCGCTTTTCCGCTTGCCATGTCGCGGTCGCCCCCTGTCGCAGGGACGGATCGGTCACCCCTGGCACGTTCTGTAACAGTGGCTTATGGCACAATCCGCCCCTTGTTTTTCCTTTTTGCCGTCGTATCGAGATGTCTGAAACTTCCGTTATCACGAACGTCGCCGCCGGCGTCGACAATGCCCGTATCGTTGCCCAGCTCGCCACCGAGCTCGGCGCACGCGCCTCCCAGATCGCCTCGGCGGTCGAACTGCTTGATGACGGCGCCACCGTGCCCTTCATCGCGCGCTACCGCAAGGAAGCCACCGGCGGCCTGGACGACACCGTCCTGCGCAACCTGGAAGTGCGCCTGGGTTATCTGCGCGAGCTCGAAGAACGCCGCGGCGCGATCCTCGAATCCATCTCGCAGCAAGGCAAGCTCACGCCCGAACTGCAGCAGGAGATCTCCACCGCCGATACCAAGCAGCGCCTGGAAGACTTGTACGCGCCGTACAAGCCCAAGCGCCGCACGCGCGCCCAGATCGCCCGCGAGGCCGGCCTGGAACCGCTGGCCGACGCCATCCTGGCCGATACGGCCTGCGATCCGGCCGCGCTGGCCGCGCAATACCTGAACCCCGAAGCCGCGATCAACGACGCCAAGACGGCGCTGGATGGCGCGCGCGACATCCTGGCCGAGCGCTACGCCGAAAACGCGGACCTGCTGGCCGACATGCGCGAGCATCTCTGGTCCACCGGCCTGCTGTATTCCAAGATGGTCGACGGCAAGGAAACCGAAGGCGCCAATTTCCGCGACTGGTTCGACTTCAACGAACCGCTGCGCACGCTGCCGTCGCATCGCATCCTGGCGCTGCTGCGCGGCCGCCAGCAAGGCGTGCTGGAAATCCGCCTGGGCCTGGAAGCCGAACTCGAAGCGCAACTGCCGCACCCGTGCGTGGCGCGCGTGGCCAACTTCCTGAAGCTGGGCAACGGCCTGTTCGCGCTGGACGCCTCGCCGCGCGCCCGCTGGCTGGGCGAAGTATGCCGCTGGACCTGGCGCGTCAAGCTGGTCACGGCGTTCGAAAGTGAGCTGATCGGCCGCCTGCGTGAAACCGCCGAAGCCGAAGCCATCCGCGTGTTCGCCGCCAACCTCAAAGACCTGCTGCTGGCCGCGCCGGCCGGCCCCAAGGCCGTGCTGGGCCTGGACCCGGGCATCCGCACCGGCTGCAAGGTGGCGGTCATCGACCAGACCGGCAAGGTCGTCGACACCACCACCGTCTACCCGTTCGAACCGCGCCGCGACCGCGACGGCACCATCAACACGCTGGCCGCGCTGGTAGCCCGCCACAAGGTCGACCTGATCGCCATCGGCAACGGCACCGCCTCGCGTGAAAGCGAGAAGCTGGTGGGCGACATGATGGAACGCTTCCCCGACCTGAAGGTGACCCGCGTGGTCGTGTCCGAAGCCGGCGCGTCCGTCTACTCGGCATCCGAAATGGCCGCCCAGGAATTCCCCGACCTGGACGTGACGCTGCGCGGCGCCGTGTCCATCGCCCGCCGCCTGCAGGACCCCCTGGCCGAGCTGGTCAAGATCGATCCCAAGGCCATCGGCGTGGGCCAGTACCAGCACGACGTCAACCAGCGCGAGCTGGCCCGTTCACTGGATGCCGTGGTCGAAGACTGCGTGAACGCCGTCGGCGTGGACGTCAACACCGCGTCTGCCGCCCTGCTGGCACGCGTGTCGGGCCTGAACTCGTCGCTGGCCAAGAACATCGTGGCCTGGCGCGACGAAAACGGCGCCTTCCCCACGCGCGACATCCTGCGCAAGGTGCCGCGCTTCGGCGAAAAAGCCTTTGAACAGGCCGCGGGCTTCTTGCGCATTCCCAATGGCGACAACCCGCTGGACGCGTCGTCGGTGCACCCGGAAGCCTATCCGGTGGTCGAGCGCATCGTCGCCAAGATCAAGGCCGAGGTGAAGCAGATCATCGGCCAGCGCGAGGCCCTGAAGGGCGTGTCGCCGTCGGACTTCACCGACGAGCGCTTCGGCCTGCCGACGGTGCGCGACATCTTCGCCGAACTCGAAAAGCCCGGCCGCGATCCGCGTCCGGAATTCAAGACCGCGCAGTTCAAGGAAGGCGTCGAAACGCTGAACGACCTGTTCCCCGGCATGGTGCTGGAAGGCGTGGTCACCAACGTGGCCAACTTTGGCGCGTTCGTCGACATCGGCGTGCACCAGGACGGCCTGGTCCACATTTCGGCACTGGCCGAGAAGTTCGTGAAGGACCCGCGCGACGTCGTGCGCGTGGGCCAGACGGTCAGCGTGAAGGTGCTGGAAGTGGACGTGGCGCGCAAGCGCGTGGCCTTGACCATGCGCATGAACGATGCCGCCGTGCCTGCACGACGCGGCTCGGACGCTCCGGCCAAGGGCGGCGACCGCCCCGGCCGCCGTCCGCAAGGCGACAGCGGCCGCGGCAACGCAGGCGGCGGCGCCGCGATGAACAGCGCCATGGCCGACGCGTTCGCCAAGCTCAAACGCTGATCCCGCCCTGGCCTGCCCTCACAAGGCAGCCAGGACGCAACAGGCAGGTCCCCAACCGGCGCTCAGGCGCCGGTTGTCATTTCAGGGGGTCATTTCAGGGTGTCACTTCGGGGCGTCACTTCGGGGCGTCACTTCGGGGTTGTCATTCAACTAAGGACTTTCCCGCAATGGGTCGATTTCCTTGCGATCCCTCAAGCCCTGCGCAATAAAAATAAGAGAAAATATCTAATTGTGTCCAAATAATAAAACGCCGTTGGCATCGGACCGGCACGGCGACAGCAGACCCACGATCAGGCGAGCGGCGGCGCAAGCGTCTATCGGGTAGAAGCACAAGAACAACATGCGCCATACCCTGAGAGATCGGAGATCCGTCCGCCATGCGCAATACCATTACGCTTGCCGCCAATGAAGCGGCAACCATTACCGAAAAAGAAGCGAGCCTGAGCGGCGCGTACAACGAAGTCACGCTGGGCCAATACGCCCACCTGACCGTGGACGGCGCCGAAGTCACCTTCAAGCACATCACCCTGGAACGCCTGGGCAGCCGCGTGATCGAACTGGTCAACGGCGCCCAGCTGCACGTGGGCGCGCTGGGCTTTGCCAGCATGGGCGCCAGCATCGTCTACCGCATCGGCGCCGGCTGCGCGCTGATCTTCGACGCCAGCCAATGGGACCCGGAAGTGGTCGCCAACACCACCTTCGATTTCGTCAGCCAGGGCAGCGGCACGCTGAAGTATTTTCCGTTCATCAACCCGGAATGGCTGGACTGCCCGAACGTCACCGGCTATTCGTCGGGCGACATGCTTGAGATCGCGGGCCAGGGCAGCGCGCAGCGCTTCCAGGTGCTCGACGGCCGCATCGTGAGCAGCGCAACCCGCTGAACGGCCGCCGCCCGACGCGCGCTTATTCCTGCGACATCGACGCCAGCGCTTCGCGCGCCTTGGCCAGCAAGGCCTGGGCATCGCCCTGGGCGCCGGCCGGCGCCGTGGCCACGGCCACGCCATCGAGCACGGCGGCCGGGCCGGCGTCGGTCGCTTGCAGCAGCGTGTCCGGGGCCTCGGCCTGCAGGCGGCGCATCAGCGCACCGGCTTCCTTGGGGTCGGCAAAGCCTTGCGACAGCAGCAGCTCTTCGCCATCAGCCGCCAGCAGGCGGAAGCGGAAGCTGCCGTCTTCGTCGCGGAAGCTGACAAAGCGTGCGCCCTTGCCCTTTTCCTTCTTGGCCTGCGTGCTCTTGGTCGGCGCCTGGGCGTTCAGGTTGCGCAGGCCCACGGCCTCGCGCAGTTCGCGCATCATCGGCACGGCCAGCTTGCGGGCCTTGACGGCGCCAGCCTGCAGCACGTCTTCGATGCGGCCGGGGTTGGCCATCAGGTCGAAGTAGCGCTCGCGCATGGGCGCCAGCAGGTTTTCAAGATGGTCGTACAGCGCCTGCTTGGCCTCGCCCCAGCCCAGCCCTTCTTCGAGCTGCTTGCGGAAGGCGGCGGCCTCGGCCTGCGTGGCGAACGCGCGGTAGATGGTGTACAGGTGCGAGCCTTCGGCATCCTTGGGCTGGCCGGGCTCGAGCGAGTCGGTCACGATGCGCATGATCGAGGCGCGCAGCGCCTTGGCGCCGCCTTCGAACAGCGGAATCGTGTTGTTGTAGCTCTTGGACATCTTGCGGCCGTCCAGCCCCGGCAAGGTGGCCACGTCTTCTTCGATGGCGACCTCGGGCAGCGTGAAGTAGTCGCGGCCATACAGGTGGTTGAAGCGCTGGGCGATGTCGCGCGCCATTTCCAGATGCTGGATCTGGTCGCGCCCCACCGGCACCTTGTTGGCGTTGAACATCACGATGTCCGCCGCCATCAGCACCGGGTACGAGAACAGCCCCATCGTCACGCCATCGTCGGGGTCCACGCCCTTGACCACGTTCTGGTCGACCGATGCCTTGTACGCGTGCGCGCGGTTCATCAGGCCCTTGGCGGTGACGCAGGTCAGCAGCCAGCTCAGCTCGGGAATTTCAGGAATGTCGGACTGGCGATAGAACGTGACGCGTTCGGGGTCCAGTCCGACCGCCAGCCAGGTGGCGGCGATCTCGAGCCGCGAGCGCGCGACGCGGGCCGGATCATCGCACTTGATCAGCGCATGGTAGTCGGCCAGGAAGAAAAACGCGTCGACACCCGGTTGCGTGCTGGCCTGGACCGCAGGGCGGATCGCGCCGGCGTAGTTGCCAAGGTGGGGAGTTCCGGAGGTGGTGATGCCAGTGAGGACGCGGGTATTCATGGACGATGAGGCGGTTGCGTGGAGAAAAGCCCAGTGTAACGTGCCGCGCCGCCCGCCACGGCCCGTGCCGGGCCCGGTGGCGCCGTCCCGACGCCTACAGGACGGCCAGCACCGGGGCGGCCAGCGCGCACAGGCCGCCCGCCGTCAGGGCGGCGCGCGGACGGAAGGTCAGGAACCAGATCAGCAGCAGGCCCGCGATGCTGAGAATGCCGATCCATTCCACCGTGCCGTAGCTCCAGCCCCAGACCGCGGCCGAGGCGCACAGCGACAAGGCCAGCGCGCCCCAGCCAAAGGCCCGCAGCGGCAGCCGGTGGCGTCGCGGCAAGGCTCGGTCGAACAGGTCTTCGTAGTGACGGTCCATGCCCAGGCACAGGGCGGAGAACCCTGCGTAGGCCAGGCAGAAAGCGGCGAGCGTCATGGCGTATCACCTCGGTTCATAGGCAGCTTCGGAAGTGGGATGCGCCTGGCCGGCAGTCCTGGCCGAGGCCTTGGCGGCCGTCTTGGACGGCGCCTTGCGGGCCCGGGCGGCCTTGCGCGCCATCCAGGCCAGCAGCAGCGCCCCGGCCAGGCAGGTCAGGTCGAACCCCGCCATGACCCAGTCGCCCGCCGGCAGCGACACGCCCAGGTGGCGCGACGTGGTGAGCGCGTTGACCACCGGCACCAGCGCCAGCGACGCGGCGGCCGCGGACAGCAGGTCTTGCCACTTGCGCTTCTGGAACACGAACGCATACACCAGCGACAGGCCCCAGGCGGCGAAGAACGCGCGCGTTTCCCAGAGCTGGCGACCCGGCAGGTCGGCGGGCACCAGGCGATTGGCCCAGAAGAACGCCGCCACCGCGATGAACAGGCCGGCGATCGTGCCGGCATTCAGGCCGTCCACCAGCCGCAGCGAAAAGGCTTCGCGCGCGCCGGGACGTGCCTTCTGGCGCCGCTTCGAAATCCACAGCACCAGGCCACTGCCGACCATGGCGGTGCCCGCCAGGCTGACCAGGAAATACAACCAGCGCAGCAGCGGTTCGGCAAACAGGCCCAGGTGCAGGCCGACGATCACGCCGGCCGTGCGCACGGTGGGACTGAGTTCATCCTGCCCTTCCTGCACCGCGCCGCTCACCCCGTCGAAACGCAGGTAGGGCGATAGCCGGCCATAGGACACGCCATCGGCCGCATCGCGGGTCACGGTAACGGTGGCGCCCGCGTCGCCGGGGTTGTTGACCGTGACGCGCCCCACCCGGCCGTGCCAGCGCTGCTGCGCCTGATCCACCAGCGGGGCGATATCGACCAGCGGCGCCGGCTCGTTGCGCGGCGGCGTGACCTTGAATGACGCGAACACGTCGTCGGTGTACTGGCGCGGGTGTTCATACACCGCCAGAATCCCGGCGGGCATCAGCATGGTCATGAACAGCACCAGCCCGCTGAAGGTGATCATCAGGTGAAACGGCAACCCCAGCACCGACAGCGCATTGTGGCCATCCATCCAGGCGCGTTGCCCGCCCTTCTTCGGCCGGAAGGTGAAGAAGTCAGCGAAGATCTTCTTATGGGTGATGATGCCGCTGATGATGGCCACCAGCATGAACATGCCGGCAATGCTGGCCAGCCAGCGGCCCCACGGAAATGCGGTTTCCAGTTCGAAGTGGAAACGGTAGAAAAAGTCGCCGCCGCGGGTCTCGCGCGCTTCAAGCGCCTGGCCGCTGTGCGGGTCGAGCTTGACGCGCACGAAGCCACGTTCGCCCGGCTTGGGCTTGGGTGACTGGTACAGCATCGAGATCACGGGCTCGCGATCCGACGGCGGGGTGATGAACCAGCGCTTGGCGTCGGGCGCGTGTTCGGTCAGGTAGCGCTGCGCCAGCGTCACGGATTCCAGCACGGGGGCCTTCTGTACCTGGATCTCCGGCTGCATCCAGCGGGTGATCTCGGGGCGGAAGAACGCCAGCGTGCCGGTCAGGAACATCGCGAACAGCACCCAGCCGAAGATCAACCCCGACCAGGTGTGCAACCACGACATGGATTGGCGCAGGCCTTCTTCACCTTGCGCTTTTCCGGTATTCGGTTTCATGCCGCCCCCACCAGCCCGTGGGCCAGGAACAGGCCGCCGAACACCGCCGCCGGCACCACGATGCCCGCCCAGGCGCGCCAGGCGTTGCGGGTGGCAAACACCCAGATGACGCCACAGGTGTAGACCACGAAGGACACCATCTGCGCCGTGACGACGGCCTCGGCGCGTTGCAGGGGCAGCCACACAGCCAGGCAGGCCGCAGCCGCCGAGGCCAGGCCGTAGCCGCCAAGAATGGCGGCCACCGCCCGGGAGGCCACGGCAAAACGGTAGCGCATCATGCCTGCGCCGGCTGCGGGAGCTTTCACTTGGTCACGTTGAAGGTCAGGGTGGAAACGTAGCGGATCTTGGTATAGGCCTTGCCGTCGGTCTGGCCGGCTTCTTCGACGACGTGGGCGGCTTCCAGCACGTACTGGCCCGGCCACGGGGTGGTGATCTCGATGCGGCCGTTTTCGTCGCTGTGGAAACGCTTTTCCCACTTGGGCGGGCCGAACACGGTGACTTCGGTCTTGGCCAGGGGCTTGCCCTTGAAGTGCAGCACGAACGTATTGCTGCCCGCGGCGGCCGGTACCAGCTCCAGGTCCAGCTTGCCCTCGGTGTCGCTGCGGCCGGCCTTGGCGCCGTACTGCATCAGCGTTTCCTTGAACTGGATCGGCTGCGACAGGCGCACATCGCCCTTGCCGCTGGCGGGAAACTCGACGAAATCCGCGCCCTCGGCCGACGCCTTCAGCGCCTTGCCGTCGGCGCCGGTCACCACCGGCGCCACCAGGACCTTGCCCAGCAGGCCGTCGCGCTTTTCGCGCAGGTCGTCCGCCCATTCGCCGAAGTAGGCTTTCGCCGGGCCCTGATCGGCCCGTTCCAGCCAGACGAAGTGCGCCTGCGCCGCGCCGGCGCTGCCCAGCAGCGCGATGGCTGCCAAAGTCCTTGCGAATGTCATTGTCGATTTTCCTGTTGTCTGCGCCGATCTGGGCCCGCCCCGCGGCGGATTGCGTGTCGGCAGGGTCTGAATTATAACCATTCTCACTACGAAACAGTACCTACCCCAGACGCCCGCGGCCATGCGCGGGCCCTGGGGCCAGGCTTACCAGCGATAACGCAGGCTGGCCTTGATCGAACGCTGGTACCCGTACCAGCACCAGGAATCGCCCGAGCACGAGGCGATGTATTCCTTGTCGAACAGGTTCTGCACGTTCAGCGCCACCTGCATGCCCTTGAGCGACGGCGACATGCGGCCCAGGTCGTAGTCCAGCATCAGGTCGAACAGCGTGACCGACGGCACCTTGATGGTGTTGGCATCATCCACGTACGACGAGCCGATGTAGCGCACACCGCCGCCCACGCCCAGGCCGGCCAGCGGCCCGCCCTGCAACTGGTAGCGGGCCCACGCCGACGCCTGCTGCGACGGCACGCCCACCGGCGACTTGCCCTTCAGGTTGAAACCGGTCAGGTTGGGGTTGGCCTTGGAATAGGCGTTGTCCAGCAGCGAGTAGCCCGCCAGCAGCGTCAGGCCGCGCATCGGCTCGGTCTTGGCTTCCAGCTCGATGCCCTGCGTGCGCAGCTCGCCCGCCTGCACTTGGCAGCGGGCGTTGGACGTGCCGCACAGGTGCGTCGGGTCCGGATCGGTGGTGGTCATGTTCTCGCGGCGGATGTCGAACGCCGCCACCGACAGCATCGTGGCGCTGCCCGGCGGCTGGTACTTGATGCCGACCTCGTACTGGTTGCCTTCGATCGGCTTGAACGGTGCGTTGTTCCAGCCCGTGCCCGACTGCGGTTCGAACGATTCGGAATAGCTGAAGTACGGCGCCACGCCGTTGTCGAAGTTGTAGATCACCCCGAAACGGCCGGTGAACGCTTCGGCGCTCAGCGACGACGGCGCGACCCGGCCGGTGGCGATGGTGGTGGTCTCGCCGACGTTGCGCGACCAGTCGTAGCGCCCGCCCAGCAGCACCGACAGGCGGTCGATCTTGATCTGATCCTGGAAGTACAGGCCGGTCTGGTATTGCTTGGTGGTCGCGTCGGTCGAGAACGCCGGCACCGGGATGTTCTGGTGGTTGTTCGGGTTCAACACCTCCAGCGCGGGCGCGGTGCCAAAGCCCGACAAGGTGTCGGTCTTGACGTGCTGGTAGTCAAAGCCCAGCAGCACGGTGTGGCCGAACTTGCCCGTGTCAAAGCGCGCCTGCAGGTTGTTGTCGATGGTCAGCGCGCCGACCTCCACGTCGGTCGCGATCGAGGCGCGCTGCTGGTACAGGTAGCGCTTGTCGGTGTAGCCGTAGTTGGCGGTGGACGCGCCGTAGATGCTGCGGTACTGCGCTTCGGAACGGGTCCAGCGCAGGCTCTGCGAGGCCTTGAACGTGTCGTTGAAACGGTGATCCAGCACGTAGCCCAGCGAATAGCTCTTGCGGTCGCTCTTTTCGAAGTTGGCGTCACCGTCGTAATAATCCGGCCCCAGGCGCTTGCCGTCGGGCGCCGAGAACAGCGTGCGCATCGGCGACACGCTGCCATAAGAACCCATGTCGGGATCGCGCTGGAAGTTCGTCAGCACGGTCAGCGAGGTATCACCGTTGGGCTTCCAGGTGAAGGCCGGCGACACGAAATAGCGGCGTTCCTTGGTGTCCTTGACCTGGCCGTCGGACATATAGCCCGACCCCACCAGGCGATACAGGTACTTGCCTTCCTCATCCAGCGGACCGCCGAAATCGACGTTGGCGCGCCGGTAGTCATAGTTGCCGACCTGCAGCTCGACCTCGCGCTGCGCTTCTTCCAGCGGCCGCTTGCTGACCTGGTTCACCACGCCGCCGGGGCCGCCCTGGCCGTACATCACCGAGGCGGGGCCTTTCAGCACATCCACGCGTTCCAGGCGGTAGGCATCGACCTGCGGCAGCGCATCGCGGCCGCCGAACACGCGCAAGCCGTCCAGGTAGGTCGAGGCCGAGAAGCCACGCACGTTGAACTGGTCCAGGCGCGTAGCGGTGGCGCCGCGCGATTCCGTGGCCACGCCCGGGGTGTAGCGCAGCACCTGGTTCAGCGTTTGCGCGCCCTGCTCCGAGATCTGCTCGCGCGTGATCACGGACACCGATTGCGGCGTCTCGATCAACGGGGTATCGGTCTTGGTGGCGCTGACGCTGGCGCTGGCCACGTAACCCACGGTGGGGGCCAATGCACTGATCGAATTGCCCGACACCGTCACGGGCGCCAGGGTGTGCGTTCCGCCCGCAGGCGCGGACGGCGCCGGCACCAGCGTCCAGGTATTGCCCGCCTGGCCACGCGCCTGCAGGCCGCTGCCCGACAGGATGCGGGCAAAGCCGGCGCCCACCGAATAGGCGCCGTCCAGCCCGTCCGAGCGCAGGCCGCGCACCTGGGCCGGGTCGAACGACAGCACCACGCCCGCGCTGCGCGCGAACTGGGTCAACGCATCGGCAAGCACGCCAGGGGCGATCTTGTAGGAACGGGGCGCTTGCGCCTCGGCGGGGGCCGACTGGGCCCAGGCGGCGGGCGCAGCGGCCAGCCAGGCGCCGGCGCAGGTGGCGGCAAGCACGGCCAGGCGGCCGGCGGTCAAGGTAGCGCCCAGGCGCGGGCAAGATGAAGCGGACACGAAAACTCCCTATACGTAGGTCTCTATCTCTGCCTTTCCGTACGGGAATCAAAAACCTGCAGGACAACGTGAAAAAAAATTGTAACGGTCAGGTCTCGCGCGGACCGACCTGCAGCCAGTACTGTGTATGACGGGTCACGGCGATGGGCAGGGCCGGCTCCAGCGCCTTCAGCGCGCGCTCGGCGTCGTCCAGTGGAAACACACCCGACAGCCGCAACCCGGCCACGGCCGGATCGACCCGGATCATCCCCACGCGCTGACGCGCCAGGTACTGCGCGAAATAATCCAGCCGCCAATCCTTGGCCACCACCAGGCCATCGACCCAGGCCAGCCGGTCGGGGTCGGACGCGTGCCGCACCACGCTGCCGTGGTCGCGGTAGTGCAGCCGCTCGCCCGCCTCGGCCTGCGCGGCCTGTCCGTCACGCAGCAGCGATACGCTGCCCTCGTACACGCCCAGGCGCGCACCGCTGTCGGTGCGGCGCACGTCAAAGCGCGCGTTCTCGGCCACCAGCACGCCGTAGCCGGTATCCACCCGCAGCGCCGCCGCGCCGGGGCGCGATTGTGCGTTGACCAGGATTTCGCCGCGCAGCAGATGGATGCCGCGGGCCCCGCCATCCAGGCGCAGGCGCAACGCGCTGTCGCTGTTCAAGGTGACGGCCAGGCCGTCGGCCAGCGCAACCGAGCGGCGCTCGCCCACGCCCGTGCTCAGGTCGGCCGCCAGGCGCTGCCACGGCGTGTGGCGGTAGCCGGCCCACGCCGCCACGCCCACCCCGGCCAGCGACAGCGTGGCGCGCAGGGCATTGCGCCGGCCGGGCGATGCCGGGCCGTCCAGCGCCGCATGCGCCAGCGCGGCCGGCACCCGGCGGGCGTCTCGGCCGATGGCCTCCAGCCGTTCCCAGGCCTGGCGATGCGCGGGGTCTTGCGCCAGCCAGGCATGGCAGGCCTCGCGATCGGCGTCGATATCCACGCCGGACTGCAGCCGGGCCCACCAGGCAATCGCCTGGCGCACCACCGGGTCGGCGGGCGCAGCCACTACGCGG
The DNA here is from genome assembly GCF_000633435.1 of Achromobacter sp. DH1f. Classification (NCBI taxonomy): domain Bacteria; kingdom Pseudomonadati; phylum Pseudomonadota; class Betaproteobacteria; order Burkholderiales; family Alcaligenaceae; genus Achromobacter; species Achromobacter sp. DH1f. The sequence goes on along the minus strand of NZ_AYMF01000033.1, from coordinate 17,470 downwards.
TTCGCAGCGCTAGTCATAGAACGCTGCATAGCAGGCGGACATCGCCCGCACCATGTACTGCTGCACCGAACTGAGCGATACGCCCAGGCGATGCGCGATCTCGGGATAGGTCAGGCCGTCCAGCTGCGACAACAGAAAGGCCGAGCGCGCCTTGGGCGGCAGGCTGTCCAGCAGGCGGTCCAGCTGCATCAGCGCCTGCATCTGCTCGGCCTGGGTCTCGGGCGACGGCGCGTAGGCCTCGGGCATGCCGGCCAGGTAGGTCAGATAGGCATTCTCCAGGGCGGCGTGGCGCTGGTGATCCACCACCAGGCCCTTGGCGATGGTGGTGAGCAACGCCCGCGCGTCGTCCGCGCGCACGCACTTGCGGCCCTGTATCACCCGCACGAACACGTCTTGCGCCAGGTCTTCGGCGCGATGCGCGCAACCCAGCTTGCGGCGCAGCCAGCCGAACAGCCACGGCCGATGGTCCCGGTACAGGCCGTCGACATGCGTGGCGGGAACATCGGCGTGCGAAGCCGGGGAAGAAACGAAGGTGGAAGACACTTGAAGACTGCGGCGCGGGGACCTGAAGTCTTCAAATGTTAATTGATAATGACTTGCATTACTAATTTTAAGTACGCAAATCGCGCCACGCCTGCCCTCGCGGCGCAGGCGTGCGGCATAACTACAACGTTACCGTCAGGCGGCGTTCGGATTCCAGGTACTCGCGTGACTGCATTTCCAGAATGCGCGAGACCGTGCGGTGGAATTCGTTGGCCAGCGCACCCTCGGTATAGATCTCTTCGGGTTCGCATTCGGCCGACATGATCAGCTTGACCTTGTGGTCGTAGAACACGTCGATCAGCCAGGTGAAGCGGCGCGCCTCGGACGCCTGGCGCGGCCCCATGCGCGGCACGCCGGACAGGATCACCGCATGAAAGCGGTTGGCCAGTTCCAGGTAGTCGTTCTGCGAACGGGGGCCGCCGCACAGCGTGGCGAAGTCGAACCACACCACCGAACCGGCCAGCGCCAGCGCGCGGATCTCGCGGTGCTCGATATGCAGCAGCGGCTCCTGCGGCGGCGTATCGGCCAGGGTGTTGAAGGCCTCTTGCAGCGCCGCCTGCGCACGCTCGTCCAGCGGCGAGTGATAGCACTGCACCTGTTCGAGCGAACGGCGGCGGTAGTCGACGCCGGCGTCGACGTTCATCACGTCCATGCGCGCCTGGATCAGCTCGATCGCGGGCATCACGCGGTCGCGGTGCAGGCCGTCCGGGTACAGGGTGGACGGCTCGTAGTTGGACGTCATCACGAACGACGTGCCGTATTCGAACAACTTCAACAGCAGACGATGCAGGATCATCGCGTCCGCCACATCGGACACGTGGAATTCGTCGAAACAGATCAGGCGATAGCGCTTGGCCACGCGCTTGGCCACTTCGTCCAGCGGGTCCTGCATGCCCTTCACTTCTTCGAGCTCGCGGTGCACCCCGCGCATGAACTCGTGAAAATGCAGGCGCGTCTTGCGCACCACGGGCACGGTGGCGTAGAAGGCGTCCATCAGGAAGCTCTTGCCCCGTCCCACCCCGCCCCACAGGTAGACGCCGCGCGGCACGTCGGGACGGTTCAAGAGTTTCTTGAGCGCGTTCGAGCGCAACGCCTTGAACTTGACCCATTCGTCGTAATAGCGCTGCAGCCGATCGATCGCCTTTTTCTGGGCGGCATCGGGCTGGTAGCCGCGTTCGGCCAGGGCATGTTCGTAGTATTCGCGGACGTTCATGGAGGAGGCAAAGTCAAGCGGATGAAAAAAAGGGCGGGTCCGAGAACCCGCCCCCTTGGCTATGCGACAGCGCGGCGCAGGATCAGAAGTTCAGGGCGCGCTTGTCAACGGCCAGCGCCGCTTCCTTCACGGCTTCCGACAGCGTCGGGTGCGCGTGGCAGATGCGGGCGATGTCTTCGGCGGCGCCGCGGAATTCCATGATCGTCACGGCTTCCGAGATCAGCTCCGAGGCCATCGGGCCCACGATGTGCACGCCCAGGACCTCGTCGGTCTTGGCGTCGGCGATCACCTTGGCAAAGCCGGTGGTATCACCCAGGGCGCGGGCACGGCCGTTGGCCAGGAACGGGAAGCTGCCGGCCTTGTACTCGCGGCCTTCGGCCTTGAGCTGCTGTTCGGTCTTGCCGACCCAGGCGATTTCCGGCGAGGTGTAGATCACCCACGGCACGGTGTCGAAGTTGACATGGCCGTGCTGGCCGGCGATACGCTCGGCCACGGCAACGCCTTCTTCTTCGGCCTTGTGCGCCAGCATCGGGCCGCGCACCACGTCGCCCACCGCCCAGACGTTGGGCAGGTTGGTCTTGCAGTCGCCGTCCACGGCCACGAAGCCGCGCTCGTCCAGCTTCAGGCCCACCACGTCGGCGTTCAGGCCGCCGGTGTAGGGCACGCGGCCGATCGAGACGATCAGCTTGTCCACGACCAGCTTCTGCTCGGCGCCCTTGGCGTCGACGTAGGGCACGGTCACCGACTTGGCGGTCGCCTTGATCTCGCCGATCTTGACGCCCATCTGGATGTTCAGGCCTTGCTTGGTGAAGGCCTTCAGGGCTTCCTTGGCCACTTGACCGTCGGCGGCGGCCAGGAATTCCGGCATCGCTTCCAGGATGGTGACTTCGGAACCCAGGCGGCGCCACACGCTGCCCATTTCCAGGCCAATCACGCCCGCACCGATCACGCCCAGGGTCTTGGGCACGGCGCCGATGTTCAGCGCGCCGTCGTTGGACAGCACGACCTTTTCGTCGAACGGCAGGCCGGGCAGCTCGCGCGCCGACGAACCCGTGGCGACCACGACGTGCTTGGCAACCAGGTCTTCTTCGGTGGTGCCGGTGACCTTGATGGCCCAGCCGCCGTCGACCTGGCCGCTGAACGCGCCCTTGCCGTGGAAGAAGGTGACCTTGTTCTTCTTGAACAGGTACAGGATGCCGTCGTTGTTCTGCTTGACCACCGTGTTCTTGCGGCCGATCAGCGTGTCGAGCTTCAGGCTGACGCCCTTGACTTCGATGCCGTGCTCGGCGAAGTGGTGGTTGGCTTGTTCGAAGTGCTCGGACGATTGCAGGAGCGCCTTGGACGGGATGCAACCGACGTTGGTGCAGGTGCCGCCGGGAGCCGGGCCGCCTTGGCCATTCTGCCAGGCGTCGATGCAAGCCACCGACATGCCGAGCTGCGCGGCGCGAATGGCGGCGATGTAGCCGCCGGGGCCCGCGCCGATGACGACGACGTCAAATTGTTTGGACATAGTGTTCTCGCGAATGAGGAGGGTGTGGAACTCGCCCCGGCCCGCGCAAGCCGGCTCGGAGCCGGCCGGGCGCCGCGGACCGAGGGTCGCGGCGGCGCCGGGCGCGGGGCGCCGAGATTACAGGTCCAGCAACAGGCGCTGCGGATCTTCCAGGGCGTCCTTCATGGCGACCAGGCCCAGCACGGCTTCGCGGCCGTCGATGATGCGGTGGTCGTAGGACAGGGCCAGGTAGTTCATCGGGCGGATGACGATCTGGCCGTTTTCCACCACGGCGCGATCCTTGGTGGCGTGCACGCCCAGGATGGCCGATTGCGGCGGGTTGATGATCGGGGTCGACAGCATCGAACCGAACACGCCGCCGTTGGAGATCGAGAAGGTGCCGCCGGTCATTTCTTCAATGCCCAGCTTGCCGTCGGCAGCGCGGCGGCCGAAGTCAGCGATGGTCTTTTCGATTTCAGCGATGGACAGCTGGTCGGCGTTGCGCAGGATCGGCACCACCAGGCCACGCGGGCTGCCGACAGCGATACCGATGTCGAAGTAGCCGTGATAGATGATGTCCTTGCCGTCGATCGAGGCATTGATCAGCGGGTACTTCTTCAGGGCGGCCACGGCGGCCTTGACGAAGAACGACATGAAGCCCAGCTTGATGCCGTGCTCTTTCTCGAACTTGTCCTTGTACTTGCTACGCAGATCGATGACCGCTTGCATGTTCACTTCGTTGAACGTGGTCAGGATCGCGTTTTCTTGCTGCGATTGCAGCAGGCGCTCGGCGATGCGGGCGCGCAGGCGGCTCATCGGCACGCGCTGTTCCGGACGGCCGTCCAGCGACAGCGTGGTCGGGGCGGGAGCAGCCGGGGCCTTGGCCGGTGCGGCCTTGGCGGCGGGGGCGCTGGCGTTCAGGGCGTCGCCCTTGGTGACGCGGCCGTCACGGCCGGTGCCGGCGACGTTGGCGGCATCCACGCCCTTTTCGGCGAGGATCTTGGCTGCGGCGGGCGAAGCCACGCCAGCGGCGGCGGTCGATGCCGGGGCGGCAGCGGCCGGGGCAGCGGCGGCTTGCGCGGCCTTGGGCGCTTCGGCGGCGGGGGCGGTCGCGGCGGCGGCGGCCTTGCCGGCGGTGTCGATGCGGGCCAGGATTTCGCCCGAGGTGACGGTGCTGCCGTCGCCCTTGACGATTTCAGCCAGCACGCCCGAGGCGGGGGCCGGCACTTCCAGCACGACCTTGTCGGTTTCGACTTCGATCAGGATTTCGTCCGCTTCGACGGCAGCGCCGGGCTGCTTCTTCCAGGTCAGCAGGGTCGCTTCGGAGACGGATTCGGAGAGTTGGGGGACGACGACGTCGGTGATAGCCATTTTGTTTGTTCCGTAAAGTGTGTGTTCTTGTGGGGGCGGCGCGGCAAGGTTCGAAACGGGGTTTCAGACACTTGCCGCGCGGCACGCGCATCCAGCGGGTTTACTTCGTCAGCATGACCTTGAACTTGGGCGCGAAGGCCGTTTCGATCAGGGCCTTCTGCTGCTCCTGGTGCTTGGCCAGGTAGCCCACGGCCGGCGACGCCGAAGCGGCGCGACCTGCGTAGCCCAGCTTCTGGCCTTCGACCATGTTCTCGTACACGTGATGCTGCACGTAGAACCACGCACCTTGGTTCTGCGGTTCGTCCTGCACCCAGATGACTTCCGTCGCCTTCGGGTACTTGCGCAGTTCGGTCTCGAAAGACTTGTGCGCGAACGGGTAGAGCTGCTCGACACGGACGATGGCGACGTTGTCGGCGCCACGCTCGCGGCGGGCGTTGACCAGGTCGTAGTACACCTTGCCCGAGCAAGCCAGCACGCGCTTGACCTTGCTGGCGTCGATGGCCTCGTCGACTTCACCGATGACCGGGCGGAAGCTGCCGCCGGCCAGATCGGTCAGGGGCGAACCGGCGTCCTTGTTGCGCAACAGCGACTTCGGCGTGAACAGCACCAGCGGCTTGCGGAACGGGCGGATCATCTGGCGGCGCAGAACGTGGAAGATCTGCGAAGCCGAGGTCGGCTGAACCACTTGCATGTTGTTGTCGGCGCACAGTTGCAGGAAGCGCTCGATGCGGCCCGACGAGTGCTCGGGACCTTGGCCTTCGTAGCCGTGCGGCAGCATCAGGGTCAGGCCCGACTGGCGGCCCCACTTGGCTTCGCCGGAGCTGATGAACTGGTCGATCACGACCTGGGCGCCGTTGACGAAGTCGCCAAACTGGCCTTCCCAGATGGTCAGCGTGTTCGGTTCAGCGCTGGAATAGCCGTATTCGAACGCCAGCACCGCCTCTTCGGACAGCACGGAGTCGATCACGGTGAACGGCGCCTGGCCTTCCGAGACGTTCTGCAGCGGGATGTAGGTGCCGTCGTTCCAGCGCTCGCGATTCTGGTCGTGCAGCACGGCGTGGCGGTGCGTGAACGTGCCACGGCCCGAGTCCTGGCCGGTGATGCGGATGGCGTAGCCCGAGGACACCAGGGTCGCGAAGGCAAGGTGTTCGCCCATGCCCCAGTCCAGGTTCAGCTCGCCCTTGGCCATGGTGCGGCGGTCGTTCAGCAGCTTGGCGACCAGCGGGTGCACCGTGAAGCCTTCCGGCACGGCGGTGATGCGTTCGCCGATGCGCTTCAGTTCAGCCAGCGGCACGGCGGTGTCGGCCTGGTCGGTCCACTTGGCGCCCAGGAACGGCGACCAGTCGATGGCGTACTTGCTCTTGTAGTCGGTCAGCACCGGTTCGATGGTGCGCTGGCCGTCTTCCATCAGCTGGCGGTAGTCCTTGACCAGTTGGTCGGCTTCGCCTTCGGCCAGCACGCCTTGCGTGGTCAGCTTGTCGGCGTACAGCTTGCGCGTGCCGGGGTGATGGCCGATGCGCTTGTACATCAGGGGCTGCGTCAGCGACGGGGTGTCTTGCTCGTTGTGGCCCAGCTTGCGGAAGCAGACGATGTCCACGACGATGTCGTGGCGGAACTGCAGGCGGTAGTCCAGGGCCAGCTTGGTGACGAACACGACGGCTTCGGGATCGTCGCCGTTGACGTGGAACACCGGCGCTTCGATCATCTTGACCACGTCGGTGCAATACAGCGTCGAACGCGAGTCACGCGGGTCGGACGTGGTGAAGCCGATCTGGTTGTTGATGACGATGTGCAGCGTGCCGCCCGTGCCGTAGCCGCGGGTCTGGGCCAGGTTCAGGGTTTCCATCACCACGCCCTGGCCGGCGAAAGCCGCGTCGCCGTGCACCAGCACCGGCAGCACTTGCTTGCCTTCGGCATCGCCGCGGCGTTCCTGGCGAGCGCGCACGCTGCCTTCGACCACGGGGTTGACGATTTCAAGGTGGGACGGGTTGAACGCCAGCGACAGGTGCACCGGACCGCCACGGGTCGACAGGTCGCTCGAGAAGCCGTTGTGGTACTTCACGTCGCCGTCGGTCAGGCCTTCGGCGTGCTTGCCTTCGAACTCGGCGAACAGGTCGCCAGGCATCTTGCCCATGATGTTCACGAGCAGGTTCAGGCGGCCGCGGTGGGCCATGCCGACCACGATTTCCTGGACGCCGTTTTCACCGGCGTGGTTCACCACTTCGTCCATCGAGGCGATGAAGCTTTCGCCGCCTTCCAGCGAGAAACGCTTCTGGCCGACGTACTTGGTGTGCAGGAAGCGCTCGAGGCCTTCGGACTCGGTCAGCTGCTGCAGGATGTGGCGCTTTTCTTCGACCGAGTAGGCGGGCGCGCCCAGGGTGGTTTCCAGGCGTTCCTGGATCCAGCGCTTGGCGGCGGGGTCGGAGATGTGCGTGAATTCAGCACCGATGCTGCGGCAGTACGTGTCGCGCAGCGCCTTCAGGATGTCGCGCAGCGTCATCGTGCTGGCGGTCGTGAAGTAGGTGTTGGTGGCCGAGTAGGTCTGGTCCAGATCGGCTTCGGTCAGGCCGTAGAAGGCCGGATCGAGTTCGGGGATCGGCGGACGTTCCTGGCGCTTGAGCGGATCCAGGTCAGCCCAGCGCGAACCCAGCGAGCGGTAGGCAGCAATCAGCGATTGCACCGACACTTGCTTGGTGGCGACGCTCAGGTCGGGTTCGGCGGCGCGTTGCACGAAGGCATTGGCCTTGGCGCGCTGGGCGAACGATTCGACGATGGGAGCGTGGGCCTGGTCGCGGGTGGATTCCTGGCCGTCGGTAGCGGGAGCATGTTGCAGCTGGTCGAAGTATTCGCGCCAGTTGTCAGGTACCGAACCGGGATTGTCGAGGTAGGCTTCGTAAAGCTCCTCAACATAAGGGGCGTTACCCCCAAAGAGATAAGACGTGGATAGAGATTCTATTTCCGAAGACATATCGCTTCACCTTTACGAGTGCTTCACTCGACACGATGCAGGAAAACCTTCCGCGACACGGGCTTCCCGTTGAGCGGATAGCAGGGGCAGAAGGCGCGTACAAGCCTTGATAGCCGTATGAATGAAAGTATAACCCTTTGAGTTTAAGGGCGTCTTCTTGCGTTTGCGTGACGCAAAAGCGTCTGTGGAATGGCTTCATGCAGTGTTGGAATGTCCGTCGAACCCCTGCAAAAACGCCGTCTACGCACCACCAAATTCCGCTAACCAAAATTGCCGCATTGCGGCATTTTTTTGTGCCCGCGCACAGGGTGTTGCGCATTAGCCTCGTCAGACCGGCAGTTCAGTGGTCGACAGAATCTCTTTGAGCACGAAAAAAGTGCGGATCTGGCGCACGCCGGGCAGCTTGATGATCTCGCCCGCGTGCAGCTTGTTGAAGCGTTCCAGGTCGCGGATGCGCAGCATCAGGAAGTAGTCGAACTCCCCCGCCACCAGGTGGCATTCCAGGCAGCCGCTGATGCCTCGGGCGGCCGCTTCGAAGTCGGTGAAGGAGTCGGGCGTGGAGCGGTCCAGCACCACGCCCACGATGACCAGGGTGGCCATGTCGACCTCGGCCGGTTCGAGCAACGCGACCGTCTTCTTGATGATGCCTTCGGCCTTCAGCTTTTCGACCCGCCGCAGGCACGCGGCCGGACTCAGGTGCACGCGCGCGCTCAGGTCCAGATTGGTGATCTGCGCGTCCTGCTGCAAGAGGCGCAGGATGTGGCGGTCGATGCGGTCCAGTCCGGCGATGGCAGTCATTCAATGCGTCCCTGAAAATTTAATTTCTTCGGATATTTATTTTTATAAATATTAAATCCAAAAATAATCCATGAAGAAAATTTAAATCATCGAATTTAAAAAAATACGCAATTGACCGAAAAACCCTGCGATTCCTATGATTTTTCCATCCGCGGCACCCCTCGCCCGGACCCGACTTCCAGGAGCCCGCATGGATCTGCAACGCTTTGCCCGCCACCGCCTGACCTTCGGCGACACCCCCATCGAAAAGCTCGAGCGCCTGTCCGCCCACTTGGGCGGCAAGGTCGAGATCTACGCCAAGCGCGAAGACTGCAACAGCGGCCTGGCCTTCGGCGGCAACAAGCTGCGCAAGCTGGAATACCTGATTCCGCAGGCCTTGGAACAAGGCTGCGACACCCTGGTCACCATCGGCGGCATCCAGTCCAACCACACCCGCATGGTGGCGGCGGTGGCCGCCAAGCTGGGCCTGGCCTGCGTACTGGTGCAGGAAAACTGGGTGGACTATTCAGACGCCGTCTACGACCGGGTCGGCAACATCATGATGAGCCGGCTGATGGGCGCCGACGTGCGGCTGGTCGACCAGGGCTTTGATATCGGCTTTCGGCGCAGCTGGGAAGAGGCCCTGGAAGACGTACGAAAACGCGGCGGCAAGCCCTATGCCATCCCCGCGGGCGCGTCCGACCACGAACTGGGTGGGCTGGGATATGTAGGTTTCGCCGAGGAAGTGCGCCGGCAAGAGGCCGAACTGGGTTTCAAGTTCGACTACATCGTGGTCTGCGCCGTCACCGGCAGCACGCAGGCGGGCATGGTGGTGGGCTTTGCCGCCGATGGCCGCGCCGACCGGGTGATCGGCATCGACGCCTCGGCCACGCCCGACCAGACCCGCGCGCAGATCCTGCGCATCGCCCGGCGCACGGCCGACCTGGTCGGCCTGGACCGCCCCATCACCGACAGCGACGTGGTGCTGGACACCCGCTACGCCTACCCCGCCTACGGCCTGCCGTCGGCCGAGACCAACGACGCCATCCGCCAGTGCGCCCGGCTGGAGGGCATGATGACCGACCCGGTGTACGAGGGAAAATCCATGCAAGGCATGATGGACATCGTGCGCCGCGGAGAAATCCCGGCGGGCTCGCGAGTGCTGTACGCGCATCTCGGGGGGGTACCGGCGATCAACGCCTACAGCTTTCTGTACCGCAACGGCTGAGGCAGGATTCTGCGCGGCCGGCTTTGGCGCGATGGGGTGGCCGGCCGGGGATTTACGCTGACCGTCTATTGCGTCTTGGCGCCGGCCTGGAACCAGGCCCCCAGCAAGGCGCGTTCGTCCTCGGTCATGCCTGTGGAATTGCCCATCGGCATGATCCGGGACACCACCGCCTGCTGGTACACCGCCTGCGCATGGGTAGCGACCTGCAGGGGGGAATCCAGCCGCACCCCCTTCATCTGCACCTGCTCGCCATGGCACAGGAGGCAACGCTGTTCGAACACCTGGCGCACCTGGGCATACGACACCGCGGCTGGCGCGGGCGCGGCAACGGCAGCGGCCACCGGCGCCGGCTGCATCCAGACGATGGTCAGGCCCAGTACCGCCACGCCCAGCAGTGCATAAGGCCACGGGTTGCGCGCATTGCCCAGCTTGAAACGATGGCGCACCACGAAGAACTGCCGGATGGCCGCGCCGCCCAGCATGATGAGCAGCAGCACGATCCAGTTGTAGGCGTGCGTGTACGTGAAGCTATAGTGGTTGCTCATCATTGCAAACACCACCGGCAGCGTGAAATAGGTGTTGTGCACGCTGCGCTGCTTGCCGCGCTGGCCGTTGGCCGGGTCCACCGGCTTGCCCGCGCGCATCGCGGCCACGTTGCGGCGCTGCCCCGGAATGATCCAGAAGCACACGTTGGCGCTCATGGTGGTGGCCATCATGGCGCCCACCAGCAGGAAGGCGGCGCGGCCCGCGAACCAGTGGCAGGCCAGCCACGACGCCAGCACGATGAACAAGGCCACCAGCACGCCGACGATGCGATCGCCGTGCTTGCCACGGCCGAACAGACGACAGATGCCGTCGTACACGAACCAGAACGCCACGAAGAAGGCCAAGGCCACGATCACCGCGGTCGACGGCGCCCAATCCATCTTGGAGCGGTCTATCAAGTACGTGCTGGCATTCCACAAATAGGACATGGAGAACAGCAGGAAGCCGGTGACCCAGGTGCTGTAGCTTTCCAGGAACGACCAGTGCAGGTGTTCCGGCAGCTTCTTGGGTTGCACCGCGTACTTCTGCATGTTGTAGAAGCCGCCGCCGTGCAGCGCCCATTGCTCGCCGCCCACGCCTTTTTCAAGGGATTCCGGGTCGCGCGGCTTCTCCAGGCTGTTGTCCAGCATGACGAAATAGAACGACGTGCCGATCCAGGCGATGCCGGTGATGATGTGGGCCCAGCGCAGCAGCAGATTGACCCAATCCAGGTAGTAGCTTTCCATTCATGCCCCTCGCAGCGGGCGGGCCGGGAAAGGGCGCCGCCACACTGCCTACCACCGCGGGCGCTGTAAGCAGAAGACAGATCGCGCACAAGGCCGTCGGGCCCCGCACCGCTGCGATCAAGATCGGAGAATTGTATGCAGTTTTTGTACTCGAAACTACGCTTCGCAGCGTGGCCGCGCATCAGGAATACCCTGATGCGCGGGGTTCAGGAACCCCGATAAGTGGAGTAGCTCCAGGGGCTGACCAGCAGCGGCACGTGATAGTGCTGGTCGGTACGCGCCACGCCGAAGTCCAGGCTGACGCGGTTCAGGAAGTTGGGGTCGGGCAGGGCCACGCCCCGCGCCTTGAAATAGCCCGCCACATCGAACACCAGGCGGTAGGTGCCGGCCTTCAGGTCGCCATCGGAAAACAGCGGGCCCGCCGTGCGCCCATCGGCATTCAAGGTGTGGCGGCTGATCGGCGTGGCCGTGTCGCCGTCCGTGGCATACAGCGCCACCGACATGCCGGCGGCCGGACAGCCGTGCATGGTATCGAGTACGTGCGTGGTCAAGCCCATGGTGTCTCCTGGTGCCGGGGCGGTGCCCGGCCGTCTCATGGTTATCCTGGATGATGTACAGAAATTGTATACACGTTCTTGCTTTCCAGCTATTGTTTAGCCCATCATGAACGGCACGGTCGCTGGCCGCAGGGCCAGCCAACCCCGTCCACCCGTATCAACCGCCGCCGGCGCCTGCCGGCCTCACGCCTCACCCGCCATGGCCCTCTACGATTCCACGCTGCCCTACCCCCGTGACCTGGTCGGCTACGGCCGCAACCCGCCGCACGCGCAATGGCCCGACCGCGCACGCATCGCCGTGCAGTTCGTGCTGAACTACGAAGAAGGCGGCGAAAACCACGTCCTGCATGGCGACGCCGGGTCCGAACAGTTCCTGTCCGAGATGTTCAATCCGGCCAGTTATCCCGACCGCCATGTCAGCATGGACGGCATCTATGAATACGGTTCGCGGGCCGGCGTCTGGCGCATCCTGCGCGAATTCGAAAAGCGCCAGTTGCCACTGACCGTCTTCGGCGTCGGCATGGCGCTGCAACGCCATCCCGAACTGACTGCGGCCTTCGTCGAACTCGGCCACGAAATCGCCTGCCATGGCTGGCGCTGGATTCACTACCAGAACGTCGACGAAACCACCGAACGCGAACACATGCGGCTGGGCATGGACGCCATCACGCAGCTCACCGGCCAGCGCCCGCTGGGCTGGTACACCGGCCGCGACAGCCCGCGCACCCGCCGCCTGGTGGCCGACTACGGCGGCTTCGAATACGACAGCGATTACTACGGCGACGACCTGCCTTTCTGGATGCAGGTGCAAAAGACCGACGGCACGGTCGCGCCGCAATTGATCGTGCCCTACACGCTCGATTGCAACGACATGCGCTTCGCGCTGCCGCAGGGTTATTCGCACGCGGACCCCTTCTTCCAGTACCTGAAAGACAGCTTCGACGCGCTTTATGCCGAAGGCGACGAAGCGCCCAAGATGCTCAGCATCGGCATGCACTGCCGTCTGCTCGGGCGCCCGGGACGCATCACGGCACTGCAGCGCTTCCTGGACCACATCGCCCGCCACGACCGCGTCTGGGTGTGCCGGCGGCTGGATATCGCCCGGCACTGGAAGACCGTTCATCCCTACACCCCCAACCGTTGAGCCCCGCCACCATGGCCCTTACCCTGGAACAACTCAATGCCGCCGCGCCCGATGCGGCTTGCGCAATGCTCGACGGCGTGTACGAGCATTCGCCCTGGATCGCCCGCCAGGCGCTCGCGGCCCGGCCGTTCCGGTCGCTCGCGCATCTGCAGGACCAGTTGCAGCGTGCCGTCGACGCCGCCCCGCTGGACGCGCGCCTGGCGCTCATTCGCGCCCACCCCGAACTGGCCGGACGCGCCATGGTGCGCCAGGACCTCACGGCAGAATCCACCCACGAACAGACCCAGGCGGGCCTGACGCAGTGTTCGCCCGAGGAATTCAACCGCCTGCAGCAGTTGAACGCCGACTACAACGCCCGCTTCGGCTTCCCGTTCATCCTGGCCGTGCGCGGCGCGCGCGGCACCGGCCTCACTCGCGCGCAGATCATCGATGAATTCGCGCGCCGGCTGGACAACCCGCCCGACATCGAGCGCGACGAAGCCCTGCGCAATATCCATCGCATCGCGCAACTGCGCCTGGCCGACAAGTTCGGCCAGGACCTGACGCTGGGCAACGACATCTGGGACTGGCAGGAACGCCTGGCCGTTCACAGCGACCCGGGCTACGCCGAAAAGGGCCAGCTCACCGTCACCTACCTGACCGACGCGCATCGCGCCTGCGCGCAGCGCATTTCGCACTGGATGCGCGATTGCGGCTTCGACGAAGTCGAAATCGATGCCGTCGGCAACGTGGTGGGGCGCTACCACGCCGATCGGCCCGACGCGCTCACGCTGATGACCGGCAGCCATTACGACACCGTGCGCAACGGCGGCAAATACGATGGCCGGCTGGGCATCTTCGTGCCGATGGCCTGCGTGCGCGAGCTGCACCGCCAGGGCCGTCGCCTGCCCTACCACCTTGAAGTCATCGGCTTTGCCGAAGAAGAAGGCCAGCGCTATCGCGCCACCTTCCTTGGCTCTGGCGCCCTGATCGGCGATTTCAAGCCGCAATGGCTCGACCAGAAAGATGCTCAGGGCATCACCCTGCGCGAAGCCATGCAGCACGCCGGCCTGTGCATTGACGACATCCCCAAGCTGCGGCGCGATGCCCGCCGCTACCTGGGCTTCATCGAAGTCCATATCGAACAAGGCCCGGTGCTGTACGAAATGGGGCTGCCGCTGGGCATCGTCACGTCCATCAACGGCAGCGTGCGCTACCAGGTGCAGGTGCTGGGCGTGGCCTGCCACGCCGGCACCACTCCCATGAACCGCCGACGCGATGCGGCCGCGGCCACCGCCGAACTGGCGCTGTATCTCGAACAGCGCGCCGCCCGCGACGGCGATTCGGTCGGCACCATCGGCATGCTGGAAGTACCCAGCGGCTCGATCAACGTGGTGCCCGGCGAATGCCGCTTCAGCCTGGACCTGCGCGCGCCCAGCGATCCGCAGCGCGATGCCCTGGTCAATGATGTGCTGGCCGAACTGGCGACCCTGTGCGAGCGGCGCGGCGTACGCTACACGCTCGAGGAAACCATGCGCGCCTCGGCCGCCCCCAGCGCGCCCGACTGGCAGCAACGCTGGGAACGCGCGGTCGACGCCCTGGGCGTGCCCGTGCACCGCATGCCCAGCGGCGCCGGCCACGATGCCATGAAACTGCACGAGGTCATGCCCCAGGCCATGCTGTTCGTGCGCGGCCAGAACGCCGGCATCAGCCACAACCCCCGCGAATCCACCACCCGAGACGACATGCAGCTGGCCGCGCAGGCCATGCAAGGCCTGCTGAACGATCTTGCCCACGACATTTCCACTCGCTAGACACTCCATGACCGACTACGCCCGCCTTGACGCCTGGGTCGATGCCCACTTCGACGAAGAAGTCCGCTTCCTGCAATCCCTGGTGCGTGTGCCCACCGACACGCCGCCCGGCAACAACGCGCCGCACGCCGTGCGCACCGCCGAACTCCTGCAAGACTTCGGCTTCGACGCCGAAGCGCACGCCGTACCCGACCAGGAAGTCCGCGACTACGGCCTGCAATCCATCACCAACCTGATCGTGCGGCGCGAATACGGCCCCGGCCTGCGCGTGGCGCTCAATGCGCACGGCGACGTGGTGCCGCCCGGCGACGGCTGGCAGCACGACCCCTATGGCGCCGAGATCGACAACGGCAGCCTGTACGGCCGCGCCGCCGCGGTCAGCAAAAGCGATTTCGCCAGCTTCACCTTCGCCGTGCGAGCGCTGGAAGCCGTTGCCCAGCCCACGCACGGCTCGGTCGAACTGCACTTCACGTATGACGAAGAATTCGGCGGCCTGCTCGGCCCCGGTTGGCTGCTGCGCCAAGGCCTGACCCAGCCCGACCTGCTGATCGCCGCCGGCTTCAGCTATGAAGTCGTCACTGCGCACAACGGTTGCCTGCAAATGGAAGTAACCGTGCACGGCAAGATGGCGCATGCCGCCATTCCGGCCAGCGGCGTGGATGCGCTGCAAGGCGCGGTCAAGATCCTGAACGCGCTGTATGCCCAGAACACGCTGTACCAGCAGGTCACCTCGCAGGTGCCGGGCATCAGCCACCCCTACCTGAATATCGGACGCATCGAAGGCGGCACCAACACCAACGTAGTGCCGGGCAAGGTCAGCTTCAAGCTCGACCGCCGCATGATCCCCGAAGAAAACGCCGCCGACGTCGAAGCCGACATCCGCCGCATCATCCAGGAAGCCGCGGCGCAATCGCCCGGCATCCAGGTCGAGATCAAACGCCTGCTGCTGGCCAACTCGATGCGCCCCCTGCCCGGCAACCAGCCGCTCGTCAGCGCCATCCAGAAACACGGCGAAGCCATCTTCGGCGAACCGATACCTGCCATGGGCACGCCGCTCTATACCGACGTGCGACTGTATGCCGAAGCCGGCATTCCCGGCGTGATCTACGGCGCGGGCCCGCGCACGGTGCTTGAATCGCACGCCAAGCGCAGCGACGAACGCGTCGTGCTCGAAGACCTGCGCCGCGCCACCAAGGTCATCGCGCGCACACTGGCCGACTTGCTCCAACCGGCCTGAAGGGCGCGGGCCGGATCGACAGGATCTGTCCGAGATGATCTGACCGAAATGTTCTGAACGAGTGATCTGACCCGCCACCCACCGGCCAGCTTTCAGCTGGCCGGTTCCGATCGCTCAGCACACGCGCTCCCTGCCTCACCGGCCCGACTGCGGGCACCTCGTTGCCGCGCGGTTCCCGCCCCAAAAGCCGCAGCATTCCCCCATACCGCTGGCCCCTGATTTGCACCGGGTTTTCCTCTATTCTGCATGCCTCTCGTTTTGTATACATTTTCGGTACACAGTTAAGCGCCACAGGAATTCCCCCCCCGACCGACACCCCTACTCCGCCAGGAGATTTGGCTATGCAGGCAGCACCCCGCGTGTCCCCCGAGGTTCATCCCGTCGACCAGCGTCTGCCCTCAGGCAAGCTCGCGGCGCTGGGTCTGCAACATGTACTGGTGATGTATGCGGGCGCCGTGGCCGTGCCGCTGATCGTTGGCCGCGCCCTGAACCTGTCGCCCGCCGAAGTCGCGATGCTGATTTCCGCCGACCTTTTCTGCTGTGGCCTTGTCACCCTGATCCAGGCGTTGGGCGCCACGCAGTGGTTCGGCATCAAGCTGCCGGTGATGATGGGCGTGACGTTCGCGTCGGTAGCGCCCATGGTGGCCATGGCCAACGCCCATCCGGGCACGGCGGGCGCGCAGACCCTGTTCGGCACCATCATCGGTGCGGGCATCGTGTCCATATTGGTTGCACCGCTCATCAGCAAGATGCTTCGCTTCTTCCCGCCGGTGGTCACCGGCACGATCATCACGCTGATCGGCATCACCCTGATGCGCGTCGGCATCAACTGGATCTTCGGCAACCCGGCCGGCCCGACCGCGCCGGTCATCGTCGATCCGGCCTATGCGCAGTGGCTGGCGCAGGCAACCTCACCCGGCAGCCCGCTGCCGCCGGTGCCGCAAGGCTTTGCCATCATGCCGTCGATGCTGAACCCGCGCTATGCCGATCCGGCCGGGCTGGCCGTGGCCGCGCTGGTGCTGCTGACCATCCTGCTGATCGTCAAGTATGCGCGCGGCTTTGTCGCCAACATTTCGGTGCTGCTGGGCATCGTGATCGGCGCGGTAGCGGCCTCGGCGCTGGGCATCATGACCTTCGAGAAAGTCAGCCGCGCCGAGTGGGTCGACGTGGTGCTGCCGTTTCACTTTGGCATGCCGCAGTTCGACCCGATGCTGATCCTCAGCATGTCGCTCATCATGGTGGTGGTGATGATCGAATCCACCGGCATGTTCCTGGCGCTGGGCGAGATGACCGGCCGCAAGGTCGGCCAGCAGGACCTGGCCCGCGGCCTGCGCACCGATGGCCTGGGCACCGTGATCGGCGGCGTTTTCAACACCTTTCCGTACACCAGCTTTTCGCAGAACGTCGGGCTGGTTGCAGTGACCGGCGTGAAAAGCCGCTATGTCTGCGTGGCCGGCGGCGTGATCCTGATCGTGCTGGGCCTGTTGCCCAAAATGGCCGCGCTGGTGGAATCGCTGCCCACGGTGGTGCTGGGCGGCGCCGGCATCGTCATGTTCGGTATGGTCGCCGCGACCGGCATCCGTATTCTTTCCGGCGTGGATTTCAAGGGCAACCGCCACAACGCCATGATCGTGGCAGTGTCGATCGGCATCGGCATGGTGCCGCTGATCGCGCCCGACTTCAAACAGTGGCTGCCGCACTCGCTGCATACGCTGCTGGAATCCGGCATCTTGCTGGCGTCGATATCGGCCGTGCTGCTCAATGCCTTCCTGAACGGCGCCGCCTGCGATGAACGCGCCGTGATCGCGGCCGCGCTGCAAGCCGAAAAACACTGACCTCGGCCATTGCAGGGATGGGCGCGGCGGGGCCATCCCGCCCC